>NZ_KB899158.1 GCF_000378065.1 Porphyromonas gulae DSM 15663 | reverse complement strand
GACGAATAGGTTTAGCAGGGCGACCATTGTTTTGGCAATACAAAGGTTTGAAGGCCGTATCGAATTTGGCCCAATCTATTTTGTCAGCTAATTTATAGAGTGGGTGCGATTGGTTCAGCATGTCTGATAGACTGCTGAATAATGAAGGGGTATTATAGGGCTTTTTAATCATAAAATCTGCAAGTTTTCTGCTATGAAGATAAGAAAACTTGCAGATTTAGCAAAGATATTCGCAAACTAATTTGCTGAATATCAGAGATTAAAAAGAATTTTAAGGGACGACTAGTTAGCGATCAACTTAAGTGATCGGCCTCTCTCGATCAGATCTTTGCCGATCGGAATGTCGAACACCGAGCAGAGGACATCGCAATCGGCAATGCGCTCTGCAATTTCCTCTTGCGTAAAGTCACGCCCTTTCGGAGGGAAAATCACATCGTGATGAGCGGTAAGCCGATCGAATCCTTCGGTTACCGTGTCAAAAGCCACTAATATCTTTGCCATGATTATAACGTATTGCTGCCCGCACCGAGAGACCAAATGCCTACTCCTTGCATAATTGATCCATTGCAAAGATGAGCTAAGCCTAATCCTCTATCGGACAGTTTGTACCGGAAAATATATAACGAAGAGGCTGCCCCGAAGTCAATATCGAACTCCGAGGCAGCCTCTTTTGTCAGGAGGGAAAACCCTCAGCCTCCATATCTGGAGGCTTCGAGCAGACTCCCTTTATTACTTAATCAGATACTTCTGAACGAATGCAGGCTTGCCTCCTTCTGTGATGCGGAAGATATGCACACCGCGCTGCAAACGTACCGGGAGCGTGTAAGAGCCTGATCCTGCGGGCAGCTGAGAGGTGAATACCTTTACGCCCAAAAGATTGTACACTTCAAGGGCAAGACGCTTGCCATTGCTGTTATACTGCAATGTACAAGTATTGCCGCTTTGGATAAGACTTATACGCTCCAACCCGATGTTGGTCAAGCCCGTGCCACCACCTTTGTACTTGAAGTTGACATTAACGGTAGCGAGCTCTGTGCCCGGGGCACCGCTTTCGGGGAAGCAACTAAAGGTGAAAGCACCTGTATGTCCCTCATTAGAAACAGGGAATGCATAATGCAAAGAGAAGAACTCTCCTTCACCATCAAGACCTTCCACTACAGGAGAAACAGGAACATCCTCCTGCATGCACTGGCCGAAACAGAGGGTGAAGTGTCCGCCTCCGATCATTTCTTGCTTGGTGATCTTGCCAATTACGTTGATAGGTGTAGCGGATTGATTGATAACATTTCCGGTTATATCCATGGTCTCCGTGCCACCTTCTGTCGTAAAAGCTGTGATATCTACAGTGGCATTGTTTTCCAAGATGGCATCTCCCACCTTGATCACAACTTGTGCATTGAGGGCGGCAACCAAACCGATCAACAATGCGATACTGATAAAGATTTTCCTCATATTTCTTTTTTTGTTTTGTTCGTTATTTGCCCGATTTGGGGTTGATCTTTACTTGCACGACGTCATACACTTCGAATGTCTGCGCATCGTACACAAAGGCCACAACAGAATAGTTCTCGGCCACGAAAGACATACCCGAGAGCGGTTCAGTGGCGTAATTATACGAATAATCTTTCAGATCCACAAATTCTTCGCCCCAAATACCATTAACAGCCGCACGCAACACGTGATTGTGCTCGTAATCTTGTATGGTAGCACCACCGTCCGTCTGGGGAGCGATCACTTTGTCCTCCAGCAGATATACCTGAACCATCGACTTCGGGAGTGTATTTCCCTCCAGGATCTTGCCCTTTACTGTCACTTTGATCTTTTGGGCATCGGTATACTCGGCCACGGCAAAGATATTCATCTTCGCCTTTTGGTCCATCTGTTCGGCGATAGGCACGTCCCACGTTTTGTAGCTCTTGTCATAAACGTAGGAGGAGCCGAACTTTTTGCGAGAAACCATCAAGGCAGGAAGAGGTGCATTATTGGCAAATTTGCTATAATATGCATCTCCGGCTTCTGTACGGAAAAGAGGCGGCACGAGAGATGCAGGGCCGGCATGTATACCGACAACAGTCAATCTCTTACCGTATTGCTCCTTGAGAGCCGCCAGTTTGCGATGACCTTTCGGGCAGTTGAGACACTTTTGGCCGGTAAATTCTTCGGCCAAGACATATTTTTCTGTATGCGTCTGCGTAATATCGATCTCAGTAGGATTGTCATCCGGATTGTCAGGAGTCACGTTGATCGGAGCCGGCAAGAGGGTTTGATCCTTGTCGATTATATCGCAACTTGCAACAGCGAAGACCATTGCAAGGCTCGTAAGCGAGAGAAATAGCTTTTTCATCCGTGTTTTCTTCGTTTAATTAGAGATTGGTGCTATAAGAAAGGTAGAAACCCTGAGTCTCGGGAACCACACGGCATACACCGCCCGAGCAGTTCATTCCCGCACGTGTTTTGCCCGCAGAGAAAGCCACACGGTGCGCACCGTGAGTATAGGTAATGGCTCCCATGACGTAGTGCTTCTTGGTCTCACCGATATTATACTGTTCGGAGAGGGAGAGCATCAGAGAGGGCAGGATGGATAGCTCCGCCATGCCGTAGATCCAGTCGCCCTGATCCTGCTTGGTGTGCAGGTATTGTAGTTCGGTACGAAGGGCCACCTTGTTGCTCAATTTATACTTACCGTCATAGACGAAGATATTGGCATAGATCTTCTCATGTTTCTCACCGGCAGCACCATGGAGCACCATGTTGTTGTAGATCTGATTCAGATAGGTAAGCGTGAAATTGAATCCGGGGCTTACCTTCTTGGTAATCTCTACATCTATGTCCGAGTAATAGAGGTCACCCATGCCGAAGAAAGAAGCCGTATAACCATCCGTTCCGATCAGTTCGTCAGGATTCTCTTTCAGCATCTTTTTGTCCAGACCCCGCACATGCGATACGTTGATGCGCAAGCCCGTACCATAGCGTCCGCCGAGAGCCGTGCGGCGAGCAAAGTTGTAACGCAATTCTCCCTGAAAAGCCCATTCGCCCTGAGGCTGAGTAGCATACGGGTAGATGGCCGCCAGCGTATAGGTGTGTGCTTGCGTAAAGGCCGGCATATAGTTGATCATAAGCGGTGTAAGCTGAGCACTTCGCTTGCTGCGGAAAGCAAAGTTCTCACAGCGTTTGGCCTGCAAGAGGACGCTCATCCCCTTTTTGGAGTATGAAGCGGAGAGTAGCGCGGCCTGCCCGTCGTGGTAGATGTAGTCGTTGTCGGCCGAGGGGTCGTTGTATTTGTAGCCATACTCTGCATAGAGAGCGAGGCCGCCTTTCTGGAAGTTGGTACGTATGCCCATGATAGGCACGTTCAACGGCAGGTTGAGTCGCTTACGATCTTCTCCGACTCCTACGTATATATCCTCATCGGCTTCGTGTTTGGAGACAAACGAGCCTCCGATAGTCAAATGATAGTCGTTGTCCCGCATAGCACTGCTCCAGCGCTCCACATTCAGCTCCAAATCCGAACCCAGCAGATAGCCACGATCGGAATTGAATACCTTGCCCGTACGATCAAAGTAGTTGCGCTGCTGTCCGGCAATAGCCTTAAGGCGTACGCCGTCGAAAGGAGCCAGCACGACACGTCCGCCACGGACTGCGTTGTCGATACCGAGGTTGCGCTCTTCGTAGGTACGGAATACCATACCGCTGCCGAACTGATCGTAGAAATCGCCCATCGTCAGCTCTGCCCAGCGATAGTTCCCCTTGACATACATGTGAGGGATGCCGCGTCCCACTTCGGGTTCGTGTCCCGGCAACGGTTTATAGAGATCCTCGAAACGGGCTCCAAACTCCAAATAATTGTTCTTGAGGATACCCATGATGTAGGAGTTGCCGAACCAGGTATTTTTGGATTCCTTTGCTGTAGAGAGCAACATATCGCTCTGAATGCTAAAGTTGGCACGCATCGGTTGCCACTTATCCTCCGAATCGGTCTCTTGGGCAGTAGCCTTATTGAGAGTAGAAGATCGCATGCTTGTAAGAATACGATTATCACTCGTGTCCGTACTGTCCGCCGGTGCTGCAAAAACCACAGAAGCTGCCGGCACGAGGGCCAGCAGCATGATCAATTTACGGGTCATAATGTCTTGTTTGTCTTTCTATTTTATAGATAGTAGTCCTCCGCGAGAGAGGAGAGAAAGGTTACTTCACCAGCTCACGAACCTTTTTGATCAGTTCGGCTTCTCCGCCTTCCGTATAGCCGGTATGATTGTACACGACCTTACCATTGCCATCGACGATGAATACGGCAGGAATGAGCGATACGTTCATGGCGCGCTTGAAGTCGCCGTTGCTGTCGAGCAGCACTTCGTATTCCCACCCGTTGCCATCTGCCAACGGCTTCACCTTCTGGGCGTTTTGGCCTTCATCGATAGATACGGCTATAAGTCTTACGCCTGTCTCGTCCTGCCAGTCTGCATACACCTCTTGAATGGCCTTCAATTCGCGCAGACAGGGTTTACAGTTGGTGGCGAAAAAGCTGATGATCATCGGCTTGCCGGCATTCTCCAGCTTATTGGTCTGCACCGTTTTACCTTCAATGTTTTTCAAACTAACGGCCGGAAGCTGAGCATATGCATTCAAGCCGAACAACAACCCGATCAGGGCGATAAAGAAGCGTTTCATCTGTTCCTTTTTAGATTAAAATTATTTTGGATGCGAACAAATATAGTATTTTTTCCAAAATGCACCGTTTCCCATCCATTTCCTTACACTTTGTCATCCGCGGGCAGGCGCAGCATACCGATATTATATAGCATCAAAAGCCTGCCCGACACCGACAGCATCCCGATTCACTTAAGGAAGCCAATCGTGGCAAAGACAGTCCCTGCGGACACTTCTTTTAGAAGCTATATCCCAAGGAAAGGAAAGGCCAAATGGCAGAGGTGCTGATGTAATTGTCTATGAAGGGAATTTTGAACATGGGGCTTAATCCGATACGGAAGACAAATCCCCCTTGCGGTCTCTGATAGCGGTAAGCCACCGTGGCGTTGCCTCCGAAAGCAAAACCGTATGAGCTGTCCTCTTGCAAATGGTCGTTGTAATAGGCAGACGAATGCCCTCTGGCCAGAAGGGGCACCATGCCAAGACCCAGCTCCAAATGATGATTTTTCGCTCCTAACAGCACATTGCACTCCATGGGTAGTAAGACAGCCTCAGCCGCAACTTTACCCCAAAGGAAGCTGTCTCCGGATGTGTAAAGGCCTGATTGTGATACCCCCATAAAGCCTAATCCGGCTCTAAGGCCAAGCCAATTGATCTTATCTCCCAAACGGTATTCGTACGAAGCACCTACGAAGCCTTTATTGCCAAGTAGGTCCAATGCAACATGATGGCGTTTCAATGTGTGTTTTCTTTCGCTTTGTGCCGAAAGATTTGCTATGGGGCTGAAAACGACAGCCAATAGGATCGAAAGTAATGTCAGTTTCTTTTTCATAATGGGTTTGACTTTTTGATTAGCGGCCGCAAAAATAGCAAAAAAGCGATTCGCCGAGCGACGTCCACTCTTCCCTTGAAAAAGGCTTATTCCGGAACTATACACCATATATAATATAAGAGAGGCACTTTCTGAAGTCTTCGTTCTCATCTCAGAGAAAAAAGTCAAGCGTAAAAGGCTCAAAAAACGGCGCGTGTTTCTGAAAATTTTGGCGTGTCTTTTTTTTCGTTTTGGCGCGTCTTTTTTTGAGTTCCCGAACCAAAAGAAAAACTTTTACGAACCACGTTTTTGCGAACCACACGTCTCCATCCTTTCGAACGAAAATTATCTCCCGATCCTTCCTCGCGCAAAAAGAAAAAAATGACATCTCAAAAAAGTGTATTAAACAAGATTCCAATCGAAAGATCGGGCCGGAATACAGCGACCAGGCACCGATAGCCCCTAAAATACGTATTAACACGCAAAAAAGTCAGGTGTTTTCACGTAGAAAATCCCCAATGACACAGTCTAACTTTGCTTGTGAGTAAAGGACAGGAAAAGGAGGCAGTCTAAGGTTGCTCCCTCTTTCTGTTTTTCATGTGGTTACATCTATAGACTGTAAGCAACTATTATAAAAACATATGAAAAGGAAAACACGATTGCTGCTTATCGGGATCGCTCTGATTGCAGGACTGATCCCCTCCCTTCGGGCACAGCAGATCGGGCTAAAGACCAATCTGCTTTATTGGGGCACGACTACACCTAATGCAGGATTGGAGTTTCGCATGGGTAAGAAGTGGACACTCGATGTTTCGGGAGGTTACAATCCTTTCACATTCAGCCACCATCGCAAGCTCAAACATTGGCTCGTGGCTCCGGAACTTCGCTATTGGACGTGTGAGGCTTTCTCCGGCCACTTCTTCGGACTTCATGGCATCGGAGGAGAGTACAATGTGAATGATATCGACATCCCTGTCGGTCGGCTCAAAAATCTCAACAACTATCGACACGAAGGATACGCCATCGGTGCCGGCCTGACCTATGGCTATCAATGGTTGTTGGGCAAAAGATGGAATCTGGAGGCATCGATCAGCGGAGGATTCGTCCACTTCGACTATGACAAATTCGAATGTGCCAAGTGCGGCAAAAAGATCGAAGAAGGTAAGTACAACTACTTCGGCGTAACGAAAGCTACACTTTCGCTCATATACATCATTAAGTAATACCATAATTATACTGACAAGCTATATGAAACAGAGTCGCTATATCATCCTGTCGCTTCTCTTCGGAATGTCCACGCTTGCCGTGATAGCTCAAACCCATCTAGGAGGTATTAAGGTAAGCGAGAAGCACGTGATCAAGAAAACGGGACATACTGCCAACGTAAAGATGAACCTGAATCTGACGGCCATGCCGGATATGAAGAGCAATCTGCTGATGGTGGTTACACCCATTATCCGCTCCAATACGTCGAACGATCAGGTCGCTCTTCGTCCATTTCTGCTTATGGGGAACAGACGCTACCGGATCATCGATCGTCGTATCACTCTCGACAAACACCACATCTACAATCAACCTGACACCAAACCTTCGGCCATGGTAAAGCGTCACAATGGCAAGGAGCAGAGCATGGACTATTCTGCGGCTACACCTTATAGGCCGTGGATGCGCCATTCTTCCATGATTCTTTTGGCAGAAAACACCGGTTGCGCGGACTGCCCGCTCGGTTCAGAAGAAACGACACTTACGGACGATGCTTTGGTACCACTGTATGAAGCAGACTACCGATACCAAATCATAGTACCGGAAGGCGAACTACTGAAAAAACGTGAAGAAACCCTCTCCGCTCACCTGGCCTATCGGGTAGGGAAATATACTGTACTACCGGATTTTGATGGCAACCCCACAGAACTGGCACGTATCGATAGCAAACTGAAAGAAATCAGAGGCGATAGCGACATCACTTTCGAGAAACTCAGCATGGTAGGATACGCCTCACCGGAAGGGGGTGCAGAGTACAACGTACAGCTTTCTAAGGATCGGGCACACTCCTTTGCAGACTATCTTATGCGCAAGTACCCGATCCTGAAGAATCGATTCGAAAACGATTGGAAAGGACCCGACTGGGCAGGTCTGCGCACTGCAGTGGTCAAGAGCGACCTCTCACAAAAGGCTGCCATATTGGACATCATAGACCAAAAGCCGGCCGGCGAGCGCACAGCTGCTCTGCAAGCCATCGATGGAGGTTCTCTCTATGCCACATTGCTCTCGGACTATTACCCCCCGCTTCGCCGAAGCGAACTCACTTTCCATATCGTGGTCAAAGGATTTGAGTTGGACAAAGCACGTGAAATTATCAAGACACACCCCTCTCGTCTGAGTCTGGCAGAGGTCTACGCCGTAGCACAGAGCTATCCGGAAGGGAGCTACGAACGCTACGAGACGTGGACAACAGCCGAGAAAGCTTTCCCGAAAGCGATAGAACCGACAGCCAATGCGGCCATCATAGACCTTCGTGCCGGCAGGTATCCACAAGCTCTGGCTCGCCTCGAAGCGCGTAAGGACGAACCCAAGCTATGGATGCTGTTAGGCTTGGCATATGCTTACAGCGAAAAATGGGCTGAAGCCGAAAGCTACCTTACTCGCGCTGCTCAGCAAGGCCAGCCCGGAGCGCAGCATAACCTCGACGAACTGCGACACTATATGCAGGACAATCTCTAAATCGAAAAAGATCCTAATAAAACAATATTCACTTTTAAAACAAAAACGAGATGAAAAAGACTAAGTTTTTCTTGTTGGGACTTGCTGCCCTTGCTATGACAGCTTGTAACAAAGACAACGAAGCAGAACCCGTTGTAGAAGGTAACGCTACCATTAGCGTAGTATTGAAGACCAGCAATCCGAATCGTGCTTTCGGGGTTGCAGATGACGAAGCAAAAGTGGCTAAGTTGACCGTAATGGTTTATAATGGAGAACAGCAGGAAGCCATCGAATCAGCCGAAAATGCGACTAAGATTGAGAATATCAAATGTGGTGCAGGCTCACGTACGCTGGTCGTAATGGCCAATACGGGAACAATGGATCTGACTGGCAAGACTCTTGCAGATGTAAAAGCATTGACAACTGAACTGACTGCAGAAAACCAAGAGGCTGCAGGTTTGATCATGACGGCAGAGCCAAAAGCAATCGTTTTGAAGGCAGGCAAGAACTATATTGGATACAATGGAGCCGGAGAGGGCAACCACATTGAGAATGATCCTCTTGAGATCAAGCGTGTACATGCTCGCATGGCTTTCACCGAAATTAAAGTGCAGATGAGCGCAGCCTACGATAACATTTACACATTTGCTCCTGAAAAGATTTATGGTCTCATTGCAAAGAAGCAATCTAATTTGTTCGGGGCAACACTCGTGAATGCAGACGCTAATTATCTGACAGGTTCTTTGACCACATTTAACGGTGCTTACACACCTGCCAACTATGCCAATGTGCCTTGGCTGAGCCGTAATTACGTTGCACCTACCGCCAATGCTCCTCAGGGCTTCTATGTATTAGAAAATGACTACTCAGCTAACGGTGGGACTATTCATCCGACAATCCTATGTGTTTATGGCAAACTTCAGAAAAACGGAGCCGACCTGGCGGGAGCCGATTTAGCAGCTGCTCAGGCCGCCAATTGGGTGGACGCAGAAGGCAAGACCTATTACCCTGTATTGGTAAACTTCAACAGCAACAACTATACTTATGACAATGGTTATACGCCTAAGAATAAAATTGAGCGTAACCATAAGTATGATATTAAGCTGACAATCACAGGGCCTGGAACAAACAATCCCGAGAATCCTATCACAGAGTCTGCTCACTTGAACGTACAGTGTACTGTAGCTGAGTGGGTTCTCGTTGGTCAGAATGCTACTTGGTAATCAACCCTCAAACCAATAAAAGAAAAAACTTTCATAGTTTGTTTACATTGGAATACAGGGAGCGGGGTTCGCTCCACTCCCTGTATTCATTCTCTCTAAAATCGAATAGGGAAATCTGAATCACCAATCAAAGAATTATAGTTATGAACGACGCTAAGAAATATATCGTATCGGTGCTGATCTTACTCGTATCCGGAATGTTTGGCGGATGTGTTAAAGAGGACTATTCCGATTGTCCCCGTCCGTTTCGCCTCACTGTCAGGGCATGGGATGCCGATATGCAGGATATAACCGAATCCGGAGCCGTGCAGCGCGTCGTTATTTTCGTCTTCGACGAAACCGGACGCCGCATCGACCGACTGATGATGGACGCCGCACAAGTAGCTGCACGCAAGCCGATACCATTGGAATACGACGGCCCTACGACTGTGTCCTTTGTGGCATGGGCTAATCCCGACGATCACATGTTGGCAGAGACAGCCGATGTGCAGAACGTCAAAGACTTATTCTTCAGACTGGCCTCTACCAATGGTATAGCCCAATCGCCTGAAGACCTTTTTTCCGGCGTACTGACCTGTCCGATAGAGTACGGCTCCATCGAACAGGGACAGGATCAGACCGTAGATATCTACCGCCGTACGGCACAAGTACATATCATAATACGTGGCTATCAAGAGTGGCTGGACGCTAATGGCCCCAGACAACTGCCTGACTATGCCGACATTCTTCTGGGAGAAACTCCCGACACCTATACCGGCCTCGCCGACCTCATCGGCAATGCCGTTCAATACCGTCCCGACGGACAGATCCAAAACGGGGATTTCATTTCTTCCATCTTCCGTATTTATCCCACCCTCGACTCCACTCCTTTGCACCTCAAGCTCTATGCATATGGGGAAGAGTTGCTAAACTTCAGTGCAGGGTCGGATGGAGTGCCTTTCATTCCCGTTGTAGGCAAAATGCTGAACATCTACATAGATCTCCGTGGTGCAAACCTCAGCGTGATCGTATCCGTCACTCCTTGGGACGTAGTGCAACAATATGCAGAATACTAATCTGACAACTATTATGGAAATGAAATACTTGCATCACTCATCGAGGCGTCTTTCACATCTTCTACTTCTATTGTTTTTTGCAATGGGAGTGGTGGCATGTACCAAGGAAGATAATCCCGATCAGCCCACCTCGGACGATGTGGCAACGGTAAAGATGTCGCTTGACGACGTTGAAATACGAAACGGAGATCTCTACTCAGGTGAAGATCTGATAAAGAAAGTGCGCATATTCGTCTTTCGCGAAGGGCTAAACGGCCTTTGGGCTCTCGACAACCAAAAACTATTCATATCGGGACAATCCGATTTCCAAAATCCTTTTACGATCAGTGCACATGCCGGCCCTCGCCAGATATACGTGATTGCCAACGAACCCGATGCTCTCACGACAAAACTGAACAAAATCCTTTTCAAGAAAGAACTTGATGATATTCAGGCTCCTGACGTGAACGGGCCGATAGCTCAACCCTTCACCATGACGGGAATGGTGATAGCAACCCTTAACCCGCAAAACACTGTGGAAGCAAACGTCAGCCTCAACCGCATTGCAGCCAAAATCACACTGGACATCAAGCAAGTTACTCCCGGTAGCGATGTAATCAAGATTACCAACGTACAGATTCTTCGCAACGCCAAGAACTCTCGCCTGCTCGAAGGTAGTACGAGCAAGCCTACAGGATATTGGAATTGGACGAATGCCTATGACGTTCCATTGACGAACAACGGTAGCGCGCAGAGCATCATCCCCGCAGCTGCTCCGCTCTACGTATATGAAAACATAGGCTCTGCAGCGGACTCTACAGGCCGTGCTACGCAGCTTGTGGTAGACGCCCTCTACAATGGCATCAAGACGCGCTACTATGCCTATGTGAACGATCAGACCACTACGGCCGATCATCACTACGCCATCCACCGCAACCACCATTATAAACTGGACGGGACAATCACAAAAATCGGCGAATTCAGCAGCTTGCTCCTCACGACCACAGTCCTTCCGTGGACGGTAGAGAACTTGGATCATGGTTTTCTCGTACCATATTTTGCGCTAATTCAGCCGGAGAATATCCTCGAACTCCCTCAAAACAACGTGACCATCTCCAACCCGCTTACCATTCAAATCAAAATCAAAGGAACAGATTGCAGCCAATGGCTTGCGACACTCGATAACGGATTGGAATTCGGATTCGATACGGTCAATGGTGTAAACACAGGGGAAGCTGATGGGTATACAGGATACACTGTTATCGTTAAGCCACTGAAAGCACCTACGAACCACGACCGACAGGCGAAACTGTACTTTACCGTGAATGGAAAAAAGGTAGTTCTAAAGAAAGGTAATGGCGTCCAGCTGACAGACATTACCATCGTACAACAAGGGCACTAAAGGACAAGAAGAAACTAAGATGAAAACGAAACTTAAGATAAATCTATTGGCTATACTCTTTGTCTCTATTGTGACAGGGTGTATCCACGAAAAGGTAGACAATCCTGAGACAGATCCGTCTTCGCTTATCCTAAGGGTGCAGCTTTCGGAAGGAGGGGAAGGGCGTAGCACTGAGGCAGGAGAGACCTCTTATGGAGAAAATGCGATAGAGCATTTGGCTGTGGTTTTCTACCATGGTGGAACAAAGGTATGGGAAGCCGTTCCGACAGTACAGTCCGTAGGCAATTATATAATCCCTGTACCTCAACACATGTACGGACAGTTCGATGGCACGAAAGAATTTAATATCTACTTAATCGCCAACGTTCATGGTTTCGCCGGTCCCAATTCCGAGACAGATCTTCCTAAAAAGGTAATCAGCAATGATATTGCCGTTTCCTCATCTTCCGGGACACCTCCCGACAAGTTCGCCATGTACGGCTTTACGTCGAAGCAGATCAATATGGCGACATCCGAAGGCAAACAGCTTGGCAACATCAATCTAAAGCGAGTGGCGGCAAAAATCAGGTTGAAAAGCCCAACAGTTATCGTTGAAGGATACACGATGGTAGGGCTTCCTCAGGCCAAATACAGGAACTACGTGAACAAGGGGTATCTGCAATTCGAAGATATTCCGTCAGGAGCCGATGCAGGTGGTGTCATTCCTTATAAGGAGCTGAACGAAGCAAATGGGACAGTTCACTTTTACTCCTATTATAATCAGTGGGAAGAAACCACTCCCGCAGATCAGCGGCCCGAGCTTATTCTGATGATCAAGCTTAAACAAGATGGTCAAACAGACAATCTGGCCAAAGCATACTATTACAGAGTTCCCATCAACGCTTCGGACAATAAAATCCGCAGCAACTACCTCTATGACATGAGTGTGACGATAGAAGTGCTGGGAGGCCTGGAGGAAGAGAACCCGATAGCACTGAACGGTACATTCTGCGTTTTACCATGGTCAGAGCATGCGGACGACCAGACTCTCCCTGACACGCAGTATCTGGAGGTAATTCCACAAGAAAGCGTAATGAATCTGATCACAGAGACCCACCTCAACTATAAGAGCTCTTCCACAATTGAAATTAAGGACGTCAAGGCTTCTTACACTTTTGTGAATGGAGAAACCGGAATAGAAACAACAGTTCACTACCATCCTAATCAGACTGCACCGGAATCGCACATCGGTCAATTCCCGATCGTAACGGAAGAATCAGGTAAGATCAAGGTTAGCTCGATCCTTCCGGTCAACAACGTTCCAAAGAAAATCACTTTTACAGTGAAGAATCTGAAAGGTGGGCTAACGAAGCAAGTTACGATTGTTCAAAATCCGTCAGAGTATGTAGTCCACACAATGGGTACTGCATCCTCTTGGCAACCGGGAGGAAACCTTGCGCCCGGGCTAAACAACAAAGCGATTTATCACATCGTCATTCTGGCTCCCACAGGAGATATGGTGACCGGATTCCCCCCGAGAGAAAACAAAGACTTTTATTATCAAAACAGTCCGGGAATTCCCAGTGGTTTGGTATACAGTGACGATGTAACCAACAGTTCAACAGAAACATCCCAAATGGTATCACCTTCTTTCGAATTGGCCTCTCAGTTAGGTGCGACTGTCATACAACCTTACGAAAAGGTAATAGGCGGGTATAACATCCATTCGAACTATGCGTCAGGAAGTGCCACGACTCGAAATGCATTAGGGACTTGTGCAGAATACTGGGAGAAACGTGTGGTCAACGGAGCTGAGGTTATCTTAAACGATTGGCGCTTACCTACCAAAAAAGAAGTGGAATTAGTGTATAGACTGCAAAAAGACCCAAAGAGTGCTGTGAAGGCTATCATGACCGGTAAATACTATTGGAGCAACCTCAAACACCCGGCCATTCACAACCCCGATGGAGAATTTGTGAACAACGTTTCAGAAAGCAGAGCGCACGTCCGCTGCGTTCGAGATGTGAAAGACGATATCAGGAAGAAAAAATGAAGAGAACGATGAAAAAGTTTCAGTATATACTTTTGCTATTGCTACTCACATCATGTGTAGCAGATCGGCACGAGCCCTGTCCCGGACAGATGGTGGAGGTCAGAGGAAGCATAATCGCGTCGGAATACCCTGTCAGGATAGCCACTTTCAACAAAGAGAATGCGGTAGAAAGTCTCGAGCTCTGGGTCTTCGACGAAGATGGCTGTTTTCTGGAACGAGCTGCAGCAAATATTTCAGGACAAAATTTCACTGCTACTATTACCGCTTCTGATAAAAAAAGAACCATTCACTTCATAGCCAACTATAACTTGCTGAACCCACAGACGTGGGTAGGTCACAGCCAGAAAGAGATGGTGCCTTCATTTTCTGTACAGGACGACCAAGAGACCATCCGGATGTGGGCAAAGAAAACCTATGACACAGGTATAGCAACCGCTACAGATTTGGGTCAGATTAAATTACTTCGCAACATGGCCAAGTTTGCCTTGTACGTTGCAGAGCCTTCTCAGAGCAAGTTATACGATGTATCCTTTTCATTGTACAATTCTCTGAACAAAGGCACGTTGGCTCCTTTCAACCCAAGTACCGGCGAGTTTGTCAATGACTATGTTACCGAGCCGGCCGGCACGACCTTTGCAGCTCCTCAACCTTTCAAACCGGCGGGAGACAACAATTTTTTCTATGGATTTGAGCGTGAAAATTCCATACAAACAGAAATCACCTGCTTGATTGTGAAAGCCAAATACGAAACCCCCTCCGCTGCATATAGCTATTATAAAATCGACTTGGTCAATGCCGACAAAGATCGGTACGATGTAATTCGAAATCATTTTTATAAAGTCAGTATCCTGCAAGCCAAAACGGCAGGGTATCCCTCCATCGAGGGAGCTTTACAAGGAGCTGCAGCCAACAACATTGCACTCAGCCCCGAGGTGCAGGTATTCCCCTCATTCTCGGACGGTACCGGCCTGCTTACTGTGAACAGTACTTATATGGCCTTTGTCAAGAAGGAAGCTACAGGCTATATTATTGCCTCCTATACTCCTCAGGGGTCAACCACTGCGGAGAATAACAAGATAGTCGTAGGCAATGTGACACACATAAACGGACAAGCGGTGATGGGCGTTCCGGTTAATGATGGTAATGGGAAGATTACCCTAACATTGAATCAGAACCCACCCTCCACGGGAGCCTATATAACAGATATAGTATTAGGTATCACCGGCAATCCCGACCTCAAGCGAAAGGTTCGTATTGTGGTTCGCAATCCATACTCCTATGATCTTTTTCAGGCAAACGGACAAGCGGCCTCGAACAATGTAATAAATGTAGCTTTGCCTACAGGGCAAGCAAAACCTCTGACAATCAAGGCGAAACTACCGGAAGTGTTTAATGAGGCTCTGCTACCTATTACGTTCAAAGTCTTTACAGAAAACTTCTACCCGGCTAATCCCGGGATGACCATAGGGATAGAGGGAGGAAAGACCTTGTACAAATACGTATTGACGACAATGCCTCAGAACAGGGAGTTCCAGCTTCCTTTCAAGTCAAACAAAGTGGAATCGTCCGAAGACATCATCGTCAAGATGAATTACTTCTATGACCAAAGGATTCAAGTGACAAATTAGATCATATTTCATTCTCTCCTTATAAATAATCGGGACACAGAGCGGCATATCCACGCTACGCTGTGTCCCGATTACTTTTGGGGAAGTATTCGGCAGATCGTCATACCCTCTACTTTACTGTGATCCCGGTGAGATGTTGCGCCCCGACTCTGTCCGCTCCGTCACGTCCTCCTTTGGGAGAGTATTTGCCATGAGGCATATCCTGAAGGATGAAAGCATTGGCCTTTCTGGCAGCGACCACCTTATCCGTTGCGGCAGTAGCAAGGCTATTGGCAAGCATATCGATCAGAATACCATTGCCGCTGCTGATAGAACAGTCCACAGAGACATCGGCACTGCGGCGGAACAGCTCCTCATTGGTTTTGGCCGAGCGCAAGATGTATTCCACCTGTACGCTGACAGTGGAGACGAGAGCAGCTTTAGACCAATTCTTGATTATAGTGAAAAGCACCGCATCGGCCTGAAATACATCGTAAAACGGCTTGAGATTTCCTTCCAGAAATTGCTCGGCATCCCCTGCACTCTCCTGACGCAAAAGTTCCATGGCGAGGTACGGGGAGAAGACGTAGAACCCTTTCTCCACCAAAGGCATCGTAAGCGTGGAGAAGAAATAGTCCTGCGCCTCTACGTGATTGGTCTCATTGATCGGCGGCATAATGAGGATAGCCACGGGAGACTCTTCGTACATCTTAGAATATACTACTTTCTTGATCGACTCTTGCGCATATCCGCTTCCGGCCATGGAGAGGGAGAGGAGGGCGCACAAAGCGATAGTACGTGAAAAAGCAGCTCTGATCGGCATTCTCATGGGTTCTGTAGTTGTTCGATGATTCTGCTGACAAATAAATTGCTTTCGGGATAAAGGGCCATCTCCATCTTGAGCATCCGGATGCCCTCTTCTATCCGTCCTTTCTTGACGAGGAGATAACCGTATTCGGCATATATACCGGGGGGAACAGTCTTGCGTATACCGCCCTGTTCCTTGATGATTTCCTCATAGGTTTTTAATAGCTTTTGTTCGGCCTCGGGTGTCTGTTTTTTCGAGTATGCATACGATTTTTCTTCATAGCCATGCCAAGAATAGAGCGTCTTGGTACCACAGTTGGAAAATGCGAAAGCGACGAAACACACAAGACCAGCAAGTAGAATTTTCTTCATAATCTGCAGAGTATTCGGATTACATCTTTTCGGCAAGGGCAAAGGCAGTCCGGCTCTTTGCCCTTGGCCTCTACATTTCGGCTATGGCAAATGGATCATTTTCCCATTATTGGTCGATACGAATATCTGCTTCTCATAGAGTCGGACTCCGGATCGGTCTGTGACGACTACCGTATGCTTGCCCGGACTTACGACTATGCGCTTGCCTTTGCGCACGGCATGCTTCTCCTTGATGGGCACTGCCTGCACGGCGGAGTCGCCGTCGATGCTGACGAATACGGTCTCACCCAGGTATTGCTTGCTTGCGGTCACGATCAGATAACTCTCGTCCTGCATACCATAACTGGCCGATGCCACAGAGCCGCAGGAACTGAAGGCTGCCACACTCGTCACGAGAACGAGCAAAACGATGAGGGAATGGATGATATTTCTTTTCATAACGATCTGATTTTGAAAGAACGGTTAACGTGGTTGTTCGATGTAATACTTGTCCGGCTCGCTTGCGTCGAATTGGCCGCTGACCAGCGTAGCAACGGCAAATTCCGTCTCCTGCGTATCGCCGCCTACAGCTTCTACCCTGATGGTCGCCACTTTCTTGCCGGGCAGCTCAAATGCGACTCCTGTCTGGGGATTTTTCACCTTCTTGCCACGGAGCATAACATCGAAGAGGTCTCCCTCCCGAAGGCCTTGCGACTGTCCTCCGGCTATAATGATGCCATCCTCATCGACATTGAGGAAGTAGGTACGCCAGGGTTTGTCCGTACACTTGTTTATTATATTTTCCACCAGCATATCTATAGCAGCGGATATGGCTTTGTCGCTGAGCGTAGCATCGAATCCGGCCTTACCGCCGAATCCCAGTGTGGACTTCGTGGTCGTCTCGGCCGTCCCCTTGCCCTCTTCCGAATAGATGATCATACCGGTAGCCACATCTACGATCCTGATGCTTACGCCGGCTTGCACGATCTGGCTCTTGGTGGCAGTAAAGACACCGTCATTGCCTGTCGTCTTGCGGCCGAATTCCGTTATCGACCCGAGAATGAGGTAGTCCGCACCGATGGTCTGCTTGGAGGCGGCATTGTTTTTCAGCTCTTCCTCTATCTTGTCGAGGTCTTCACGCTCAAGGAGGATAAACTTCCCCGTACCGGCCAACTTGGTCGATAAAATATCCAACGCCTGCTTGGCCATGGGATCGCTGTCTCGGTCATAGAAGATGCCTTTTCCATACTGCGTTTCGTTGGAGAATCGGCTAATGGCCACTTTCATTTTCAGCGTTCTATTTTGAGTGGTTCCGGCTTGCACGGAGGAAGATTGTGCGCCGGACTGCGCTTGTAGCATGAGTCCGCTGACACTCATCAGCAGTGCGAAAAGAATAGTTTTCATAAGCTCTCTTTTTGTTTTTTGACTATCTGCGTTTTTATTTGATATTGACAACAAAAATAGCCAAACTTCGTTTTGAAAAATGTTTTCCGGAACCGGAAATGCACGAATTGCGGTTCGTCTTTTCACGAAAAGACGCGCGGGAAAGTTTTCGTTTTGGCGCGTAAAAAATTTACTTCCCGCGCCAAAACGAAAAAATTCTCACGCCACGTTTTTCGGCTCCGCATACACTGGTTTTATCGTACGTGAAGAGTAAGGACTGTGCCGACAGCCTCATTCGGAGAAGCAGGACATCAGCCAGGACAAAAAAACAATAGTTCCTTATCCGATTGGGGATGATGGGGACGGCCATACTTCAGTCTCCGTGGGCAGAAAAAAGCCACTCATACGCTCCCCTTTCGGGGAACCGTATGAGCGGCTATAGAGAATGCTGAAATACTCCTTATCGGGAGCAGGGATTATTCTTCCAAAAGAATCTCAAGCACTTTGGCAGCCGAATAGGCCACGGGGGTACCGGGGCCGAAGATGGCAGCGACACCGGCCTGATAGAGGAAGTCGTAATCCTGCGCCGGTATAACACCTCCGGCTGTCACCAGAATATCCGGACGGCCGAGCTTCTCCAGCTCTGCTATTACCTGAGGGATCAGCGTCTTGTGACCGGCTGCCAGAGAGGAAACGCCCATCACGTGCACGTCGTTTTCCACAGCTTGACGAGCGGCTTCTTCCGGTGTTTGGAACAGAGGCCCCATATCGACGTCGAATCCGCAGTCAGCATAGCCGGTAGCGACCACTTTGGCACCACGGTCATGCCCGTCCTGCCCCATTTTGGCGATCATGATACGCGGCTGACGGCCTTCTTTCTTTGCAAACTTCTCTGCCAATTCTTTGGCATGGGCGAAGTCTTTATCTTCTCCCGATTCGGATGAGTACACGCCTGAAATAGTTCTGATTACTGCTTTATATCTTCCCACAACCTTCTCACATGCGTCCGAGATCTCACCCAAAGAGGCACGCAGCCCTGCAGCTTTGACCGCAAGGTCGAGCAGGTTGCCCTCTTTCGTCTCCACGCATTTGGTGATAGCCTCAAGGGCTTCTTGCACCGCTTTCTCATCACGGTGAGAGCGGAGATCGTTGAGGCGCTCTATCTGCTGCTTACGAACAGCCGTATTGTCGATCTCAAGAATATCTATAGGATCCTCCTTAGGCAGACGATACTTGTTTACCCCCACGATAACCTGCTGGTGCGAGTCGATACGAGCCTGTGTACGGGCAGCAGCTTCTTCGATACGCAGCTTGGGCAGTCCGGTCTCGATAGCCTTTGCCATTCCGCCCATCTCCTGTACTTCCTTGATCAGCTCCCACGCCTTGTGGACGAGTTCGTTGGTCAGGCTTTCCACATAGTAGGAGCCGCCCCACGGGTCGATCTCCTTGCAGACGAGGGTTTCCTCCTGAATATAGATCTGGGTATTACGGGCAATACGTGCCGAGAAGTCCGTCGGCAGGGCGATGGCCTCATCGAGAGCATTGGTGTGCAGCGACTGGGTGTGCCCCAAAGCGGCCGCCATAGCTTCGATACAGGTACGTCCGACATTGTTGAACGGATCCTGCTCCGTCAGTGACCAGCCTGACGTCTGGCTGTGTGTACGCAGAGCCAATGACTTGGGATTCTTCGCCCCGAAGCTCTTCACGATCTTGGCCCAAAGAAGGCGCGCCGCACGCATCTTGGCAATCTCCATAAAGTGATTGACACCGATAGCCCAGAAGAAAGAGAGACGAGGAGCAAAAGCATCCACATCAATACCGGCATCGATACCGGCTTTGAGATACTGCATACCGTCTGCCAGCGTATAAGCCATTTCGATGTCGGCGGTGGCACCTGCCTCTTGCATGTGATAACCGGAGATCGAGATCGAATTGAACTTGGGCATATTCTGAGAGGTGTACTCGAAGATGTCGGCAATGATCCGCATCGAAAATTCGGGCGGATAGATATAAGTGTTACGCACCATGAACTCCTTGAGGATGTCGTTCTGGATCGTTCCAGCCATCTCTTCGAGCTTCGCGCCCTGCTCCAGTCCGGCATTGATGTAGAAAGCCAAGACGGGCAAAACGGCTCCGTTCATCGTCATGGAAACGGACATCTTGCTCAACGGAATACCGTCGAAAAGGACTTTCATGTCTTCCAGCGAGCAAATGGAAACACCGGCCTTCCCGACATCGCCCACCACGCGCGAATGATCCGCGTCATAACCGCGGTGCGTGGCCAAGTCGAATGCCACGGACAGACCCTTCTGACCGGAGGCCAGATTGCGACGATAGAAAGCGTTCGACTCTTCCGCCGTGGAGAATCCGGCATACTGACGAATAGTCCACGGACGCATGGGGTACATACCGCTATAGGGGCCTCGCAGGAAAGGAGGCAGGCCGGACACATAGTCGAGATGCTCCATGCCCTCGAGGTCATCTTTCGTATAGAGGGGCTTTACCATGATTTGCTCCGGAGTACGCCAGTCAGCCACGATGCCCTTTTCCTCCGCCCAGCGTGCAGCATCCTTAGCCACGAAGCCGGCGGACTTAATATCGATGTCTTTATAATTAGGTTTCATCTTTGATTCTTTGCTTTAGGGATGGATACTACCGAATACCGAATTTGTCGTTGAAGGCACGAAGCGTTTCGAGGACATTGGACTTCACATGCACATAGTTCCGGATGCCTTTGGCCTCAAGATCCGCCATACAGGCCGGTGCACCGGCCACTACGAACTCGGCACGGCCGGCGAGATAGTCGAATGCAGCCGGAGCATACTCGGCATATTCATCGTCACTGGAGCAGAGCACCACAATATCGGCTTTCGCTGCCAATGCTGCATCCACACCTTCTTCCACGGACTTAAAGCCCAAATTGTCGATCAATTTGTAGCCGGCACAGCCGAAGAAGTTGCTTGAGAACTGTGAGCGTGCCAGACGCATGGCCAGATTGCCGATAGTGAGCATGAAGACGACAGGCGTTTTGCCGCTCTTTTCCGTTGCGAGACGGAGAGTTTCGAATTCGGATGCTCCTCGACTGAAGTTCAGGGGTTCGATGGATTTGACACAGTTGCAGTCATGCTCTCCCTGAGCAAGAGTAATCTTGTCGCCGGCAACTTCCGTGAAATTGGGGAACTGGTTGGTCCCGAGGAAGATCTCGCGGCGAGTCGCCACCGACTGGTGGCGTTTGATATTGCTTGCATTGACGGCCTTCTGAACGCTTGCCGTCTCAGCAGCCTGAGTGAAACCGCCCGCATCCTCTACGGAGAGGAACAGCTTCCACGCTTCCTCTCCGATGGAGTTGGTCAGCGTCTCGATATAATAAGATCCGGCCGAAGGGTCGATAACCTTGTCGAAGTGGCACTCCTCTTTGAGCAAAAGCTGCTGGTTGCGAGCGATACGCTCCGAGAAGTCATCGCTCTGCTGATAGGTGACATCGAAAGGCAATACGGTTATGGAGTCCACTCCGGCTATCGCTGCAGACATGGTTTCGGTCTGTGTGCGCAGGAGGTTTACGTGTGCATCGAAAACGGTCTTGTTCCACATGGACGTCGTAGCATGCTGGTGGATCTTGGCCGTTTCGTTCTTGTACTGATCGCCATACGAGCCGACGATCTGAGCCCACAGCCAGCGAGCGGCACGGAACTTGGCTATCTCCATGAAGTAGTTGGATCCTATACCGAAGTTGAACTTGATACGTGAAGCGATTTCCTCCGGCTTGTAGCCTGCATCGGTCAGCTTGTCCAACAGCTCTGCGCCCCAAGCCAAAGCATATCCCAGCTCTTGGGTAATGAATGCGCCGGCATCGGACAGATTCACGGCATTTACATTGAGCACCCGGAAAGCAGGCAGTTCGCGTGCAGCATCCATGACGGGGAGTGTCATCTTTACCCAATCGGGATTGGATACGCCGCGGACGAGCTGCTTTTTGAACGGGTCGTAGCTGACCGAGCCTCGACATTTATTCGGATCGGCAGCAACCTTTTTGACATATGCAGAGAATGCTGACAGCAGGTCTGCGGCACGTGTGATACAACAGTTGAAATTCAATTCCACGGCTGTCAGCTCTATGTCTTTCAGCAAAGCAGCCAATGTATCTACATTGATATGAACCTTTTTCAGGTAGAAACCCAACGAGTCCACACCCTTGTTGAGCAGGTCAAGGGCTTTCTCATTGGCTTCTGCCACATTATCCCCGACAACGATGTCTTGGCGTACGAGCCATTCGTTGTGCATTCGGGTGGATCGCACATAAGGGTATTCGTCAGGAAGAGAAGTCGTTGTCTTCAGATCCTCGATGTCCTCTCTGCGATAAAACGGATTGACATTAAAGCCCTCGTTCGTCCGCCAGACAAGCTTCTTCTCAAAGGGAACCCCCTTGAGATCGGCCGTTATCTTATCAATCCAGGCTTCTCTCGAAACCGGAGGGAATTCGGAAAAGAGCTTTTCTTTTTCTTTTGCCATAATTTTAACTTAGAGTGAGTATTGTGATACTTTATTTTCCGACTGTACTACTTTGTTTATACTTAACAAAGTAAGCTAATTTACACTTACGAAGTACATTTTGGAGAGAAGAATCCTGCACACTCCGGTCTCAAGTACAACGGATACATCATTTCATATCCGGTCGGTTTGCGTGCCGGAATTTTCGCATTTGTTTCCCACAAAAGCATGGCGCGAGAATTTTTTCGTTTTGGCACGGCAATTAAAGAATTTACACGCCAAAACGAAAAAAATCTCACGCCACTTTTTCAGAAAACACGAGCCGCAATCGGAGGATTTTTGGTTCGTATTTCCATGATGTCCGCATTGCAGACCTCTCGGCAAACAAGAACAAGGATTAAAAGTCGAGCAAGCGATAATGTGAGCGGGTGTGGCTCATGCTCTCCGGCAGTTCGTAATGCCACCACTCCCTGCGATAGGGTACCAGCCCGACCGACTTCATTATGCGACGTAGCAACCGGCGGTTCCGGACAGCCTCTCGGCTGATCAGGCCGTCTGCGGCCAAGCGTTCTTCCTGACCCACATGTGCCGATCGGCCAAAGTGATCGACAGGAGTGCCCATATCCAACGGTTTTCCATCACGATCCACGATGGTAAGATCTACAGCGACTCCGTAGTTATGCTTCCCTCCTCTGTTTCCGTTGGCTACATAGACAGCCTTGGAAGTTCCCTTCACGAGGGTGTACATACGCCTCTGTATGCTGATGGGACGGGATGCGTCGTAGATGAGTAGAGAATAGTCCGGGTGTTCTTTGCGTAGCAGTCGCTGCGCTTGACGGATGCGTTCGGCAAAGCCCTTTTCGAAATAGGCTTTATCGAAGTCGCCGTACATATCTTCGCCCACGAAGTTGTCCGTCGTGGAATAAATGAGAGCGAGACGAATCGTAGTGTCGAGACGGTGAATATCGACATAGCCTCGTATGCGGAAATCTTCTTCGGAGAAAGTCTGCGCACAGAGCATCGTATTCAATGCCATCGCAACTGCAATACCGACAAAGAGACGATACATCGAACCGGACGAAAGAGAGGAAAAAACGTCTTACCGCTGTTTCAGGATGGAGTTCAACACGCGACAGGTGCAAATCAGCTTGCCGCTCTTGGTCGAATAGATATTGATACTCCATACGTGTGTGCTGCGTCCTTGATGCATAATGGAGGCTTCGCCCCGAAGCACATCGCCTTCAAGAGCCGAAGAGACGTGGTTGCCACTCACCTGCAATCCCACCTGTATCTCTCCCGGATTGCAGAGTGCCACGGAACCGAATCCGGCCAGGGTCTCTGCAAAAGCCAAGCTGGCTCCTCCATGCAAAATACCCATAGGCTGACGAGTGCGAATATCCACCGGCATCGTTGCCTCGACATAGCCACGCGCGATCTTGGTGCAGCGAATACCAAGGCTCTCCATGAGCGTACCCGGCACAATACTATTGACATCTTCTACGGAGAAAGGAACAGCTTCATATTCGTGTCGGATATACTTGTCCACCAAGTGGGCGACGCCATTCTCCTCGTTGCTCGTCGTAATATAGTCGGCACAAGCTTTGACCGCCTCCCGAGCGTTCGCCACGGCCACACCCAAGCCGGCCAGTTGGATCATCTCCACATCGCAGTAGCTGTCTCCGACCGAAACAAGTTCTTCTCGTGACAAATCCAGTTTGTCCAAGAGGTCGGATATGGCTTTTATCTTCTGCACCTCGGACGGAAGGCACTCAAGCAGCGTTTCAGAAGAGCGGAATACATTCAATTTGTCCCCATAGTCACGCCGCATCACGACCTCCAGCTCTGCGATTTTCTCTGCCTCACCGACAAAAGAACACTTGATCACCTCCGAAGAACGAGGATGTTTGGATACAAGCGGCTGGCCACAAATATCCGATTCTTTCACTGCAAGGGGATCATGGGGATCGGTGGAGAATATGGAATCCTTGCCGAATGCCAACAAGGTAACACCTTCGGCCCGGGCACGAGCGTCCAACACATCGACAAAAGATGTAGCCATCCGGTGCGAAGCGATGACTTTGCCCGAACGACAGTTTACGATCTGTCCTCCGTGATAAGGGATGAGATAGCCGCTATATTCCCTAAGATTCAACTCCTCTGCGAGTGGCTTCAGTGCCGTCGCAGTACGACCCGAAGTGAGTACGACACGGATCCCCAGCTCTTTCTGGATATAGAGGAGTGCATTGCGGTTCTCTTCCGTCAGCTCATACTTGTTATTGAGCAGGGTGTTGAATACATCTATGACTATGATTTTATACTTCATTGCAGTAAAATTTATAAAAGAGAATTAGAAAGTCCAGCTAAAACCGGCGAAACAATGAAACGGCTGCATCGGATAATAACCGATAAGCTCTGTCGTTTCCGCCAGCATATTATCGATTTTGAGATAGAGGCTCAAGTTCTTTTTCAGCTTGTATGAAACATCCGCGCTGAGAAGATGTACATTGCCGACTCCCAAGGCTTCCGAGAAGACCGAGCCGAAAGAATACCGGTACCGTCCGTTCAGCTGTGTATATCGGAGTCTGACATCCAATGGAGCAATGGGATGAATACCGACTTCTGCCTTCAATATAAGATCAGGCTGCATAGAGGCAACAAGTCCCCCGTCCAAATTCCACTTGCCATAGGATGCGTCTACCAGAAAGCGGAGCATACCGCGATAAGAGTATTCCAGCTTACCACCTGCGCGCCAGCGGCTGCCGTCGGCATATATCGGCAAGAAACTCACATTATACTGATACAAATCGGACGGATTATACAAGGGTAGAGTCGGTGTATAGAAAGGCACACCTGTCAGCTTGGAGAAGTCGCCATAAACCTCCATACGTACCACATCGGCTATATTCCCCTTCACCCCTAATTGGGCGGTCAAAGCATTGCGAGAAGGGAGTACAATCGTATTGGGCATCAGGTAGGGCATTTCCTCTTGCATAACATCGGCGAGACCATTTCGAATCACGCCGCCGAAGGCCTTCGCATACAGACGCCATGAAGGGAAGATACTAAGCGAAGCATCCAGTTTAGGCCAGAAAAACAACCTTCCTTTGGCTCCGAAATGGGAAGAAACCCCTACACCGGCCTGTACGTTCCATTGCATATTGTCCGAGTCTCCGACAAATCCGATTGTAGGTGCGCCCTCCAGATAATACAGGTTTCGGTCGGTTTCGGACAGAACACCCGTTTGAATCATTTCGCTGTTTTTGGCAAAAAACAATCCTCCCGTGCGAACTTCCACACCAAGCTTAATGTCATCGGACAACTCCTTGCGCATCGTCACGTTCAGTTCAGGCGTGTGTTCCGTGAGAGCCTTCATCGGATCGGCACCCAGATAGGGAATAGAACGGAAGAAACGATAGTCGATCCTGGCATCGATCACATCGTTTTTTGCACCCAAGTATGCACGGATGTTGTGGGTACCGTTGTCCATCTGAGGAGTAACAGGTGTCGATAATTGAGGGATGCTGCTCACATTGGTGGTAGCCCCCCGTCCGTAGTGATTGAAATAATGGTTCGTATAGTACAAGCCGGTAGCAAGCACAAAGGAAGGTCTGCGCTGCTCGTAGTCCACTCCTGCCATCATTCGTCTATCTTTTCTGTCGCCGTCGAAGTCACCGGTATTGAAAGCCGATTTCATGCCACGATAGGAGAGGAAAAGATTCAGTCTCTCCTGCTCCGCATCTATCAGACGGTAGCCGGCATCCACTCGCTGGTTTAGCGTATGACCGATGCCGATATTCAGATACCCCCTGTGCTTCATATGACCTTCCGCCGGCAGGATATTCGGAAGATTGTTCATGCCTGAAGAGGAGGCTTCGGGGATAAATCCGAATGTACGCTTGTTGTATTCGGGACGGAAGGGTTTTAATCGGGGTTCGATAGCCTTGTACGTAGCCGGGAGGGGATCCGCACGCTCCATCTCCACAGTCTGATCATTAACGATAGTAAGCTCCCTGCGCAACGTGTCGGGGCGTTTGGTTTCTGTATTTCGTGGGGTTTGACCGCAAACGGATGATACAGAGAGAGCCAGTATGGCGGCCGTATATAATTGATATTTCATGATGCTGTTCATTAGTTCCAACTCAGAGTGACGAATCGTACAGAAGATTATTCAAGCCGCAGGGCTATCTGTTCGTGAATGTCATCCTCATGATTGGGATAGTTCTTCTCCAAGCTTTCCAAATACTGCCTTGCAGTAAACGTATCTCCTTCCTCCTTATAAATATCGGACAAGAGGATGAAACCTCGCGCCAACCAATACTGCTGTGGAGTACTCTTGGCAATAAATTTTTCGAGGATAGACTTCGCCTTGGACAAACGCTTGGCTTCCATTTCCAGCTGTACCTGCATCACAACAGCTTCGGCACCAGCGGCGGTCGAAAAGTCCTCGGCAAGGATTTCGTAGTCGGCAATCGCTTCCCGATTCATCTTCAGTGCCTGATAACTTCTGGCACGATAGAGGCGAAGAGCATGAGGCAGAGCAGACTGATTCTTCAATCCGGCAATGACGTCGATCACCCTCCGGTAATCCTTATCGGCATAGGCAGACTCAGCTATTCCCTCTACCGCCTGATCGCGGACAGCTTCGGCACCATCCGTATCGAGTACGGACTGGAATGACTTCAGCGCAGCCTTGTATTCTTTGCGCTCGTACTGCATACGACCGAGGCGCAGACGCGCATCGATCTTGTAGTCTTCTGGCAAACCGGGGCTGCTCACCAACCGTGAATAGCGATTGTAAGCCGCATCGGCATTACCGGCCTGATAATCGAGATCGGCCAAATACAATTCTGCTTTGTGACGATCGCTTCCCTGTGGATAACGCTCCAGATAAGCCTCCAAATCTCGGCGAGCATCGGACTGGCGACGGCGATACTTGCGCTCGGCCGAAAGGAAACTGAGTTGTTCCGTCTCGGATGGAGCAACGGACACCTTACCTTCCAAACGACGCACATAGGCAGAATACTCATCTATCCGATCCTCTTCCAAATAGATAGAACGGAGATCCGAGAGAGCCACAGTCGCCTCTTCGCTACGAGGGTAGCGGTCAATGATCCGTTGGTACGTACGGATGGCTTCTTGAGTCCGACCCGCATTGTAATAGAGCAACCCCAACTGCAGGGACGACTGCCGCGCTTCACGGCTGTCGGGGCTTCTTTTGACAACTGCATTGAAAGCTTCTTCTGCCACGTTATGCTTACCGCTAAGCACTGCACCACACCCCTTTTCATAGAGAGCAGCTGTCAGATGGCGGCTATCGGGGAATTCCCGAATGAGCTTGTCCAACGTTTGGATCTGATCGGCATACTGTTTGGCCAGTCCCTCCAACCGTGCACGACGCAAAAGGGCATAATCACCTCCGGAAGGATAGACGCGGTAAGCCATGGAATAGGCTTCGCGTGCACCGTGGAAGTCGCGCTTCATGTACCTGCAGTCTCCGATACGGGCATAGGCATCAGCCGATAGATTCGGAGCAATACCGGATCGGGATACATACTCTTTGAAGGCCTCCAAAGCCGTATCGTAACGCTCGGCATTGAAGAGAGAATAGCCAAGGCGATAATATCCTAAAGGAAGATTTGCCGCATCACGATCACCGGCGGCGGAGATATAAGCTCTGTAATCCGCAGCCGCGGCCGGGAAGTCGCCGGCCCTATACCGCAGATTGCCACGGAGGAAATAGGCTTCGGCGAAGTACTCGCCTTTGTTACCCATGGATATACTGTTCGACACAAAAGAAAGAGCTTCATTGTCATAGCCCGCTGCTTCCTTTTGCTCTGCCATACGGTTCAGCACAAACTGTTTGGCAGCCAGAATGGAAGCCGTCGGCTCTGCGATCTTCTGAATCGACCGGAGGGAAGAGTTGTAATCCTTGCCTGTAAAGTATGATTCGACAAGAATAGCGGCCATCTGCTCGCGGTGGGAAGATCGGGGGAATTCATTGAGGAAGTTCTCCGCAATGCGTACAGACTGCCCGAAACTCGACTGTCCCGTACTACGCATGAGCATAGCCATATTGTACATCCCGACCTCCCGTACCGGCCGATTGACCTCCTGAGTCGCAGCCTTCTCGAAAGCCATAAGGGCCTCGCTCGTCATCCCCTCGGCCAGCCGTGCCTGTCCGAGATAGAGAGCCGATTCTGCACCGAGAGAACCGGTGTCAGAGGTAGCAGCAGCAAGCGGCCGAAGTGCTTCTTTCATCAGACCTTGCTTATAGTAAGTGACACCAAGTGCATAAGCATCGGCAGGTGCGATACGATCCCCCACCCTTTCGCTGTAGTCGGAAAGATAGTCGATGGTTTTGTTCGAATCGCCCAAACGGTAGTATGCGTTGCCTGCCACACGCAGGAGTTGAGGCCGTTGTCTCATGGACGAATTGTGCGACATCAGCCTGTCGGCTATTTCGGCCGCTTCGCGGTAGTCGCCTCGGAGCAGTTGGATTTCCGCCATGTAAGCATCGGCGTCATCCGCAAACTGTGAGCGATTCTTCAGTCGCGAAAGGGTCTGTTCGGCTTCGTCGATTCGGCCATCCTCTATTTGGATAGCGGCAAGGAGGAGACGAGCACGCCCGCCCAGCTCGCCTCTGCTCTCGGAAGCTTTCAGCAGCATCTGCTCGGCCAAAGCATTGCTTCCACTCAACTGCATACGCACGCATGCATAATAGAGCAGGTATGCAGCCAAGTCTTCATCGTTGAGCGTACGATCGTCGATGTCAGAGAAAATGACATCGGCACGCAAATACTGTTCATGCCGGATCATCAACTCCCCGGCGAGGAGTCGCACACGGGATTTGTCTATCGATTCGGGGAAATTGCCCATGAAATTGCCTACCGCGCCGAGGACGTAATCGTGATCTGCTCCCAACAGATAGTCCGCGATGATACTATAATAATCCACCTCCAAAGCGTGCTGCTGACCTCCGTGCAGGCGATAGAGACGGAATTGGTCCAAGGCTCCGACATAATTTTGGCGGATAAACATCGCTCTCCCTTCGAGGAAAAACGCTTCGGCAGGCTCTGTCGTTTTATTTTGTGCTTGTGCCATGAAGGTCATGGCTACGCCAAGCACGAGAGCCGGTAATATCTTTTTTTTCATTGATCAGTCTGTTTCCTTATTTGTCTTCAGAGAAGCAGGTCGCAATGCCCTATTAACTAACTCTGAGTCATCGCCTTTTATTTTAGTGTCAGCGATAATTCTTAGGTAAATATACGCTATTCTACCCGAAACCATATGCCGAGGTATCAATGTCGTTCGGCCGACTTGACCCCATGTGTAGCACGGATCTTGCGAAGGAGGATGGATAGGGTCGAGGTATCGGGCACTTCGACTGTGAATACCCCTTCGAAGAGATTGTCCTTCGAATTGATCGAATAGGCTCGGAGCGATACGCCCGCTTCTTTGTTGATGACCGAAGTTATGTTCGTCACGATGGCCAGATTATCCTGCCCTACGACATGAAGCGTGGCCTCGTATCCGGTCGATCCCTTACCGCTCCAGCGAGCTTCGATGATGCGATAACCGTATCGGCTGAACATATCCGGCGCATTCGGACAGTCCGTGCGGTGTATCTTGATGCCGCTATTGCTCACGAATCCGAATACGGAATCCCCGTAAATAGGATTGCAGCATTTGCCGAAGCTGTATTCCACCCCCGTCATATTGTTGTCGATAACCAATACATCGCTTTTTCCCCCTTTGACGGTCTCCTCCTCTCGAGAGGGATACGCCACAAAAGTATCGGCACTGCGACGAGCTGCAGCCGAACCGGCATCGCGTCGCTGCTCTTCCTCCGATTCATGAGAGTATAGCTCCAGTACCTCCTGCACATCGAGCCTGTCGGCGGCTATCTCCATATAGAAATCTGTCAGATGCTTGAACCCCTTGCGTCGTACCACGCGCGTAAATACAGCTTCGTCAAATGGCAATTTGCGGTTCTTCAGACGGCGGTTCAGCAGCTCTTTGACCACGCCGATACTGCTTTCCATTTGCAAGCGAAGCTGCTGCTTGATCTTATTGCGTGCTTTGGAGCTGACCACATAGGAGAGCCAATCCTTCTTCGGGGTCTGCTGAGCAGAGGTAATGATCGAAACGGAGTCGCCATTTTCGAGCTTATGCTTGAGCGGCACATTCTTTCCATTGACATTGGCTCCGACGGCCTGACAGCCGATGCGCGAATGGATGGCAAAAGCAAAGTCCAGCACACTGGCTCCCTGAGGCAGCTTGATCAGTTCTCCCGTAGGGGTGAAAGCATAGATCTCATCGGTGAAGAGGTTCATCTTGAAGTTTTTCACCGTCTCCGCCGAATCGTCCGAGGAGTGATCTCGTGCCTCGAGCGTCTCGCGTACGGAAGTGAGGAACTCATCCAATCCGCTCTCGCTCTTGATACCTTTATACTTCCAGTGGGCGGCCAATCCCCTTTCGGCCACCTCGTCCATGCGACGGGAGCGAATCTGCACCTCCACCCACCGATTCTGCGGTCCCATCACCGTAACGTGGAGCGACTCATAGCCGTTGCTCTTGGGGATGGAGATCCAGTCCCTCATTCGCTGCGGATTGGGCTGATACATGTCCGTGATGATGGAATAGACATGCCAGCAGGCAGCTTTCTCGTCTTTCACGGGTACGTCCAATATGATTCGTATGGCAAAAAGATCGTATATGGATTCGAACTCGATACCCTGCTGACGGAGCTTATTGCGAATGCTGTTGATGCTCTTGGTACGCCCCTTCATCTCGTACGGGATACTGGGCAGAGCTTCGTCCAGCCGCAGGCGCAGCGGAGCGATGAAAGCTTCGATATAGGCATCGCGGCTACGCTTCGTCTCCCCGAGCTTTCTCTTGATGAAGTCGAATGTCTGCCGGTCTGTGTATTTCAGACAGAGGTCTTCCATTTCGCTCTTGATGGCGTAAAGTCCGAGCCTGTGTGCCAGCGGAGCATAGAGATAAGACACCTCGGCTGCCAAGGCCGTACGCTCCTCGGCACAGACCATGTCTTTGGCCTGACGCAGCAGATAGGCGCGGTCAGCGATGATGAGCAGTACCACGCGAATATCTTCGGCGATGGAGAGGAGGAAGTGCTCGAAGTTGGCCGTATTGATAGCCGTATTGCGCATGTAGATCTCCGATGTTTTCAGCAGGAGGTCGATCAGGCGAGCCACATCTTCGCCCATGAACTCGGCTATCTCCTCGGATCTCATCAGCCCCTTCATCGCCGGACGATAGAAGAGGAGTGCCCCGATGGCCTCTATCCCCAGCCCGATCTCGCAGGAGGCTATGCGCGCCACTTCCATGTTGCGCATAAGTCCGTGCATACCGTTTTTGTCACGATCGAAACATCCCAGCTCCGTAAAGCGGCTCAGCAGACTGCGTACTTTCTTCACGAGCTGCCGATCGGGAGCCAGCATACGAATCAAACTCGCGTATGAGGAGAGGAAGCGACTCCGCTCATCGGCGGAGAAAAGAGTATTATCGGTTATTGTCATGAGGGATACAGGATAGGATAATGAATAGTGGACGATGGATCAATACTAATATCGGATAGAGCATATCGGTCAGAGCAGAGGAGAAAAAAGGCGAACAAAGGATTCGCTGAATTTTTTTATCCGGCTTCTCTTTCGCCAGCGTTTGAGATCGAGCGGTTCGCTCTGCAACAAGTCCTCGAAGAAGATGGCTTCCAAGCGGCGAACAGTAGGCTCGTCATAGATGATACCATTGAATTCGAAATTATTTTCCAAACTGCGGAAGTCCATATTCGTAGAGCCGATCGAAGCCACCTGACTATCCACCATCATCAGCTTGGAATGGAGGAAGCCGTTGGTATAGAGGTGTACATGTACTCCGGCCTGCAAGAGATCCTCCACATAGGAGAAGGCAGCCACTTGCGGCAGACGGGCATCGCTTCGTTTGGGCACCAGCAGGTGCACTTCGATGCCGGCCAGAGCTGCCGTGATGAGAGCATTGTTCAGCCCTTCGGTCGGAAGGAAGTAAGGAGTCTCGATATAGACATGTTCGCAGGCACGTTCGATACAGTAGATAGTGGCCTGCTCGATGGTACGCCATTGCCCCACGGGGCCAGAGCGTACGAGCTGTATCTTCACACCCTCGTCGGATACGGGTATCGGCAGATCGGGATAGTAGCCGGAGAGATTGATGACCCGTCGCGATACGACATACCAGTCCAGCAGGAAACTGCTCTGCAAACCGGCTACGACATTGCCCGTCATACGGAAGTGCGTATCGCGCCACATGCCGAGCCTGTTGCCTGAGCAATAGCGATCGGCCACATTCATACCGCCCAAATAGCCTGTTTTACCATCTATAACGGCCACCTTTCGGTGATTGCGGTAGTTTACGCGACTGGACAGTATGGGGAAGAAGACCGGCATGAAAGGATAGGCCTCCACGCCGGCTCGGCGCAGTCGTTTCCAGTAGCCACGGCCGGTAGCCCACGAACCCACATGATCGAATATGACCCTCACCTTCACGCCCTCTTGCACCTTGCGCACAAGCAGATCGGCCAGGCGACTGCCCAGATGGTCATCCTCTATGACGTAGAACTGAATATGCACATGGTGGCGGGCAGCCTCTATGTCTCGAAAGAAGCAGTCGAACATGTCCTTCCCGGCCGTGAATATATCCGGTGGCGAGCTGAGCATGACGGGGCTGTCCGAATTGTTGTTGATCAGCTTCATGATGGGATTCAGCTGGATATTGTTCATGGCTTCCAGCTGTGCTTCGGGGATGGACAGATAGTGAGGCTTCAGCATGATGCGCCTGTATATACGCCTGCTGACAATACGCCGTCTGCGCTGATCCTGTCCGAAAAAGATGTAGACAATAAGCCCCAAGACGGGTACAAAAGAGACGACCAGAATCCACGAAGTAGCCTTCAGCGGATTGCGATTCTCGCTGATAATGACGGCACTGACGGCAGCCGTCATCAGCATGTATACGATTATTAAGAGTGCAATCATAAGTTGGTCGTCCTCTTAGGATGAAATCCGAATACGAACAAAAATAGCAAGAAAACCCATGGTGAGCGACTCCCACAGGTTCCTTTTTCTTCTCGAAAAAGAAAGACTGTCGGCACCGAAGGAGCGATCCGAATTCGATCTGTACCTCTTGGATGACAGTCTTTGACGTTTAGGCGCGAAAAAAAGATCATTCGCAGTACAGAAAAACGTGGCGCGTGAACTTTTCGGTTTTGGCGCGGGAGCGAAAAATTTCTCGGGCCACAGCGAAAAAAATCTCGCGCCGCTTTTCGGGAAAACACGCACCGCAATCGGAGCGTTTTCGGCTTGAGAATTTCATTTTGCCACTTTTCGATATTTATCCTTTTGCTCCCATTCGAGAGACGGCAGGGTTAAAAGGCGGAAAAAGAGAAGCCACGCAGGGAGAACGATAGAGAGCAACGAAGTTCACTATCTTTGCCGGCGTATGCAAAAAGAATTATTCCGGCAGTCTCCGGATTCCGATAAACTCATCCTTTTTTTCAACGGCTGGGCTATGACCCGCGAAGCCGTTTCGCACCTGGCCATTCCTCCCGAATACGACTTGCTGCACGTGTGGGACTATCGAACGGATACGCTGGACGTCGATTGGGCGCCCTACCGCGAGATTCGCTTGTCGGCATGGTCTATGGGCGTATGGGCGACCGAAAGGCTTGCGCGAGAGGGGAAGCTGCCTGCCGTGGTTTCGGCCGTAGCGATATGCGGCACCGGCTATCCGATGGACGATGCGATGGGAATACCCTTGGATATTTTCCGTGGTACGCTGGATGGCCTGACGGAAGAAAACCGCCTGCGATTCAACAAGCGGATGTGCGGAGGCAAATCGCTGAAACACCTGTTCGAGGCACTGGCGGCGAGGGAGACCGACGAAATTAAAGCTGAGTTGGGACGCGTCTGCGAAGAAGAGGAGAAGAGACTGAAAAGCGTTGATCCTCACCCTACCGCTCCGCTTAGCTGGGATAAAGCTCTGATAGGGGCAAAGGATCGGATCATACCGGCTAAGAATCAGCAGGCTTTTTGGCAGATGCGAGGCTGCCGGGACATAGAGACCGTAGCGGAAGGCGATCACTATTTGTTTAACCGTTTCACCGAATGGGAGCAGCTTTGGGGTTGAGAGAGATAGACAGCGAACTGGTCATCAAACGGTTTACTTCGGCTTTGCCCTACTACGAGAAGTATGCCGTGGCGCAGCATCGTATAGGGGAGCGACTGACCGATCTTCTGACGGCTACAGGGCGTCGCCACTTCGAACATGTGCTGGAATACGGCTGCGGCAGCGGTGTCTATACGCGCCAACTGGCTCAAGCCATTACGGTAAAGCAGTGGACGCTCAATGATTTATGCCCCGTCTGCGAGGAGTATATACGCGTAAGCCCTGCTTCCTTCCATGCAGGCGAAGCCGAGACGATGCCCCACACGGATACTTACGATCTGATCACCTCGGCATCGGCCTTTCAGTGGTTCAAGGATCCGGAGTCATTCATTCGGACGGTGGCAGGCTTGTTGCGTCCCGATGGCATCTTTCTCTTCAACACTTTCTCTCCCGACAATCTTCCCGAGATAAGAACGCTCACGAACCGAGGACTGCTCTATCCTTCGACAGAGGTACTGATGAAATGGCTGGAGGCTGCTTTTTCCGCCGTGTATAAGCATGAGGAGCAGATCGTACTGACGTTCGATTCGCCTCGCGATGTACTCATGCACCTGAAGCGTACCGGCGTTACAGCGACTCCCCGACACGAAGAGGTATGGACACGGAGCCGATTGGCACGATTCGAAGAAGCATATCGGGAAGGGTTCTCCACCCCGGACGGACAGGTTACGCTGACCTATACCCCACTTTATTTCCTTGCAAAGTAGGATGCAGGAGGCGGCATACGGCTATCGGTCTACTTGATCCATTGGCCGCTCTGATTGTACTCGGCTATTTTTCTTTTGATATATCGTACAGCTTCTTCGATGAGGGTATCATGGCTATTGGCCAGGTCGCTATCCAAGAGGGAGACGTAATAGTGCGGTTCTATCCCAAACTCCACATCCGCACCACTCGGATCGGTCATCCTGCAGGCTGAGTAACGAACCCCCCAACCACAAGGGATCTCCGATGAGATGGGCAATCCGGCACCACCGCCGGTCTTGTCGCCCATAACGGTGACGAAAGGCAGGGGCCTCATCTTCAGGACAAAATCATTGGCAGAGCTGAATACTTCCCGATTCGTCAGTAGTACTACGGGGCGCATCCATACGACTCCGGAAGAAAGCGTGTCCAAATAAAGGGGGAGAGGATCAGAAAAGGCATCGTGTGCCGGGCCGGTCTTGTGGCGGATATAGCCGGTGAGCATCTTTTTCTTGGTGAAGTGACGGGCAAATTCGTCTGCATAAGTAAGCTGTCCCCCTCCATTGCCACGAATGTCGATGATCAGAGCCTTACACTCGGTCAGCCGCGAAAGCATACCGCTTATATTGCTATTGGAAATAGGTTTCCCAAAGCTTTCGTAGACGATGTAGCCGATACTGTCGGGAGCATGACCGTTGTACGTAAGTCTGCGGTACTTGAGTCCGCCGGCGATACGGTAATCGTGTCCCAGATACTTGCGTCTCAGATCGAGACTCAGATTCAGAGGATAGTCTTCGTACCATTTCCAATAATGGCCGTAGTCGAACGAGCTGCTCAGATTGACATGACCGTCTTTCAGTTCGGAGAGGAGTTGTGTCATGACGAGGAAGAGAGAGTCACTGCTCATTTGGGGACGTAAGTCCCTATAATGCTTGTGATACATATCCCGCCATGTAGAGTCCTCAGGCAGTTTGAGATCGAAAAAACAATATCCCCGATCCAAGATTTCCCATAGAGCATCGTAGTTCCGATAGGGGTCGAAGGTAAAATCTTCCTTTGTGGAGCATGAGCTGAAAGCCAATGCAGACAGGAGGATAGCGAGCAATCTCTTCATCGTCGTTCTAATCATGATAGTAAAGACTGGTTCTCCGACCGGTATTCATGGCTTTGCGTCCGCGGAATCGGTAAAACTCCGTGACGAAACCGATAAAAGCCGTATGACTGTGGATTCGAGTATCCAATGCGTTAAGCGAAGAGCCCAAATGGGAATAGCGATAACCGACACGAAGCGTACAGATGTTCCGAATGGGAATATCCGCCGTTATGAGTGTCGTGAACCGAGTAAACTTGCCCGGATAAGTGAAATGCAGGGAGCCTGCAATGCCGTTATTGAGCAAAAAATTCTCGTAATAGCTCTCACCAAAACCATTTCCATAGGCTATACCGAAGAGATTGATCTGGGAGAGCAACCGAAAATACAAGGGGAAAACATCGGAGGGGACGTAGTATCCTATCGAGGCTTGGGCGATGGCATTGGTGTAGAGCTTCAAGGTCGCAGGATTATTGCCGTTGCGCGTACTATAAATTCCTCCAAGCCCGACTTCCAAGCCCGGGCCGAATGCCAAGCGCAGATTGTCCATCCACGCGGCTCGCAGATGCTTAGCGCCAAGGCGGTAAAGAGCCGCAGCGGAACCGTTATACAGCAGGGAATAGAAATGAGCATTATTGGCCGGATTGTCCATCAGGGCAAAATCCAGTTCATGCCCAGTACGGATCATCCAACGGGAATCGGAGACTTTGAGAGGGAACGTCTTCTCTCCCAACAAATTCAGCGTCCATCCTCCATAACGAAGGGGTGACAAATAGGTGTCGCGCGTTATGCTTCCGCCACCACCGACCATATAGGCAGAATGAATGCGGTAGGCGGACTGCTCCGTGGGCAACTCTCTACTCGAAGAATCAGTTGCAAACGCTGTATTGCTACCGTGGGAAGAATCCTGCCCCCATGCCAACAATCCTGTGAGTAGCAGAAGCGGCAAAACAAATGCGTATCGTCTATTCGTTTTCATCGTCGTCGAATTGCAATCGCTGGATACCCAAGAGTTCGTCTCTTATATCTTCATCGGAAGCAACGGCTTCGGGTGCAACCTCGGCGAAGCTCTCGTCCGGATCGGTTGTTTCCTCGTCCGGTTCTTCATCACGAACGGGAGACAATTCTTTCGCTCCATCGAGCTTATAGGTAGTCAGTCGCTTGCCTTTGGCATGTATGCCTTTGACAGCGACAAAGTCTTCTCCCTCCACGATCAGTTCCGGACGAGTGGCATCTATTCCGGCGAAAGTAAGAGCAAAACGTGGGTAGCGCGTATCCGAGAGTAAAAGCAGACTATTGCCCTCAGCTTCTCCTCCCAACATATTATCCCGACTGCCGTTTTCTATCTTGAAACGCTTCAGATAAGGGAAGCCGGCATCTCTGTTGTGATAGATGGCTGTCCAAACTTTTTCGGGACGGTACTTCTCTATTCTAATCATATTGGGGTCGAAGTGGTTGTTTTCCGCTATGGATGTAGTATAACAGTCCCCATTATCCAAGATTACCAGCACCGAATCATTGGCTTGGAATTCGCCGAGATACTCGCCCTGCTCGTCGTAGTTCAGTCGCATCACGTCCCGATCGAACCAAACTTTGCGCCCTCCGAGGGTGGAAGCACCCTGCTGTTTGAAGAGGATCTTGTGTACCTCTGCCTTGGTCAGCAGATTGCCCTTGCTACTCCGCCCCTTGATAGCGACATCGCTAAAGTCTTTCTCGAAAGAGAGTACCCGCTGGCGGGCTTTCGGTTTGAGGATGATCCTCACGGTCTCTGCCTCGCCGTTTTTATTGGCAGTGAAATACATCACCCGACTACCGGCCGTTTCCTGCGTAAGGTTGTACTCCTTGTCGCGCGTAACACCGGTGACGCTGAAACGTTTGATATAGAATGGAGCGGACTTGCCGTCGCGATAAATGACGTTGTAGATGGTGCGTTTGTCGTTTCGTTCGAACCGGTCGATATAGATCACCTCACGGTTGCCGATAAATTTCTTTTCCTCAACCTTCGTAACGAGGTATGTACCATCGCGGAAAAAGATGATGGCATCGTCGAGGTCGGAACAGTTGCACACGAATTCATCGCCCTTGAGCCCCATACCGATGAACCCTTCTTCGCGGTTGATATAGAGCTTGGCATTGGCTTCTGCCACTTTCGTGGCCTGAATGGTGCCGAATCCGATAAGTTGTGTCCTTCGCGGAAAACGGGAAGCATAGTGCTCGTGCAGATACTCGAACCAACGGATGGTATAAGCAGTAATCTCACGGATATTCTTTTCCAGTTCGGCAATATCCTTTTCGAGCTGAAGCATCATGGCTTCGTGCTTGGGCAAATTGAAGCGGAGGATCCGCGCCATGCGTATTTCCAGCAGTTTTTTCAGATCATCGTAGGTAATCGGACGAATAAAACGATGGGCGAAAGGCTCCAACCTCGTCTCTACGTGCATGAGAGCATCCTGTTCGCTCTCCGCCTCTTCGAACTCCCGATCTTTGTAGATACGCTCTTCTATGAAAATCCTCTCGAGCGAAGCTGCCAAATACTGTTCTCGCTTCTCTTCCAAACGGATCATCAGTTCCTGCTTCAGCAGCTCTCGCGTTCGCTCTGCACTATAACGCAGCAAATCGGTCACACCCAAGAATACCGGCTTGTCGTCCATGATGACGCAAGCATTGGGCGACTGGCTTACCTCACAGTCGGTAAAGGCATAGAGCGCATCGATGGTTTTGTCCGAAGATACACCCGCAGCCAGATGAATACGTATATCGGCTTCGGCAGCCGTCATATCATCTATTCGTTTGATCTTGATCTTACCCTTTTCATTGGCTTTCAGAATAGATTCGATCAGGGAAGACGTCGTCTTACCACAAGGCAGTTCGGTAATGCTGAGAGTACGATTGTCCAGTTTGCGAATCTTAGCCCTGCTCTTGATCTGTCCCCCACGCCGGCCGTCATTGTACCGGCTGGCATCCATCATACCACCGGTAGGGAAATCGGGATAAAGTTCGAAAGTCTCTCCCCTCAGATGAGCTATACATGCCATGAGCAGTTCACCGAGATTGTGCGGCAATATCTTGGAATTCAAACCCACGGCAATGCCTTCCGTCCCCTGTGCCAAGAGAAGTGGAAACTTAACGGGCAACGCCACTGGCTCATCCTCGCTGCCATCGTAAGAACGCTTCCATCGGGTAATCTTATCATTGAAAAGAGTCTCCTGAGCCAAAGCCGAGAGTTTGGCCTCGATGTAACGACCGGCTGCCGCCTCGTCCCCCGTGAGGATATTACCCCAGTTCCCCTGTGTGTCGATCAGATAGCCTTTTTGCCCCAGCTGGACGAGAGCATCGTTGATAGAAGCATCGCCATGTGGGTGTAGGGCCATAGTCTGTCCCGTCACCTTCGCCACCTTGTTCATACGACCATTGTCGAACCAATGGTGCATGGTATAGAGGATACGGCGTTGTACGGGCTTGAGTCCATCCTCTATATGAGGCACTGCACGTTCCAGAATTACGTAAGAAGCATAGTCGAGGTACCAGTTTCGGTACATGCCTCCGAGGTGGTGTGTAGCCATGCCAGGATGATCCGCCGGCAGGCGACTGCCGGCTTCGGGAAGCAGATCGGATGCGGATGACTCTATATCCGGTTGTTCGTTATCAAAAGAATCTGTCATATGAATAGATCGATTTGTTCAGGTGAAATAAGGAGTAAGGAGTAACGGGGAATTTCGTCAGGTTTTGGGAGAATTGTGTCGCAGGTTGCGGGGCGAACACTTTCTGACGCTTTCGAGCATTTGTCCCGTTGGGCAAAAGAAACGGCACCACGGCTGCTGAACGAAAACGGAGGCCAAAAGCATCAGCCCCGCCAAGACAAGCACCCATACCGATGCCGAACGAAAAGAAAAAGCGGCGAATGGCTCCCACTTGGAGAGATCGCCGGCAACGTTGAAGATCAATAGCACGACGACGATCAGGAGCAAATAGCGTCTTACGGACGTGAGTGCCTTTATCCACTGTGGCGGTATATGCAGTTTGCGTCGGGATAGCTTCCCCATCAATTCCTGTGCTGCACCGAAAGGACATACCCAGCGACAATAAAACGGTTTGTTCGTAATCAGGGGCAGCAATACGGCCAAGGCAAACAGCCCGATGAGCAACCACTGTGTCGCAAAGGGAAATCCGGTGCTCAACCAATGGTAAGTACTCTCCAAAGAGAGGAACGTCCCTTTAAGAAAACCGAGGAATACTACACTAAGTGCAAGGAGATAGAGACGAAAAGGTTTGGCCTTTGACGGAAAGAAGAAGCAACCTAAAGCCATCAGAATGACGGCGATGGTTCCTCCTGTGCGGACGATCCCCCAAACGTCAGCTTTTTTGTTTTTTTTTTGACCGATATATATCTCCAAGCGTTTCTGCACACAAGTGATAACGGCTTCGGACGTATAGGTGGCTCCCGATACGGCATCGACATCCTCGGCCAATGCCTCCTCGGCGGTCTTGCCATTCCAACTTTCATATAACCCAGCCTTCTCCACTCTGCGAGCAAAGCTCGGCGTCTCGTCATGTTCGAGCAGGATCGTGCCGAGGATGCGGTCATCCGCACCAAAGGCGATGGCTACGGGAGTAGGCCCGTTGTACCCTTCCACGTAGTCTGTATAGGGCGAGGTGTAGAGCAAGTAACCCAGCTGACGAGCCTTGGCATCCATGACAATGGTGCGGGTACTGTCCTCTTGGAGGATACCGGCTGCCATCGGATAGAAACGGGTGACTTCATCAGGGAATGTTTGTGAGGCTGTATCAGCCTTGGCTACTTGCGTGGATTCCGAGCTCGCCTTATTGGCACGGGCAAATCCCGTCACCAATATGATACCGCCAAGGAGCAGAATCAGATTGAGCAGGTAGCGAAATGTGCGGGAAGACAACATGGGCGTTTTATGTTTGTGACAGTATGCCGATGATTACGTGCAAATATAATGAATTCATACTTGCCTGTGGCAATTCGGCCCTTACAGAAAGGCTCATGGGCATGCGGTCGAAGAAAACGCAAAAGGGCTGCGAACGCTCTCAACTGCAAGCTAAAAATTCGCGGTTATTTCCCGTTGCGAGTAAAAACGGTGAGACTACCGTTGTCCGGACTTGCAAACAAGAATGCAGCCGACACTATAGAAACGGGCAAGGATTCCGCTGAAGATTTATATACGTATTGATTACCTTCGTTCGTAAAACAGTAAAATTTATGGGCGAAATGGAACTGTATTGGCTAATCGTCATCGTCGCAATAGCTGCCGGACTCATCGTATGGCTCTTCCATCGCAAGTACAACATGGAGACAAACAGGCTGACAGCACAACTGGAGGCGGCCACTGAGAAGCTGGCAGACCTGCAAGAGGAGCAGAAAGAAGCCATCCGTATCCGTGCCGAACTGGAGACACGCTTGCAAGCTACCACTTCCGAATTGGAGCGCGAAAGGAAACGCTCCGGACAAATATCCGAAGAGATGCAAGCCCTCTTCAAAGCCACGGCATCGGAGATACTCGAAGACAAGACGCGGAAGCTATCCGGGATGAACGAAGAGCGCATCGGTGAAATACTCAAACCGCTGAGCGAACGCATCAAGCTATTCGAAGAAAAAGTCGAAAAGAGCTACAATGAAGAAGCCCGCGAGCGTTTCTCTCTGGCCAAAGAGCTGCAAAAGCTCATCGAGCAGAACAGCCGGCTCAGCGATGATGCCAACAACCTGACCCGTGCACTCAAAGGCGACTCCAAAGTACAGGGCGACTGGGGCGAAATGATCCTCGAAAACCTCCTCCGCCGCAGCGGTTTGACCGAAGGAGAAGAGTTCTTCATCCAAGAGACGCTGACCGATGATGAAGGGCGTACCCTTCTTCACGATGAGACGGGCAGACGGATGCGTCCCGACGTGATCGTCCGCTACCCGAACGGTCAGGAGGTGATCATCGACAGCAAGGTGTCCCTTACGGCCTATGCCTCCTTCGTCGCCTCCGAGGACGAAGCCGAGCGCAAACGGCTGCTGGGAGAGCACATCGCCAGCATCAGCCGGCATATAGATGAGCTGGCAAGCAAAAGCTATCAGGACTATTGCGACAAAGCTCCTGAATTTGTGATGCTCTTCATCCCGAACGAACCGGCTTATACGCTGGCTCTGCGAGAAAAACCCACCTTATGGGATCAGGCCTACAACAAACGCGTACTGCTCATGAATCCGACCAACCTGATCGCAGCTTTGCGGATGGCTCTGGATCTATGGCAGCGCGACCGGCAAGTGAAAAATGTGCAGCGAATCGTAGAGCAAGCCAACGGGTTGTACGATAAGTTCTGCACCTTCGCCGAGACACTCATTCGTGCCGAGGAACAAGCCCAAAACACTGTTGCCACACTTGCCAAAGCCCGCGGTCAATTGGTCGAGGGCCGCAGCAACATCGTCGGGCGCATCGAAAAGATGCGCAGTCTCGGCCTTTCGCCCAAAAAGAATGTACCGGCATCGTTCCGTCCTGAAGCGGAAGAGTTGCCGGAAAACGAATAATCCTCCCCCTCCTATTCTTTCCCTTTCCGATATGATTAGCAAGAACACCCTCCGAACTTTACTCCTGTGGCTGATCCCAGTAGCCATGACCTTCCAAACCCAAGCGGCACATACCGTTTCGTCCGATACACTCCGTCTCGACAAGGGCTGGGAATTCAGCCGCCACGATAGCACGGCATGGCTGCCGGCCACAGTGCCCGGAGTCGTGCAGTACGACCTTATCCGTCACGGTTTGCTACCCGACCCCAACTACAGACTTCAGGAGGAAGAGGCACAGTGGCCGGAAGAGCACGACTGGGACTATCGGCTGCTCTTCTCCATCACGGAACAGCAGCTCCGAAGCCCACGGGCCATCTTCATGGCAGAAGGGCTGGACACCTACGCCGCCGTACTCCTCAATGGGAAAAAGATAATGGAGAGCCGCAATATGTTCGTCGGCAGGGAAGCGGATATAACCGGTCTGCTGCGACAAAGCGGAAACGAACTGCTGATCCGCTTCCGCTCCCCCATGAAAGAAGTACGCCCTCTGAGACAGCGCGATGGCTTCGACTACCCTGCAGACAATGATCATCACAGCGAAAAACTAAGCGTATACACCCGAAAAGCACCCTACCACTATGGCTGGGACTGGGGGCCTCGACTCGTAACCACAGGCATTTGGCGACCTGTCGGCATACGTTTCGAAGGGGCGGTAGCCTTCGCATCGAAGCCGGAGATCACCTACACGCTGACAGAAGATGCTCAGGTAAACTGCCTCTTCCCCCTCTCTTGGAACGAGCAAAAAGATCTTTCTGTCCGTTTGGTCGTGGAGCTGTACAGCCCGAATGGGCGGCAAGTACACAGCGAAGAGCTGACGGCAAGCTATGGACAGCCCACCTGTGGCACCTCTTTCACCGTATCATCCCCCGATCGGTGGATGCCCAATGGGATAGGCCTGCCCCTGATGTACACACTCGTTGCCCGTCTTCAGGACAAAGACGGCACCACGTGGCAGACCTACCGAACCCAAATAGGATTCCGAACCGTGGAGTTTGTCCGTGAAGAGGATACCCACGGGCGCAGCTTCTTCTTCCGTATCAACGGCAAGCCTCTATACATGAAGGGAGCCAACTATATCCCCGGCACCATGATGCTGTCCGCACGCACGGAGGAGTATTGGCAGGAGCTTTTCCGCTCCGTCTCGGAAGCGAATATGAATATGCTGCGCGTATGGGGAGGCGGTATATACGAGGACGAACGTTTCTATGAGTTGGCCGATGCAAATGGGATCCTCATTTGGCAGGATTTCGCTTTTGCTTGCACGCCCTATCCCGGCGACGAGGAATTCCTTCGGAATGTGAGAGAAGAAGCCGACTACAACATCCGCCGCTTGCGCGAACACCCCTCTCTGGCTCTCTGGTGCGGCAACAATGAAATACGAGAAGGCCTCAAATACTGGGGTTGGCAGAAACGCTTCGACCGCTCCACCTATCAGCAGTTTCTCACCGACTACGACCAGCTGTTTTGCAGACTCCTGCCGGAGCGTGTGGCAGCATTGGATCCCACACGCGCCTATATCGAGACATCCCCCGACACGGCTAACTGGGGAGGCCCCGCCACCTTGGCTTTGGGCGACAGCCACTACTGGGGGGTGTGGTACGGACGCGAACCATTCGGTATCCTGCGAGAGAGGATACCGCGTTTCATGAGCGAGTTCGGATTTGAAAGTTTCCCCGAAAGAAAAACGCTCGAGAGCTTTGCATGGGCGGAAGACATGCAGCTCGACTCCCCGGTCATGAAAGCCAGACAGAAGAGCAGCGTGGGCAACGAAATCATACTCGAATATATGCGGCGCGACTATCCCGAGCCGAAAGACTTCGATGATTTCGTATTCAAATCACTCATCATGCAGGGACAAGGTATGCGCATCGGATTGGAAGCCCAACGAGCGGCCAAACCCTACTGCATGGGTAGTCTCTACTGGCAACTCAACGATGCATGGCCGGCCATCTCATGGTCCGGCATAGACTACTACGGGAACTGGAAACCGCTACACTATCAGGTACGCAGAGCTTTCGAACCCGTTATTATCGTTCCTGATGCCGAACGGCACACGATCAGCATCGTATCGGATGCTCCCGAAGCCAAAGGAGAGGATCGGATGGCACTGCGCATCGAGCCGATCGGCTTCGAGGGGAAACGCTATCCGACTTTCTGGGTGAGGAATATCGAAGTAGACAACGAACACCCCACCGTCCTGCCATTCCGGATCGAACAATGGCTGCCACAAGAATTGCAGCGAACGAGCCTGCTTCGCCTGTCGCTTGTGGAGGATGTGGGAGAAGCATACGGCGAAGTCTGGGCCTCCACGCTGTATTATCATCATTCGCCCAAGGATCTGCTCCTTCCTGCGGCTCCTCCTGTCACGCAAGAGCTTCGCCGGACAGGCCTGAGGACTTGGGAACTGACGGTGCGGTCGCCCTATTTGGTGAAGGATCTGTTTGTGGAGACGGATGCACTCGGAGCGCGATTCTCCGACAATGCTTTCGATTTGCTCCCGAACGAAGAGCGCAGGCTCACGATCACTCTGCCCACCGATAGTGCGGAACAGCCGGCCATCCGTCTGCGGCACTTATAAAAACGGAGGACGGAGACTATCGTTCCAAGTCGCTACCGTCGAAAGAAAAGGGCAGCAACAGACGCACATCCGGCACCCTGACAGCCTCCTCTTCCCCGACCATCAGGATCGGGAAAGGACGATGGCGGCTACAAACCTCCAGCATCACCTGACGGCAAGCCCCACAGGGCGTGATCAGGGGCACACGTCCCGAAGCGGAAAAAGCCACGAGCACCATCTCCCTCACGGCTGCCTCCGGATACCTGGCTCCGGCATAGAAGAGCACCGTACGCTCGGCACATAGTCCGGACGGATAGGCCGCATTCTCCTGATTGCTGCCGGAGAGGATCTCCCCATTGTCGAGCAAAACAGCCGCCCCCACCGAAAAGCGACTATAAGGCGCATATGCCGATCGGGCTGCCTCGATGGCGGCAGCTTCCAGACGGAGCACATCGGCCGAAAATGCCGATCGGGGGACTATATCATAAGGCGTGGAAAGAGTTTTACGGAGCATAAATCTGATTTTTCGTTTCCTCAAAAATATAACAAATCCGACAGAATCGGCTACACGCCGGCAGTCACTAAAAAGCGATCGGGTACAGATAAGCGCGCAGCCTGTCTGTACCCGATCGGATGGTGGAGCTGGAGGGAATTGAACCCTCGTCCAAACATGGAATCAATATGCTTTCTACATGTTTAGTTTCACTTGGAATTTTCGTGAGCGAGCGGAGGCTGAAACGACCCAGTGCCCGATCCTTATCTCCCGTTGGATCTGACCACAGGCAGGAAGCCATCCTGTGGCGGTTCCCGATTTGTTAGCACCGCACTATCGAGCTGCTTCGGGACAAGAGCTGCTCGGGCGATGTCTCGTCGCTGCCACTTTGGCTGCGATGAAGCGTCTAATCTACTATTCTTCGATTACGCAGCGAGAGCGTAGTTATTTTCGCCAATTAAACTTTTGATGTCTGAGATTATAGTGCAAGCCACCCACGCACTACATGCTTACATACCGCTTCATCACGCTGTCAAAGCCGGTCAGCCCCATTGTGAGTCTCGGTTGTGAGTGCAAAGTTAGCATTATTTGCCGAAGCGGCGCAATCCTTTTCTGTCCGCTGCGTTTTGCATGCTCGTCCACCACGGATCGTTTACGCGCCGAAAAATTCGTGTTTGCTGTTCGTAAAAACATGGCGCGAGAACTTTTTCGTTTTGGTTCGGGAGCTGAAAAATTTACGCGCCAAAGCGAAAAAAATCTCGCGCCATTTTCTCAGAAAACACGCGCCACAATCGGAGCGTTTTCGGTTCGTGTTTCCGAAATCGCAGGTTACAGAGGGTCTCGATCAGGAGACCGATGGCTGCACACTCACTCTTGGGATTCTGCCTTGCAAAGCATCAGGAGTTGGCGTGCTTGCTGCTCTCCCCAGTGCGGAGCATAGGCCGGCGACACGGTGGCCGCAGCATAGCAGGACACGCTCTTCTCGGCAAAGGGGAGGGCTTTGTCCCTACCCCCTCCGAACTGTGCAGGGGTATAGAGCAGGCTTTGGGCTTGCAGGAAGTAAGCTCGCGGATTGGCCGGGTTGGCTTCAAGTGCGACAGCCAACTGTCGGCTGCTCTCCACGCCATAAGTCTGCCAGCGTTCTTGTGGATTGACCAAAAGACGCGCCGAGGCAGCCATGCTGCGCAGGCAGGCTATTTCCGACAAGTCTCCTCCGAGCGATTCGGCTTTGTCGAGCATGGATTCGGCTTCCGCGCATAGCCTATCGGCCTCGGAGGGATTGCCGAAGGCCGGGAGTATCCGGCAGTAGGCGGCATAGTAAGCAGCCATCCAGTCGGATCCATCCACGGCAGCTATCCGCGAAAAGTCCGCGGCCAATGTGGCATATTCCGTCGGTGGCACACTGTCCAGAGCAGCTACCTTTCGGCTCATCACTTCGGCATAGGCCGTTCCTTGTGCGTATGTCGCGCACAGCCCTGCAAAACCTGCGACGAGGAGCAGGGCGATTCTTCTGAAAGTTTTCATCTTGATTTGATTTTTATATCGGTGTTCATGATTTCTTGTCGGCGGTCTATTCCGAAGTTGATGAACAGACCTACCATATAAAACTGTCGGTAAGGGGTAGAGATTCTGACCGATGGATATACGCCTCCGATGGGTTTGTCCCCGAAGCGATAGCCGTAGGTGGGATCCGAATTGAACAGATTGTGCACGCTGAACACGAGTACTCCGGTGGCTTTCTTGTACTTGAACGGGTAATTGTACGAGGCACTCATGCTGAAATTGGCCGGTAGCGATGCGTTCAGATAAGCCGGGGAGGATACGTTGGGATCGTGGTAGGTCATGCCGGAACGCCAGGACATCGACACATTGAATAGTGAGCTGATAGGAGCGCACCAATACTTCAGCACGGTGGACAAGGTGTGCTTGGCCACGAAACCCGGTCGCTCCTGATCGGGCGAAAAGAGATACTGCCTGCGTGCATCGGTATAGGAATAGGAGAACCACTGCTCGAAGGCTCTGATCAGTCCGGATGCTTTCCAGAAGAAGTCCAGCCCCCGTGCATATCCCTTGCCGAGGTTGGAGGCCGTGCCATCGGGTGCCAACGTGGTCAGTCGGGAGTATGCTTTGTCATAGGCTTGGAGGCGCAGTACTTGTGTACGTGAGGGTCGCCACTCATAAGTCAGATTATACTGCCGGGAGTGTTCGCGCTTTTGCGGTACAATGCCATGGGTGAGGTAGTAGTCGCCGGGGGCGGCATAGCCTCCTGCATCCAGCGTGATCCGGCTCGAACCGGAGAGCTTGTAGGTGGCTGACAAACGGGGTAGGACAATGGCCGACTCGGTAAGTCCGGAATACTCGGCGCGCAATCCGGCTGTAGCGGAGATCCGATTAGACAGAGGGAAGAGGGCTTCGGCATAGGCTGCAACAAGGTGTTCCCGAAGGGTGGGCAAGGCTGATGATTTTTCCTCCCGAACAGAGGACTTGGCTTCGCTATATGTATAATCGAATCCGTAGGAGAGCCTCCAGGTCTTGATCCGAGAATCGAAGCGAAGGCGGACATTGGCATCGCGTTCTACAGTGCGGAAAGTACTCTCCATGTCCGGCTCGATTTCGAGCTGCCGGTGCAGCCGGTTGCGGTCTTCGCTATAGCCGGCGGAGAGGATGGATGTCGTTTTGCCTCCCTGGAAGTCATGCCTCCAGACAACCATCCCGAATCCATAGGAGTTTCGTCCCGTGTAGAGCATGTATGCCGTTGCAGGGGACGGTATTCGCAGAGCCGAAGAGGAAAGATCGTGCACGAAGAGAAAAAGCCCCTTCACCTCATCTTGCGGAGTCGGGTTCCATATCGTCCGAGCATTGTAGGCATAGGAGCGGTTGGTACCGGGCAGTTTGTACTCCGGCTTGAGCAGCAGACGGATATAGGCGGCATCGCTCGCTGAGGCATTCTGCTCTATATAGAACCGATTCGACTTGGAAAGATGCCCGACCCCACCGTTTACAAAAAGTGGGGATATTCCTATCGCAACGGATGAGGGGGACTTCCCTGCCAAACGGAGCTGGAGCAGTCCGCTCAGTGCGCCACCTTCCGTGGCTCCATAGCCTCCGGTGGAGAGCGAAAGGCCACTGAACATCCCCGTCTCGAAACGAGATCGGGCAGGTGTGTCGAACCTGTTCTTGCCGAAAAAACGCTTCACCCGTACGCCTTCTATCGTCACGGCCGTTTCCCAAGAGGCTCCTCCACGAACGAAAAATCCCTCACGGTCGCCCACATCCTGCAAGCCGGGTGTCTGGCGCAAGGCCATCGAGAGATCTCCGTTGCCACTGGGATTGGTGTACACATCCATGGGATTGAGCACCGTCTTGTTCTGCTTGCCTCCCACTCCGAAAGCGGAGACGCTGACGACGACTTCGGAGAGCTTGTAATCATCGGTCTCGCGCAGTCGGATGCGGATGTTCTCCGTCGGATCTCCCTTCCGAATGGTGAGCGTGTCGGAGTGATAATTGATATGCGAAGCCACGAGACGCACCGGGAAAGTGCCGGTCGTCGTAAAACGAAAGCGTCCGAGGCTGTCGGTGGCCATACCGTCGAAGCTGTTGATGGGATAGACATTGGCCAAAACGATAGGTCGGCCTTTGGTGTCGGTGACTGTACCGGCTATCTGTCGTTGAGCAGTGAGAGATACAGGGATGCAAAGGGTGAGGAGAAGCCTGATCAGGCTCCTCGATATTAAGTGCTTCATTTTCTTAAATGATTGGTTCTAAGAGGGATTCACTATTGTCCGAATCCCCGATGTGGACAAGTCTTTTTCTTTTTCGATTAGCGAGTAGAGTTTGTCGGCAGGTAGGACTTGAGTGCTTCGAAATGTGCGGAGAAGGCCTCACGGCCGGCATCGGTGGCTCGGCAGGTGGTACGCGGACGTTTGCCGTTGTAGCCTTTTTCTATTTCGATGTAGCCGGCAGTGCTCAGTTTGTCCAGTTGTACACTGATGTTGCCCGAAGTAGCCCCCGTCACCTCCTTGAGGTAGAGGAAGTCGGCCTCCTCCACACTCATGAGGACGGACATGATGGCCAACCTCAATTCGGACATGAGCAGCGGGTCGAGTGGTCTAAGCATCGTGCAGAATTTTTCGTTCGAGGTAGCAGAGGTAGTGTCCCGGCACGCAATGCATCAGGAAGAAGGTAAGACCGAAGATCAGCACCATCAGTTTTCCGCTCATAGGCACCACCAGAAGGGTATAACCCATGAGTATGCCGAATATGGAGCTGTATTTGAGCAGCGTTACCTTGTGGGAGAATCCGGTGATGGCCGTAGCGATTCCTACGAGAATGAGTACGAGGGGAAGAATAGCCAACGGGAAGCGATAAGCCAGTATGCTCAATGCTGTAACATTCAGCCCGATGATTATCCATGTCGTGTCTATAAATCGGTCTATCTGCGTGCGTGCATGTGCTTCCTTCTGTTTCTTCCTGCTATGAATAAAGGTCAGACACCCACCTACTATCGGGATCAGCATCCACAGGTAATTGGCCCGGTAACCGATATGAGGGTAAACGAAAAGGATCAGCAGACTGGTGGCAAAGGTAACGTATCCCCATATCAGGCTGGGAATGCCTGCTCCGCGGATCAGTCGTTTGCGCGTCTGCTCGAGCATCTTCTCGATCATCTGTACGCTTTCTCGGGGTGTAAGTTGTTTCTCTTCCATTGTTTCGCTATCTGTTAGTGGTTTGTATTCCGTTTGAAAATGCCTTGCGGAGGCATTTCTTACCGCTCCTGATGCAAATATAAATTAGTTTATATCATAAACCAAATATAAATGAGAAAATTTTTGCGCAGGAGGGAGAAGATCAAGGAAGGCGAGAGAATATTTTCCGCCGGCGGATATAGAATTGGAAGACAATGGAATAGGGCTTCATCGGTGCCGGGATGGAGCCGAGGAGAAGATTCTCGGAACGGGAAGCGGAGAAGTCCGGTCGCATACGGCGGAAGTCGCGGCGTGCACGAAAAACGGCCTGCATATGGCGGAATTTGCCGGTGAGCAAGAAAACCATGGCGGAGAGGAAATCCAACAGAGCGCGGATGCGCATGGTGGGTTTGAGAGCTGTTTCCGGCAAATTCTTGTACAGCATCAGCAGATTGTTTCGGAAGTTGAGATACACTTTGCGCGGATTTTTCATGTCGAGGCTGCCTCCTCCCAAATGGAAAACAGTAGAGCCGGGTGCTACGGCTATGCGCCAGCCACGGCTATGGAGCCGCCAGCAGAGGTCTATCTCCTCCTGATGAGCAAAAAAACGAGGATCCAGCCCTCCTACCGCCATATACACCTGTCGGCGGATGAAAAGGGCTGCGCCGGAAGCCCAGAATACCTCTGTCGTATCATCATATTGGCCGGTATCAGTTTCTACTGTGTCGAAGATACGCCCGCGACAGAAGGGATAGCCCCAGCGGTCTACATAGCCGCCGGCTGCACCGGCATACTCGAACGCGTGCTTGTCTCGAAGAGCGCGGATTTTGGGCTGGACGGCGGCAACATCGTTTCGCTCTCGGAGCAATGCAAGCGGAGCATCCAGCCACCCCTCGGTCACCTCCACATCGCTATTGAGCAGCACCACGCAGTCGCATTCGGTCTGTGCGATGGCGCGGTTGTAGCCTTCGGCAAAGCCGTAGTTCTCCGGGAAAAGGATCAGCTCCACCTGTGGATACCTGCGACGGAGAAATTCCACGGAGTCGTCCGTGGAGCCATTATCAGCTACGATGAGGCGCGCCGATTGTCGTGGCGTATGTGCTATAAGAGAGGGGAGGAACTCCTCCAGCATCTTACGCCCGTTCCAATTGAGGATGATGACTGCGGTTGTCATGACTGGGGGGTATTATGCAGTCGGGGACGTTTCCAACGGCGGTGGCTCCAAAGCCATTGCGACGGATCGCGACGGATAGTGGTCTCCATCAGGCGGACATATTGCTCCGTAATACTGCCTTCGGGACTGTTATCCTGAGGATGGTGCAGGAGCTTGATGGTGCCGGTGAAAGCATCGCGCCCCGTTTTCTCCACATCCATATAGACTACGGGCAGAGAGAACTTGCGGCTAAGCTTCTCCGTCCCATTGAAGAAAGCCGTTTCTCTGTCGAAGAAAGTAGTCCAGTATGAGCCGGCATAGGCCGGACTTTGGTCGGCTATGAAGATAACCAGCGGAGTCTCTGTCGGAATAGGATTGCGGACAAGCCGGAGGAGCTCGCGCGGCACATCGTGTTTGGCTATCCCACGCGAACCGAATCGCTCCCGTATGCGATGCATGAGCAGATCGGAAGAAGTGCTTTTCAACGGGCGAAAGATCTGATAGATCTGCAAGCCCAAATCTTTGATGATGGCCTGACTGCCGGAAAAATACTCCCAGTTGCCGAAATGCCCCATCATCAGGAGAATGGCCGGGTGCCCTTCGGCTCGCAAGCGGATCAGGACATCAAGATTCTCGAATGAGATGTGGCGGCGGAGTTGTGCCTCTGAATAAGTCAGGAGTTTGAAAGAACTCAGGATTTGGTACGTGAAATTATAGTAGAATCGGCGTTCGATGCGGCGTATTTCCGGTAAAGATTTCTCGGGGAAACAGCGAGTCAGATTGTCACGCACCACTTTTCTCCGGTAGCGAACGACTGTGTGCAGTAGCCCTGCCAGGATACGGCTCTGCAACCGCACCATCCATAGCGGCAGCACTGCCTGCATATACGTCAGGCCTAACAGCAAATAATAGGAAAAGGGAGGTGTCGCTTTCATTGGAATACGGTATCGGCTGTCAGCACATATTCACCGCTTGCATCGGTTTTGCCCAATACGACCTCTTCCACCTTGCCGACAGAATCTGCAGCATAGGGAGCCGCTACGCGGACGTAGTTCTCCGTGAAGCCCTGCATCAGTCCCTCGTGGCAAACATCCTCCCACAGCACTCGCCGGTGCGTCCCCTCTTGGGAGCGATAAAACTCGGCAAGCCGGAGATCGGACAGATCCAGCAGGCTGCGGCTACGGCGTTGCTTCTCTCGAGCATCTACCTTATAAGGTATTTGCAGAGCTTGGGTGCCGGGACGCTCCGAATAGGTGAAAACGTGCAGGCGGCTGAAAGAAATCTTCTCCCGTAGGAAGCTGTAGCAGTCTTCGAAGAATTCGGGCGTCTCTCCTCTCGTACCTACAATGACGTCTATCCCGATGAAGGCATGGGGCAATGCCCTGCGGATATGCTCCACTCGCTCCCGAAAGAGAGCCGTGTCGTACCGGCGGCGCATGAGCTTGAGTACATCGTCGGATCCGCTCTGAAGCGGCATATGGAAATGCGGAGCGATACGGCATGCCGAGGCACAGAACTCGATAAGCTCATCCGAAAGAAGATTTGGCTCGATAGAACCGATTCGGTATCGTTCGATGCCTTCCACTTGATCCAGAGCACGCAAGAGGTCGAGGAATGTCTCCCCCGTACTGCGCCCGAAATCTCCTATATTGACCCCCGTAAGTACGATCTCCTTTCCTCCCTCTGCAGCTACGGCCTCGGCCTGCCGAACGAGAGACTCTACCGACCCGTTTCGGCTTCGTCCGCGAGCTTTGGGTATCGTACAGTAAGAGCAGTGATAGTCGCATCCGTCCTGTACTTTGAGGAAATGGCGTGTGCGGTCGTCCGCCGAACAGCCGGGTTGGAATTTGCGAATATCCTTTGTAGGGGTCGTGAGAATAGTCTGCTCGGCAAAGCCTTGTATCGGTCTTTGGCTGAGGATATTTACGAGGTCGAGCTTTTCATCGGCTCCCAGCACGATGTCCACTCCCTCTATTCGAGCTATATCCTCCGGTTTGAGCTGGGCATAGCAGCCGGTGACGATCATCAACGCACCCGGATGCTCTTTATGTAACTTGCGAATGGCATTGCGGCATTTCTTATCGGCCAACTCCGTTACGGAGCATGTATTGACCACGCATATATCGGCCTTTTCGCCCTCTCGCACGGGTCGTACGCCCTGCTCAGCGAGAGCTTTTCCGATAGTCGAGGTCTCTGCGAAGTTCAGCTTGCAGCCGAGAGTCAGGAAAGCCGCTTTTTTGTTTTCAAAGATGAAAGCATCTGTCATACCACGCAAATTTACTGCTTTTTGAGACGGTGGGACAGATATTTCGGCTTTCTCCACCCAAAAACGGATCTGTTTTGGCGCGACCAACCTGATTAAAATTCGAAAAACATTGCCAATCTCGAATAAAAACCTTTTCTTTGCAGACGCAAACCTCAGCATGGTTCGTTGGCCGAGTGGTTAGGCAACGGTCTGCAAAACCGTCTACGGCGGTTCGAGTCCGCCACGAACCTCTTCAAAAGGTCTCTTAAGCTACAGAGCTTGAGAGGCCTTTTTTCTTTTCCCTTTTCTTTATTTTGCTTTCTGGATGACGCGCAGGAAGCGTAGAACGGGACTGTACCGCTCTCGTGAAATACGAAAACGAAATGGAGGCTTATGCCATACTCCATTCTATAGCCTATAGGGGTACCCGAAGTTCTGAGAGGAAAAGGCTCTATCTGCGCCAGAAAGCAGGGTGGAGAATGGAAATAACGGTGAAAACTTCCAGACGTCCGGTGAGCATCAGGAAAGAAAGAATCCACTTGGAGAAGTCTCCGGCCTGACTGAAGTTGCCGTAGTAGTCGCCGAATCCGGGACCCACGTTACCCATGGCCGATACGGCCGAACCGACTGCAGCGACAAAGTCCATGCCATCAAGCGTGAGGAGGATGATGCTGCAGAAAATCAGCAGGAAATAGAGAAAAGCAAAGGCGAGTACCTGACTGACCAATGGTCCCGTGATGATAATCCCATTGATTCGTACCGGTACCATCAGATTGGGGTGAGTACGCTTCTTGAATTCGTTGCGCAGGTTTTTCATCAGGACAACGAGGCGACTGATTTTGATCCCTCCCGTCGTCGATCCGGCACAGCCGCAGACAATCATCATCACGATAGCTATACTCCAAAAGAAAGGCCCCCACGAGAAATAATCGGCCGTAGTATAGCCGGTGGTACTGATGATGGAATAGGTTTGGAAGAGTGCATGTCGGAAGTTTTCCTCCAAGCTCGGATATTCCCCCCTATACAAAAGCCATAGTGTCGTGATCAAAACGGCACAAAGGGTCAGGACGACAAAAGTGCGCATTTCCTCATCACGAATCAGTTTCCTGGGTTTCCCTACCAGCAGAAAGTACTGAAGCGTGATGCTTAGGCTGCCGTAGAACATGAAAAACGAGGTGACATACTCTATGTATGAGGATTGAAACTCCGCGATACTGCTGTTGCGCGTGGAGTAGCCTCCCGTGGAAATGCATGTAAAAGCGTGGCAAATGGCATCGAACAGCCCCATCGGTCCCAACCAGAGGAGGAGAATCAGCACGGTAGTACTCAGGATATAGACACCACAAAGCCGACGTGCCACCTGACGGATGCGTGGCAGAAAACGATCGTGGATGATGCCCGTAGTTTCCGCATTGTATATCTGCGAAACGGCACTTCCGGCACCGAGCATTGGGAGCAGCCCTACCGTAAAGACTACGATACCGATACCGCCCTGCCACTGCATAATGCTACGCCAAAAAAGAATGCCTCGGGGCAAAGACTCTACCTCGGGGAATATCGTGGCTCCTGTGGTCGTGAAGCCGGACATGGTCTCGAAGAAAGCATCCGTCACGGAGGGAGTATATCCACCGAAAACAAAAGGAAGCATGCCGACAAGCGATAGGATCAGCCACGTCAGCGTGACAGTAAGCATCCCTTCGCGCCGACTTGCGTTGTTCATACGAGCACGGCACCCCAGCAGGTAAAAACAGGAACCTACCGCAGCCATCACTCCTATGGTGTAAACAAAAGGCAGCAGATCGCTCCCCTTGTAGTAGACGGATATGCCCAGACAAATCAACAGAAAGAGAATCTCGGACAGGCATAGAGTGCCTACCACCTTGAAGACGAATTTGAAATTGATGTGCTGCAACATACTGCCCAGACTTGGCAATGAGGAAGATTAGCCGAAGAAATCTCTCAGAATATTCAACGGTGTATTCAAGCAGAATACGACGACATGGTCATATGGTTCGATCACTGTATCGCCATGGATCATTTGTGGAACACCATTGCGCACCATGCCGCCGAACGTTATTCCCTCCGGAATGTTCAGGTCTTTCACAGGTCGTTTGGTAACGGGTGCTCCGCGGTGCGCTACGAGTTCGGCTACGTCAGCATTGGCGAGTGTCAGGCACTTCACCGTACTCGTGTCTTCGCCAAGGAATATGCGGAAAATGGAGCCGGCAGCCAAAAGTTTTTTGTTGATAAGCGTACCGATGTCAAGACGGTCAGCTAACGAAATGTAGTCTATATTCTCCTCCTTGGCAATGGTCTTGAATACGCCGAAACGCTTGGCCCCCAAGCAGGCGAGGACATTCGTCTCAGAATTTTCCGTCAGAGCAATGAAAACATCGGCCTGATCCAAACCGGCTTCCAAAAGGATGTCCGAGTCTCGACCATCACCGTTGTAGACCTGCACGTTGGTGGGAGCAATGGCACTGATACGCATGCTCTTTTCCTTGTCTTTCTCGATGATCGCCACTTGTATGTTCCGCGGGATCATCTCTATGGATCGGATGGCTATGCGGCTACCACCCATGATCACCACTTTGTGGACGGGCGGATTGTCTTTGCCGGCCAGCTTGCGAATTTCATCCAATTGGTTTTGCGCCGTTGCAAAGAATACGATGTCACCGTGCAATATCTGCGTGTTTCCTTTCGGAATAATGGTATCGAGGTCACGCTTGATGGCGACAATATGGAAGATTTTGCCTTCTTTTCGAGTCAGTTCACGAAGATATTTCCCTACGATATATGCACCTTCACGAACCTTCACCCCCACAAGCACCAAGGCTCCATCGAACAGCTCCACGTATTGGCGTGCCCATGGATTTTTGATGGTCGATACGATCTCCCTTGCAGCCAAGAGCTCGGGATAAACCATCGTATGGACTCCCATATCACGGAAGTACTGTACCATATCGGGTTTCAGGAATTCGTTGTTTTTGATGCGCGCCAATGTTTTCGAAGCACCCAAGCGTGAAGCGAGGGCACAAGCCAAGATGTTGTCCGCCTCTTCCGGCATTACGCTGATGAATAGATCGGTATACTTCACATTGGCCTGAATCAAATCCGAAGGAGAAAGCGGATTGCCCACAAGAGGCAGCAGTTCCGTGCGCATAGCAGCCACTTCCAAACGTTTGGGATTGGGATCGATCAGGATGATGTTCTGGTCCTCCTGCGAAAGCATCTTTGCCAAATGTGTACCCACCTCGCCGGCACCGGCTATGACAATGTTCATCTTGCTACATTAAGATTAGTGAGATCCATATGAAGTCTCCTCCTCGCCCTCCCTCTACGAATGTAACAGAAGCTCTTCAGTCAGGCGCAACAAAGAATCTGCATCCATGCCGCAGTCAGCATATTGTTCGGGCACAGATCCTTGCTCGATAAAGCGATCGGGTACTCCCACCCGTCTGATACGGGGGCTGTAGTCATGATCGGCCATAAACTCCATGACGGCTGTCCCGAATCCACCTTGAATGCAACCGTCTTCAATAGTAACGATCGTATCGAACTTCTTCCCGATGCTGTGCAGCATATCTTCGTCAAGCGGCTTGAGGAATACCATATCGTAATGAGCAGCGGATACGCCTTTCTCGGCCAAATGCCTCACTACCTTCTGCACCATATTGCCTATCGGGCCTATGGAGAGGAAGGCAACAGCTTCACCCTCCGTCAGGCAGCGTCCTAGCCCTATTTCGACCAATCGCGGAGTGTTGTGCCAGTCCGTCAGGACGCCTTTGCCACGGGGATAACGGATCACCATGGGCCCGTTATAGCCCTTGTATGCAGTCAACATCAAATTGCGCAGTTCGTGTTCGTTCAACGGAGAAGCCACTACTATGTCCGGCACGCATCTGAGGAAAGCCATATCGAACACCCCGTGGTGTGTGGCACCGTCCTCGCCTACCAGACCGGCACGGTCGAGACAAAGCACTACATGCGCACCGGACAGGGCTATGTCATGAATCACCTGATCGTATCCTCTTTGGAGGAAAGAAGAGTATATATTGCAAAACGGGATCAGACCCTCCTTAGCCAAACCGGCCGAGAACGTGACTGCATGCCCTTCGGCGATTCCAACGTCGTACGCTCGCTTCGGGTATTTCTTCATCAGGAAAGTCATGGAGCAACCTGTCGGCATGGCCGGAGTGACCCCCACGATGCGCTCGTCCCGGTCCGCCAGCTCTACGAGCGTATGGCCGAATACATCCTGAAACTTCGGTGGCTCGGGGTTGCTCTCTACTTTCTTGCGTTCTCCCGATTTGATGTCGAATTCGCCCGGTGCATGCCAGATCGTAGCTTGTTTCTCGGCCGGAGAGTAGCCCTTACCTTTGATCGTTCGCAGGTGCAGGATCTTAGGCCCGGCCATATCCTTGATCTGATTGAGTACTTCCACCAGACGGAGTACATTATTGCCATCGACGGGGCCGAAATACCGGATGCTGAATCCTTCGAACAAATTGCTCTCGCGTGCCAGCAGTGCCTTGAAGCTGTTGTTGAAGCGCAGGAGGTTCTTTCTGTTCGTCTCGCTGATCAGATTGATTTTTCGCAAGCCCTTATAAAGGTCGTAGCGAATCGTATTGTACGTCTTGCTGGTGAGAATGTCCACCATATAGCGGTTCAGCCCTCCGACATTCCTGTCGATGGACATATTATTGTCATTGAGGATGATCAGCAGATTGTTCGGAAAAGAGGAAGCATTATTCAATCCTTCAAAAGCCATTCCTCCTGTCATGGAGCCGTCTCCTATGACGGCTATCACCTTCCGCTTCTCTTCCTTGACAGCCGAAGCCACCGCCATCCCGAGTGCTGCAGAGATAGAGTTGGAGGCATGTCCTGCAGGGAAAGTATCGTATTCGCTTTCTTTTGGAGAAGGGAAACCGCTGACGCCTCCCCATTGGCGCAATTGTCGGAAGGCTTCGCGCCGGCCTGTCAGGATCTTATGGCTATAGGCCTGATGCCCCACGTCCCATACGATCCGGTCGTAGGGCGTATCGAATACATAGTGCAAAGCCACCGTAAAATCCACCGCGCCCAAGCTGGATCCAAGATGACCGGGGGTCACCGACAGCACCTCCAAGATGTAGCGGCGCAGTTCGCGGCACACTTGTGGCAGCTGTTCAGGTTTCAGTGCGCGAAGATCAGCCGGGGAATTTATATGATCGATTAGAGTCGTTAGACGGACTTCCATCTTGATACTTTTTCGTTTCTACAAAGGTAATCATATCGGATTATTATCAAGACCTCCTATACTCCACGATCAGGGCAATCGCATTTGAACCACTAATGTACATCTAAACCTCATGATTGCTACGTTCAATTATCAAAACAACCATGATTTCATATGTCAGAGATTCAAATTCTATAGGGAAGAGACTAAAAATTTTCAAATGCGATAGCCCTGACACCACGATCGGAGCGTTTTTCAGTTCATAAGACCGAGGCGAGAGATCATAGGCTATTCCGCCTGCTCCATGAAGAAAAAAAAGAATCCTGCACGAATGACTTGAGACAAACAAATCGTTCGTACAGGATACGATTGGATCATATCGGCTTTGACCGTTAGGGAGCGAGTACCTTAACGATGCTTTCGCCTGCTCGTACGATATATATACCGGATGAAACCGCAATATCATGATCGGCAAAAGCAGCCTCATTATAAATCCGACGCCCTTGCATATCGTACACCTGAAGAGATGTGCCCACAGGAGCACCTGCTATGAATATCCGACCGGCAGCAGCCCAAATACGGATGTCATGGAACATGGGAGCAGCCAGAGAGGTTACTACCGGTTTGTTGTCTTTGAGATACGGCCAACCGTTGTTCACGTCATTTGCCTGAAGCCAGGGAGCAGGATTTTGATCTGCATTGAGCTTGGCAGCCATATCGGCCGTCTTCATTGCCGCTTCCGGCATACCTGCGATGGCAGGGATTTCGACGCCGTTCCCTATGCCGACCATACCCGGGTTTTGTTCGTTGTTGTAGAAGCAACCGTCGTATTTGCAGTTCATGGATTCGTCTGCCGTCATACCGACAAAAGCACCCGGATTTTTCCCACCTGTTACTTTGGCTGACACGTAGCAGTGCTTGGCAATGAAGTTGGCTGATACCTGACCGGCAAACCCTCCGAGAACGGCTTGATCACCACTGTCGAGCGATGCGACTTCCACATTGAGAGCATAGCAGTTGGAGAAAGTAGACTCGGTTCCGGGGAAGAAAGCAAAGTTTACGCCGACAAATCCACCGATCAACCCGACGTCTGCGATCACCTTGCTATCGGCCACGAAGCAATTAGTCACCTCGCAGAGGTTATAAGCCTGTGAAATGAAAGCTCCACTTTGTCCCTGGCTATAGACTTCCACACGAGTAGCAGAGCTGTTTTCAATCCTCGACTCATTCAAAAGGCCTCCGACCAAAGAGCCGGCACCACTACCACCGAAGCTCGTTTCGAATCGGGCGGAAACCACTCGACAGTCGTAGGCATGGCAGTTGCTCACGAGCCCTTTGTTGTAGATGTTGCAAACAAGAGCTCCGGCAGGAGCAGAGCCTACGACCGTAGCATTGCGAATGATCGTATTGCGGATAACAGCCTGATTCGTTTGTCCGAAGAATCCGATAAAACCCAAGGTCGGATCACTGATCATTACACCCGATATTGTATGATTAGCTCCATCGAAAATGCCGGAAAAGGGATTGTCATTATTCTTACCAATCACCTCGTCGAAGCGATGGGCCGAAAAGTCCACGTCATTACCCAGTTTGATGGTCACGCCTTTCATGGATTTGCCGCTATTGACGAGTTTGGCCAAACCGGCAAATTGCTGTGGCGTCGTGAGGGTAAATTCCGTACCCTCTGCTGTGTACCAACTGATATCGGCATGACTGCTCCATGTCGTTTGGGGCATGGCAGCACTCCATTCGTCGGCTATATCCTGAGATTCGCGGACAGATGTGCGGTCGGAAGCGTGAATGGACTGAATCGGAGCTGTACCGGCTTGCCCCACTGCAAGAGCCGAGACGGTGGCAGCACACAGAGACAGTACGGCCATACGACCCAGTAGTTTACTTCTTTTCATACTTGTATTGGTTATAATTATTTGGTGATTTGAATAAGATATTTCGGTCGATCCTCGGTATTCAAGGACTAAAGAAAGCATTTGGGAGGAAAGGAAAACACCCTTACCGATGATTTTTCGCCCGCTAAAGTAAGGAAAACTGACTTATTATTCAAAAGGACTCCTAAAAGGCAGATATATCCGGAGTTTGATATTAAAAGTTGATCTTTTGTCTTCTCCCTTCCTTCTTGCTTCATACTTCCTTGGCAAAAATAGGAATCAAAAAAGGAGAGAGTCTCTGTATGTTAGAGACTCTCTCCTTGACTCGGGGAAATAATACCCCTCTTCTTCTTAAAAAACGGCGGCGTCCTACTCTCCCACTATTACGCAGTACCATCGGCACCGTTGGGCTTAACTTCTCTGTTCGGAATGGGAAGAGGTGGATCCCCAACGTTATAACCACCTGAATACCTCTAAAAAAGGCAATCGACATATCGAAAGACTAAGAAATAAAATCATCTTGTAAAGCGCTTTATCCAAGCAAACCTATACCGCG
>NZ_KB899157.1 GCF_000378065.1 Porphyromonas gulae DSM 15663 | reverse complement strand
CTTCGAAACAATCTTTTGATCAAGCACTCCTTTCTGTAGACCGAGCCGTGCGCATGTACAACGAGGCGCGTCCACATCAAGCTCTAAGGGCGAAAACGCCTATGCAAGTCATTGCACCGGAGTCTGAAAATCCGTTACTGGCAAGGATCGAACATTGGCCGGAGATTGCCCCCGAGCTATACCGAAGAATGAATGTCAGACAAAAAGCTAACTTTGCTCGTGTCAACCGAAATTAGACCTAAGGGTAAGGGCTGTCAACCTAAAGTAGAATTATAGAAAGAACCGGTAAACCAATTGTAGAACTATCCCGCCAACTGTCAACTTTTTTCAGTACACGTCACAAATATTAGTGGCGCAAGAATCTACTAGTGATTTTGACAAAAACTACTAGTGGTGGCACCAGAATCTACTAGTAGTTTTGAGGTAATCTAATAGTAGTTTCGGCGAAATCTAATAGTAGTTTCAGACAGAAGCTCTAAAGGATCCAAGAATAGCTCGGGTCGGCACAGGGACGGGGCATAATGGCTATATCGAATTTTCATCTTTCATCGAGAGCATATCGAGATACTCTTCCCAGTCGGCATCGATTTCGCATTCTATCTTCAGCGGAAGTCTCTCGTAAGGAGCCAACACCTCATTGAGCCGTTCGCCGAATACTCGTTCCGTACGGGCATAATAGACCCAATACTTCGTTCCGCCTCCGGTATAATTACCGGTCATGATGGCCAGCTTATCCTTTTCCATAGCCTTGCGAACGATTTGCTCGATCTCTTCGATCTGTTTGCCTGCCGATTCCGTAGGCAGACCTTGCTCGTCGGCTTCATAAGGCCAGCGTATCTCGATTCGGATTTTCAGCTTGCCGCTTAGTCGGAATTCGTCAAGCTCCAAGCGCCCATTGACGAATACAAGGTTGCTCTTCTCATCCTCACTGATGGAAGTAAACCATTGGTCTGTTAGTTTCATTGTCGGTCGATTTTATTCTTTCGTTTATCGTATAGCCAGATTTGGATGGAATTGATTGAATTTTGCCATACCACATAGCTTGCAGGAGCGATAGAAGCTATAGGATTCAGGTAGGTGAGCGACATCCAAATGGCAAGTGACGTGTTTTTCTGTCCCAAAGCCTGACCGGCCGTCACACTTTCGTTCAAATATCGTTTGCTCAGCCACTTGCCCAATCCGAACTGCAGCAAACAGCTTAGCAGACCGCCCAATGCCAACAGCAGCTCCAAACGGATGCTGTCGGAGCCTTGTTCCATCACATAGCCTGTCGTTTTGGACATGATGATAGCCAGCGAGACGACCCACAGCCAAAAAGCTATTTGGGGAATGCGCAGGAGCCGGGCATGTGTCCGAGGAGCAGCAAAGCGTATAAGCCAAGCAGCCAGCAGAGGCACTGCCACCAGAGGCAAGACTCCCCAAAGAATATGGATGACGGAAGACCAAAACGGCATATCGGCATGTGCCGTACTCAGCGAAGAAAACAGCAAAGGCCCCAATACCGCTACTCCCATGTGGGTCAGTAGCACATACGTAGCACCGAAGGCGATATTGCCTCCGAGCATTCCGATGATGACAGACGAAGCCGTGGCAGCAGGACAGATAAAACAGATCATAACGCCTTCTGCCACGATGGGATCGAGCAACCTAAAAGCGAAAAATCCTCCTATAGCGAGCGTAATTTGTATAAGGGCTAATAGCAGATGCAATCGGGAGAAGTGCATATCCCGAGGGGAGATCTTCAAGAAAGTAAAGAACAGCATCAGAAAGATCATGTAGGGTATCAGAAAAGCCAGTGGCGACAGCAGAGGCCATGCCAATACGCCCAAGGCCATGGCGATGGGTAGTGCCAGATTCTTCAGTGTCTTCATTAGTCTCGATTCTTTTTGTGAGCTAACCATAGCCCCATAGCCCGACGAATGGATTCCAATCCGAAGTCTTCGGGGCTTATATCCTCCGGAGCCAATAGCACCAATTCGGCTGCATCGTCGTTCGCGATGGCTGAGGAAAAATCAGAAACTTGAGCTGCAAAAAACAAATCGGCCGTATGGACACGCATCCCTCCGTAGGGATAGATATTGGGAAGCGAGAAGAGATAAGATACTGCATCGACTTCTATTCCCGTCTCCTCACGGATCTCTCTGATGATACCCTCTTCCGCTGTTTCGTCCATATCCATAAAGCCGCCGGGCAAATGGAGTGTGCCTTTGGCCGGATCTTTGGCTCGGTGCACGGCCAATAGTCTGCCCGCGCTATCGGTGATGAAGCAAGCTGTCGCAGCGGAAGGATTGGCATAATAAACCAATCCGCACTGCGGACACGATTTGGCTTTCGAGTTTCTCTCCACAAAACCATCGTATCCGCAGCGCGGACAGTATCTGAAGGGTGCGAGCGGATGCTCAGCGTTTATTTTGCCTCCCATCCCAAAGCACTTGCTCCGAGCACAGCGGCATCGCTCTCTTTGAGCTGAGAGAAGAGCAGCTTGGTCTTCCCCCGGTAGATATTCAGCACATTCTTTTCCATGTGGTGGCGGATCGGATTCATCAAGAGATCGCCTGCTTTGGTCAGGCCACCGAAGAGGATGATCGCTTCCGGACTGGAGAAAGTGACGAAGTCCGCAAAAGCCTCTCCAAGGATAGCCCCCGTGGTCTCGAATATCTCCTGTGCAAGGCCATCGCCACTGATAGCCGCATCGTATACATCTTTCGAAGTGATCAGATCGGGCTGAATGTTCCGGAGCAAACTCTTGTCCGATCGGATATCCAAATATTCGCGAGCCGTACGGGCCACTCCCGTAGCAGAGGTATAAGTCTCCAGACAGCCTTGTCTGCCACAGCCGCACATGCGGCCATTGCGGCGAACGATCATATGCCCCAGCTCACCAGCAAAGCCGTCATGGCCATATACAAGGGTACCATTGACCACAATACCGCTTCCCACTCCCGTGCCGAGCGTGATAACGATGAAGTCTTTCATCCCGCGTGCAGCACCGTAGGTCATCTCGCCGATTGCCGCTGCATTGGCATCATTAGTCAGTGTCGTGGGGATACCCAATGAATCGGTCAGCATTTGGGCAAAGGGTATTTTGGTCTGCTTCCAAGGCAAATTGGGCGCAAACTCGATCGATCCGGTATAATAGTTTCCATTAGGAGCACCTACACCGATACCCTTTATTTTCTCTTTCCCTCCTACCTGTTCAATCAACTGATTGATACCGGCAGTCAGATCTTTGATATAATCGTTCAGATCGTTGTGCGCTCCGGTCTTGATGGACGAACTTATAACCAAATTGCCACGAGCGTCTACCACTCCGAATACGGTGTTGGTACCGCCCACATCCACTCCTAATACATAAGGCTTTTCCATTGAAACAGCGTGTTTTGATGTTCTACTTTTAGCGATTTCCACAAAGATATTTGTTTTTCTGTCTGTTATGTCCACAAACCGTTGTTGCGGATTTCGACGATAAGTGCATTTGGGACGACATCCATCGCACAAGTCGATCCTTAGGACAAGGAAACGATCCACCTCCTCCAACAAAAGCAGAAGCCGCAACGTAAGGATAGCTCCTGACGTTGTGGCTCCCTTTCTTGGGGGGGCGCTTTTAGCGGACGCTTATTTTTTGCCTAATGCCTCCTACCTGCACAACGTATAGGCCGGCAGCGATCGCGATCGTTGTTTCGCCCGCGATTTTTCCGGTCAGCAACATGCGACCCTGCAAGTCGAATAAGCGCATCGTCTCAGGCTGAGAAGTCGCTATTCTGATCCGCCCCTCTTCTCCACTGATCTCTATCGTCTGTGCATCCGGCACAGCGAGGGCTGTCATCTCCACGGTCACGCACGCAGGATCGCTTTCGACGCCATCAACGACTGCGCGGACGCAGTATTCGCTCGTTTGGGCCGGAAGAGGTGTCGTAAAACTCGTTCCCTCAACATTGGCTTGAAGCAGTGAGCCGTCTTTGTAGATGTTGTAACACGGGGAAGCCTTTCCATAGACCCGGACTTGCGTTACTACCACGGCGAACATTTCCGACGAATCGTAATGACGGAATGCTACGTATTTGGTCCCTTCCGGCAGAATTAGTTCGCGCTCCTGGAATTGATACCAACGTCCATCTTTCATAACACCCTTTGAGCTTGGAGCAATAAGCGTTTCGTCGAAGAGGTGGACAAAGTCCGCTGCCGATGTTCCCGCTTTAGAGATGAAGACACCATAGTGATCCGGCCAATTATAATCGCCCGGTGTGACCAAATAGGTAATCCGGTTTGCTCCCGAGACCTCGGGCGTAATCAGGTAGTTGTCGGGATTAAGATCGGCGAGTCCATTCCATGATGAGAACGAAATGGCAACATGCAATCCGTCGTACAGATAACTATTGCCTCCCGCACGCCAACCATTCCCGTCCTCGTCAGCATCTATGGCTGTCCACCCGGTGGGTAGCAGAGAAACAGGATCGTACTCTGTAAAATCTTCTTTCACGAGTAGGATCTCCCCGTTAGTTTCCGAAGCTTCCCATTTGAGGGTCAATTGATCACCGTCAATCTCGTATGTCAGATTTTGAACGGGGGATGACTGTTCCGATTGGTCAAAAGTCTGAGGTGGGGTGACATCCTCTTTGACAGCGAAATCAAAGGTTGAGCATTGCTCCCCATAAATGTTTTTCACTCGGGCGAGCGCTTCTGCTCGGGTCAGGCCTTGTGCAAGTAGAGACAGAGGCAGTACCAGCATAACGAGAAATGGAAGTAATCGTTTCATGACTATTGCATATTATATAGTGATTATGTGACTGATGCTCCCCCGAAACCAAGGGGAATCAAAGAATTACGTGAATATAAATAAAAAAAATTCTTTTCGGCAAAATCGATGTAAGATTACAGATTCTGCACATTCCGGTAGTCGCAGGCGACAGGGAGAATTATCTGTACGCTGTAGACAGGTTCCTCCCTTGTTTTTGCTATTGTGGACTATCGGGAATTACACGCTTCCCACTTGATTGTTACGACTCCGTCTACCACTTATCTTGATGTCGATCCACGAATAGAGCTTATTGCCTCCGTAATAGAACAAAAGTCCCGTGGCCAATCCGGCCAATACATCGATGAAATAATGTGCCTGTATATAGACGGTCGCCAGTGTCAGGCAAATACCGATGGGCAGGAGATACCAGAATAACTTCCTGCTGCTTCGGTGGAAGAATGCGAAGATCACCGTCGTGATGCCCACATGACTACTGGGAAAAGCCGCAGTGGGGCGTTCGCCCATTTGCTGCGACATATTGACCAGACGATAGAACAGTCCCTGATGCGCCACCTCCATCTCTTGCAGCTCCGGGTGTGTGGCAAAGTACTGACCGATGGGTGGAAATCGCCCTGCCGCTACGCTATCCCAGCCGATGGCGGGGAAGTAGAATTGTGGCCCGGCTACCGGCAGGAGGGTATAGATCAGATAGTAGACATAAAAAGAGCCGAACAGCACGAAAGCCACACGTTCGGCCTGCCTGTAATTGGAGATATAGTAGAAGAGAATGACTCCGACGATAAGTGCATAATAGATGAAGTAGCCGAAGTGGAGCACTTCGCTTATTATCCAGTGAGGGAATAGCCGGCTGAACCAAATAGCCGGCTGACTGAAACAAACGATCTGCTCGGCCCGGGCGAAGATATGATCCAGATTGTCGAAGTGCTGATTGAAGAGAAAGGTCTCCGGATACCAATAGCTGAGCAGCATTAGCTGAAAGATGATACGCAGTGCCCAAGTGAATCGAGAAGGAGAGCGATAATAGAGCAGTGCGAATATGCTTGTTCCTACAAGTATTTCCGCCCGATTGAGAAGCAGTGTGTCGGCATCGGGCATGGTGGGGCGCATGATAAGGAGGATGATCCCCGTGATGATGACGTAAAGCAAAGCCAATACCTCTGTGAGGATCAGTAGCCGATTGGCATAGGCTTGCCCTACGGTGGCAGAGATTGTCCCTGCTTTCCTCCGCTGTTTCTGCTGTCGTTTCATGAGGGTCGAGACTGGTGGCGTGTATAGAGGTCTTCGATGATACCATCTGCCAATCCTACGATAGGAGCAATGATGGTTTTAGCTTCGGTAATGTCCGCCACCTCAAGGAAAATCTCGGCTGCCGGGATGATTACATCCGCACGGTCGGGTTTGAGGTGGAAGCGCACCATTCGTTCTTCTGTGGAAATAGGCTTGAGCAGGTCGTAGGTCTTGTGCAGTGCTTCTACCGGCATGATGCTATAGCGGGAAGAACCCCTATCCGATCCGCTCAGACGGACAAGGCGATTGATATTGCCTCCCGTACCGATGATCGTAATGTCGGTATATTCTTTTGCAATGGCCATGAGTTCCGAGCGGAATGCTTCCCGGACATGGGGGCGAACCTTTTCGTTGAGCAGACGTACCGTACCGATGTCGAACGACTGCGAATGCTTGACATGAGTGTCGGAGAAAAGCGTAAGCTCGGTACTACCTCCACCGACGTCCAGATAGATGTAATTGCCTCCGTCGGAAATAATCTGTTCGATATGATTGTCCGAGACGAGGCGGGCCTCCTCATCCCCATCGATGATGTCTATATGGATACCCGTCTTCTCTCGGATCTGTGCAATCACGGCTTCGGCATTCGATGCGTCTCTCATGGCGGAGGTGGCACAGGCACGATAGTCCTTTACCCGGTATATCTGCATCATCTCATTGTATGCCCGCATGAGCCGTACCATGTTGTCTGCCTTTTCCTCTCCTATGTATCCTTTGGTAAAAGAGTCTTCGCCCAGACGGATGGGGACTCGCATGATCAGCACCTTGCTGAGAGGCTCCTCCATCCCTTCGCTATTGACACATTTGATCAGCAGGCGCACGGCATTCGAGCCGACGTCTATGGCGGCATAATGTACCTTTTCCATTCCTTAATGCTTAGTCGGGCAAAGATAGTCGTTAGCGTTCATTCCCACATCCATCTCTCCGCATGGTATAAAGTCAAACGAAAAGGGCTGCGCGAACAGGAGTCTCTCCTCCTCGCACAGCCCCGTTTCATATTTCGCTAAAGGGGTCAGCGACGCGGTTTGATGTCGAGCTTGACCGGCTTGATCATATTCTCCGGTGAGAGTATCGTATCCAGATCCTCTTTCGACAGGATGTCGTGCTCCAAGACGAGGTCGTAAACGCCGCGTCCCGTTTCCATCGCTTCCTTGGCGATCTTGGTCGAATTCTTGTAGCCGATGATCGGATTCAGAGCCGTCACGATACCGATGCTGTTGCGGATATACCCGCGGCATTCGTCCTCGTTGGCCGTGATGCCATCGATACAGAGCGTACGCAGCGTATCGAATCCGTTCATGAGCAGATCCGAGCTTTCGAAGCAGCACTGTGCCATCACAGGCTCCATAGCGTTCAGCTCCATTTGGGCTGCATCGCCTGCCATCGTTACGGTCAGGTCGTTGCCCATCACCTTGTAGCAGATCTGATTCATTACTTCCGGAATCACAGGATTCACCTTACCCGGCATGATGGACGATCCCGGCTGCATGGCGGGCAGATTGAATTCGTGCAGACCGCAGCGAGGACCGCTGGCAAGGAGACGCAGGTCGTTGCAAATCTTGTTCACCTTCACGCAGATACGGCGCAAGGCAGACGAATATCCTACCATCACGGAAGTATCGCTCGTAGCTCCCACCAGATCGGTACTGAGACGAATGTCCCAGCCGGTGACTTCGCGAAGGGCCTCTATGCAGTATTCGGCATAGTTCGGCTGAGCGCAGATACCCGTGCCGATAGCCGTAGCACCCATGTTCACGGTCAGGAACTCTTCGGCAGCAAAGTCGAGATTTTTGATTTCATCCTGCAAGATGGAAGCAAATCCGCCGAACGTCTGTCCCAGAGACATGGGCACAGCATCTTCGAGCTGAGTACGTCCCATCTTGAGTACATGGGCAAATTCGCGACTCTTGGCACGCAGCGACTCGATGAGATCCAGAAGATGGGGGCGGAACTTCAGATATGTAGCGTAAAGGCCGAGGTGGATAGCTGTCGGATAAGCATCGTTGGTACTCTGCGAGCAGTTCACGTGATCATTGGGCGAGAGGTGGGCAAACTCGCCTGCCTCGTGTCCCATGATCTGCAAGGCACGGTTGCAAATCACCTCGTTGGCATTCATATTCGTGGTCGTTCCTGCACCACCTTGGATCATATCCACGGGGAAATGCTCGTGGTGCTTGCCTTCGAGAATTTCCTTGCAGGCTTTCACGATGCCGTCTTTCTGGGCATCGGTCAGCAGACCGAGGCGATGATTGGCCACTGCAGCCGCCCATTTCGTCATGGCCAAGCCATTGATAAACAGGGGATAATCGTTCAGATGAAAATTGCTGATAGGGAAGTTTTCTATACCACGCAGCGTCTGTACGCCATATAGAATATGGCCGGGTATCTCGCGTTCTCCGATAAGATCGCTTTCGATACGTGTAGTCTTTTTTAATTCCATAAAAGGGGAATAGTATTTGATTCTTTTTTATAGTTGCACAAAGATACAAGTTATTTATGTACAGCCAAGAGAGGGATGCTGCGACTCTCGCCATAGAAAGGAGTGTTCGCCGGTTAGGGATATAATGTCGGGATCTCTAAGGAAGAGCGAATAAGCCTCGTTTCCTCCTCGATCATATTTCTTTTCGGTTCCCGACAGCACCTTCCTAATATGTGTGATCGGCCGATAAGACGGCTGCTTGCAGGCTCAATCCCTGATTGCTGCCCGTATGCGCATCAACTTCGTGAGCAGCCCTTCGAGCAGATCCAGTCGGAGCATGTTGGCTCCATCGCTTTTGGCCGAAGCAGGATCAGGGTGGGTCTCGATGAAGAGACCGTCCGTACCTACGGCTATGGCAGCCTTCGCGATGGTCTCTATCAACTCGGGTTTTCCCCCCGTTACGCCACTACCCTGATTGGGTTGCTGGAGCGAGTGGGTCACATCCATTACCACAGGAAAGCCCAACGAACGCATCGTGGGAATATTCCGGTAGTCCACCACCAAATCCGTATAGCCGAAGGTATTGCCACGCTCGGTCAGAATCACTTGGCTGTTGCCGCTGTCCAGGCACTTTCTTGCCACGAAAGCCATGGCTTCGCCGGACAGGAACTGTCCTTTCTTCACATTGACGATTCGCCCTGTGCGGGCAGCCGCCACGATCAGATCCGTCTGTCGGCAGAGGAAAGCCGGTATCTGGAGTACGTCCACGTACTCGGCGGCCATAGCCGCTTCGTGAGTCTCATGTATGTCCGTGACCGTCGGAACACCGAACTCCCGGCCTACCTTGCCGAGAATGCGAAGAGCCTTTTCGTCGCCTATGCCGGTGAAGGAATCTATACGCGAGCGGTTGGCCTTGCGGTACGATCCCTTGAATATATAGGGGATGCCCAGTCGGGAAGTCACCTCTACTATTCGCTCTGCGATGTGCAGTGCCATGTCTTCGCTCTCTATGGCACAGGGTCCTGCCATCAGAAAGAATGAGTCCGCTGTCTGTAGTCTCTCGTATAAGGAGTTGGAGTTCGTCATCGTTTCGGAAGTTATAAATCGTTTCTGTCAGCCAAAAGTACAAAAAGCCCTTCCTTAATCAATAGAGAGTAGCTGATTCCGTCGATCGGCCGGCCAAGAATCAAGGGGAAAAGTGCTCAGAACAAGTAAAAAATGACCATCACGGCTATGCATGAATGAATAACGGCAGCCTATGTTCTCTTTCGTTATTCGATGAGTATAAGGTAAAAGCAAAATCTTTCGGCATGGGTCATTTTCGAGACTAAAAAAACGGAATATTCACTGAAAAATATGCACCAAAAAAGTTTTCAACAACGAAGAAGTGTTTGGAATGATTCCAAATAAGCACTTCTGAGAGATCGGAATTCGAAGGAAAAGGGATCGCATGACAGCCTTTTTTCAGATCGAAGAGCTCTTTTTATTAGTTCGATGAACAATCTATATACAAATCATTTTCGATTTATATATAAATCGTTTTCATTTTGTATATAAATGATTTTCAATAAATATATGAATCGAAAATGATTTGTATATAAATTGCAACTCCCCAAAGGCTTTTTCTTGAGTGGATAAAACAGAGGCACCCGTCGGATTTTCCCTTGAATCCGACGGGTGCCTTATGTATCAGGTGAGCTATCGAAAGACTATACGGCCTTACTCCTCATAGAATACCCCCCCTTGTCCGCATGCTGCGATGGCATATGCTTATACAGGCAGGACACGATAGACCTACGACCAAAGGTGTAATATAGGAATCGGAGTACATATCTGTTTTCATTGAGTTGCGAGTAAAGTTTTTTCGTTGATAAATTAGCTTTCTCCAATATATGGACATACATTCATGAGGGTTTTCTCATCGCTCTGCAAAAGTAGCAAAAAAGCTCCATCCCGGCGAATCCGATTCGGATACTCAATCAAGTGTACAAATAAAAACGAACCAATGGCTTTCGCTCTTGGTTCGTATTTTAATGAATTGAGGTCGGTTATATAGCCCGACTACGTCGTTTCGTTTGCTGAAAATATGCCGAGATATGACTCAGCCGATGTCTTCAAATGTTAGCCAAGTCTCGGTTTGTTTCCTGCTATTAGGGCCTGATTCGGCATCAGTAGTGGAATGTGCTTCCTCCGAGGAATTCACGCATCAGAGAGTTGTTCGGGAGCAGACGTGCCGGTATCATGCGGAAACTGCTCAAAAAGCGTAGTAATCTGCGGGCTTCAGCATATTCCGGTTCGTTACGAGGGATTGCCTGTAAGATCGGCTCCGCATAAGCTCGCAAAACAGCTAACTCGTAGAGCATAGCACTATTGAACATGACATGTGCATTCTCTTGGAACGGGAATACCCATTTTTCCTCTCCTCGCCGGACACTCTGCCAACGACGCAATGTATCCAGACCGGAGTAATTGCGATAGCGATAGTCACGCACCAATCGCCTGATCAGTCGGTTGTCTGTACTGGGGATTCGATTGTGTGCATCCAATCCTATTGCTGTGAGAGCACTCACATAGATCTTATACGTACTTGATTCTGGCACACCGGGTATCAGTTCCGGATTCAGTGCATGAATGCCTTCGAGGATTAGGATGTCTCCGTCTTTCAGCTGTATGGTATTTCCTTTGTACACCCTCATGCCGGTTGTGAAGTCATAGGTGGGCAGACTCACTTCCTCGCCGGCGATCATCTGCTTCAGATCCTTATTGAAAAGAGGTAGATCCAATGCGTAGAGCGATTCGAAATCATAGTCTCCGGATTCATCCCGTGGCGTATCCTCGCGGTTGATGAAATAGTCATCAAGCGAAAGTCCGTAGGGGCGAATATAATTGGTCAGGAGCTGCGTTTGCAGTCTTTTGCAGAAAGTGGTTTTACCCGAGGAAGAAGGTCCCGATATCAGTACTACCCTGACGCCTTCCTTATATTTATGTGCTATATCATCAGCTATAGCGGCGATCTGCTTCTCCTGCATAGCTTCCGACACTTGTACCATCGTGGATATGTCGTTTCGGTCGATAGCCTTGTTCAGGCTGCCCACGTGGGTCACTTGCAGAATATCCAAAAGCCGATCGTGGTCGGCGAATACCTGCCTCATCATCGGTTGGGGTACGAATGGAGCCAGCTCCTCCGGCTTGTCTCGTCTCGGAATACGCAGAAGGGCTCCGTCCAAATAAGGCTCCAAGCCGAACAGCCCGATATAGCCGGTCGAGGGAGTGAGGCTACCATAATAATGATCGGGGTAGCCATCCAAATCATAATAACGCGAATAAGGCATACCGCCGGTCTCCAGCAAATCGGCTTTGTCCTGATAACCCATCGAACGGAACATGGCCGCCACCTCTTCGGTGCGCTCGCAATGTGCTTGGAAGGGTATGTCTGCGGCTATAAGCGACTCCATTCGCTCCTTGATCCGCACGATCTCTCCGGGTGTGATGATGTGGGCATTTTTGATCTGACAATAGTAGCCGTTGGACAATGAATGCTCGATGAAGAGCTTACTCCCGGGCAATATGTCTGCAACAGCCTTGCTTAGTATGAAGCTGAGCGTTCGGACGTAAGTTCGCATACCCGATTCGTCCGAAAAAGAGGCGAACAGGACATCGGACGGTTCGTATAGTCTGAAGCCGAGATCTCGGGTACAATGATTGACTTGTGCATTGAAGGGACGAAAGCCCAAATCGTCTTGAAAGTGCTCTGCCACTCGCTCTAAAGATATGCCATGGGGAAACTCTTCGTAGCGATCGAGATTGTCACAGTAGATGCGGATTTTATCCATAATGATTAACTATTTCAGTTATATTTGTGCGTGAAAGGTACGAAATCTGGCGTAACCTTCGACTACTTAGGTAAACCAAACACAAGTTTTATGGCTGTAGAAATAAGAGAAGTATTGGACAAAGCCGAACTGAAGAAATTCGTTCAGTTCAATATAGATCTCTATAGAAATAATCCCTACCACGTGCCGGGGCTGATCGATGATGAGATGATGACCTTGGACAAAGATCGCAATCCGGCTTTTGAGTTCTGCGAAGCCATCTATTTCTTGGCTTATCGTGAAGGGCGGATCGTGGGACGCATCGCCGGTATGATCAATCACCGTGCGAATGAAACTTGGAATCAGAACAACGCTCGCTTCGGATTCGTCGATTTTATCAACGACAATGAGGTCGTAGATGCCCTTTTCCATGCCGTATCCGAGTGGGCGCGCTCCAAGGGAATGGATATGCTGCAAGGGCCAATGGGATTCACTGATATGGACCACCAAGGGATGCTTATCGAAGGCTTTGACCAGCTGGGTACGATGGCTACCATTTACAACTACGCTTATTACCCCAAACAGCTTGAGCGTCTGGGATTCATCAAAGATCAGGATTGGAAGGAGTATAAGATCTTCGTACCATCGGAAATTCCGGAAAAGCACCGTCGCATTTCCGAGATCGTACGCCAAAAGTACGGACTCAAGACACTCAAATTCCGGACACGCAAAGAGGTCATGCCCTATGCCCACCGCATATTCCGCACCCTCAATAAGGCTTATAGTCAGCTTTACGGCTTCTCCGAATTGTCCGAAGCTCAAATAGACTACTATGTCAATATCTATATCCCGATGGTGCGGCTCGACTTCGTGACGGTGATCGTCCGTGAAGAAGACGACGAAGTGATTGCTTTCTCCATCACCATGCCCAATCTCAGCCGAGCACTCAAGAAAGCGAAAGGAAGTCTCTGGCCTTTCGGATTCGTCCATCTGCTCAAAGCTCTCAAGGGTAGACCTCGTGTGGTCGACCTGTACTTGATCGGCGTATTGCCGGAATATCAAAACAAAGGTGTGAATGCCCTTATCTTCGATGATATGATCCCTATCTTCCAAAAGAACGGAGTGGAGTATGCAGAGAGCAATCCCGAATTGGAAACCAATATGGCCGTACAGATGCAGTGGAACTACTTCGAACGTAAACACCACAAAACGCGTCGGGCATTTATCAAACGGCTCTGAAAACACAGGCTGATATGGTGTCGGCAGTTGCCGATGGCAGTATTTTTTGAGGAAGCGGCCGGAAAGGAAATGAACTTTTTGGCTGCTTTTTCGTTTTTATAAGCAAGTAGAACAAGAACAAACTCAAACGAAACAAGATGAAAAAGAACATTTGCACAAAAGCCATCCTCTTGGCTTCTCTGCTGCTCCTCTCAGTCGGGACAATGACTGCATCCTGTACTTCCAAGAATGACACTCGTCAAGAAGAAACCGTCTCTGCCGATAGCAAGGGAGAGAAAGGAGGCAAAATCATCCATATCACGGCTGAATACATGCGCGAACATATATATGATTACACAGCCAATCCCCAAGAATGGGTCTATAAAGGTGATAAGCCTGCTATTATAGACTTCTATGCCGACTGGTGTGGCCCGTGCCGCAGCCTTTCGCCCAAATTGGAAGAGGTGGCCAAGAAATATGCCGGTAAGCTCACCGTCTATAAAATCAATGTGGACAAAGAAAAAGAGTTGGCAGGGATTTTCGGTGTCAGAAGCATTCCGATGGTTCTTTTCGTACCGGTAAAAGGAATACCGACACAAACGATGGGCAATCTGCCGATGGAGAACATCGAAGAGGCTATTGCCAAGATCATGCAATAATCAGAGTCTCACCACAAAGAGACCATAAAGACAAAAGCCTGTCCGTGTATGCCCTATCGGCAAAGCATGGACAGGCTTTTTCGTGGCTAGTCCTCAGCCACCGTTATATGAGATTTATATTCGCAGCTTCTATCTACCCGCCAAAAAGATATATTTTTGCCGATGAAATAATTGTCTCCCCTTTCTTATCTTTTACCACTATGCGTTGGTTCATACTTTGTCTCCGCAAATATGTCGACTTCAAGGGCCGTGCCCGTCGGAAAGAGTTCTGGTTCTTTACCCTGTTTTATCTCATTGCTTTGATTATACCGCTGGCAGTGGCCATCCCTCTTGCTGTCATTTTTCGTCATACGATCGATACAAATCTTGCTGTAAGAATATTCACGGTCGTGGAGGTCTTGGTGTATCTTTCCCTCTTGTTACCGGCTTATGCCGTAACGGTCAGACGTCTGCATGACACGAATAGAAGCGGTCTATGGGTACTGGCATCGATTGCCCCAAGGGTTTTAGCAGAAGGTTTAACTGCAATTTTCGGTCAGCGATGGCTTCTTCAGATTATCGATGGAGAGTTTCCGACCTTGTTGATGATCAACATGTTCCTGGGCCTTACCAATCTTTGCGTCTCTATCCTTATTCTGATCATGATGTGCGAAAAAGGTACAAAAGGTGAAAATCGCTTCGGCCCCGATCCCCTATCGGACGGAAGCGAAGTGCTTATGGAGGCTGAGTCGGGGAAATAGGCCTGCCCCCAATGCAAGAGTATGGCGTTGAAGCTCTTGCAAAGAACAGCCGATACACTCAGCTGCCTCATAATACCATTCCCGAATATCCTTTATATTCTCATCGGTTTCCAGCAGAGCGATACCGGATTCATAAGACAGACGAAGAGCTTCGGGACTGAACCGGCAACCAAAGCTCAGAAATAGACCCGCATGAATAAGCTGCCGGGCCTGTTCTTCTCCTCCCCGAAAACCATGAACGATCCACGGCTGTGAAGGCTTTACCTGCTTTTTGATCGCCAAAAGATCATCCCATGCTCGTACTATGTGCAGTAACACCGGTATGCCAAACTCTTCGCTCAGATCGATTTGATCGAGGAAAGCCTTTCGTTGCCTTTCGTACGGTGTACTGCACACCTTATCCAGCCCACATTCTCCCAGAGCAACAACCTCGCTGCAGCCCAATCCTTCACGAACAGCAACCAACTCTCCGCTATAATCCTCGGATACACTCCACGGATGAATGCCGATGGAGCAAAAAGTATTCGGAGATATGGTTTCATTCGGTTGTAGATTCCGAATTCGAATGATCTCGTTATCATTGCGAGCCGACGAATGGGTATGAATGTCGAGAAATACCATATACCAGAGATTAAGTGAAGAAAACTTTTTACGGAACGGGGTCATAGCCGCTTCCACCCCACGGATGACAGCGGAGAATACGCTTGATGCTCAGCCATAGCCCTTTGCCCGGGCCATATTTGCGTAAGGCTTCGATGGCATAGGACGAACATGAGGGGGTAAACCGGCATGAAGGCGGTGTAAGTGGCGATATAAATCGCTTGTAGAAGAAAATGGGGAGTAGTAAGAGTTGTACGAGCAAAGCCTTGATCAGTCGCATGGTATTTATTCGCTTTTCAATGCCGATGAAGGTATATTTCCGGCAATTCTGATCAGACTCTTTTGCATCGCTCTCTCCACTGTACGAAAGTCGGGAAGCTCATTCGATACTACCATAAATGCAATAGTAGCATAGATCTGTCTCTCCTGGAGGGCATCGTTCAGGAGGTGTTTGTTGAGCCGATACGCCTCCCTGACCAAACGCTTGGCCCTATTGCGCTTCACGGCTCGCTTAAACCTTTTCTTCGCTACGCTTACCAGCATGGAGGAATATGCAGCCCGATACTCCGATCCCAGGCGGTAGACTACGCGTAGGGGATAAACGACAAACGCCTTGCCTTCGCCAAAGACCGTATTGATCTCATCGCGAAGATAGAGGCGTTCGCTTTTGGATAGGCCGAATGTAGCCGGAGAGGTCATTTCCCGTTGAGGTAATCCTCCAATGCCATAGCCATAGAAGGATATTGCTCGGTCGGCGCAGACAGATCGAGCCGCAGACCTGCTTCTTCGACGGCCTTGGCTGTCGTGGGACCGAAAGCTCCGATCTTGGTCTTACCCTGCTCGAATTTGGGGAAGTTTTTCAGCAGGGCCGTAATACCCGAAGGACTGAAAAATAATATCATATCGTGATCCAATGCCTCATCCGGTCCGAAATCATTGCTGACCGTACGATACATAATGGCCGGACTGAAACTTACCTTTTTGGCCGTAAGCATATCCAGCAAGTCGTGCTTATGCTCCTCAGCCAAGGGGACGAAGTAGGTTTCTTTGTTATGTTTGCTGATAACCGTCAGGAGATCTTCCAATTTGCCCGTTGCTCCGAAAAAAATCTTCCTTTTGCGATAGACGATATGCTTCTGCAGATACACTGCTACCGATTCGCTTACGCAGAAGTACTTCATCGTCTCAGGTACGGTGACTCTCAATTCTTCGCACAAACTGAAAAAATGGTCGATAGCTGTACGTGCAGTGAAGATGATGGCCGAATGGTCCAAAATATTCACTTTCTGATTGCGAAATTCTCTGGTACTGACGGATTCTACTTGGATGAAAGGACGAAACACGACCTCACAGCCATGTTTCTGAGCAATATCGTAATAAGGCGACCTACCCGCTACGGGTTGTGGCTGTGAAACGAGTATCTTCTTTACTTTTACTGCCATAGAGCCATTATCTCTTTATTGTTTACCGACCACTCCAATAGGGCAATCAAGTAAACCAACGGTAAAATTTCGTGGGCACAAAGGTACAAAGAAAGGTGGAAAAAACCTACTTCCCTGATCGAGAAGAATCGTATCGTTTTAGCGATAAGCACCAATCTCCACAGTATAAAAATGACTGGTAATAAGTAGCTTAGCCAGTATAATTGTGGCATATAAAGATAGATGACCGCAACGGGAAAAAGGAGTATCCCCCACATCCATTCGAGCAATGTGTAGCCCCCTCTCCAGATCATCTTAGTCTCACGATCTGCAAAGAAATAGCACCACAAGGCATAAAACATCCTCCACAGCCAAAAGAAAAAACAGAACAGGAAGAAGAGCAAAGCCAAGAAAAAAAGACTTTCCCACAAATCTAAATCGGTGAGTTGCCCCTTGTCGTCCAATATAAGGAAACAACAGATCGAGAGCAACAACGTGCTTTGGATACGGCCGATAAAGACGAAAAGTCGATAACTGATATACCGTGGCATACGAGCCAGAAAGACTCGCTCCTGACCATACAAAACGGCATTGGACAAGCGGAGGAAAAAGTGTGGAATACGGGTTGCGACCACGCCCAGAGCACTGAACAGCAAGAGTATCAGGCTGATCAATACGTCGTATATGATCTGTCCGGTCCAAAAAGGTAGTCCTGTCATTGCCTTCTCCTCATTGATTACTCTCCGGCTCAGCTGCCACTCCCTACCGGTTAGGATTCGCCCGCAGCATCGTTGCGATTGTTCCTCTTCCGGATCAGCTCTCCTATAAGACTGGCACCTACGGCTCCGATAGCGATCCAGAGAGCCTCCATCTTGCTGCTCAAAAGGCCTGCCCAAATCAGGATGAGGCCAATGAAAAAGACAAACAATCCAAGGATCAAGGATGCAATCGCATGCGCCAGTATCTTACGTCTTTTGTTCCTGTCCATCTGTTTTTCCGATTTATCCTGTCTCAATCATCCTAAAACTCGGATGTGAAGTGGAAACGTATATCGGGAAAATCCTGCTGTGCCATGTTCAGCACATAGCCCGAGTCCGCCAAATATACATCTCGTCCGGCAATATCTTTCGCCATATACTGCGATTTTCGCTTCTTGAAAGCCTCCAAAGCCTCCGGTTTGTCACTGTCTATCCAGCAGGCTTTGTACAGGCTGATCGGTTCCCAACGACACTGCGCTCCGTATTCATGCAGCAGACGGTATTGGATCACTTCGAACTGCAGCTGCCCCACGGTCCCGATAATCTTGCGTCCGTTGAACTGGTTGGTGAATAGCTGTGCCACGCCTTCGCCCATGAGCTGGTCGATCCCTTTGGCCAACTGCTTGGCTTTCATCGGATCCTGATTTTCAATGTACTTGAATAGCTCCGGCGAGAAGCTTGGCAAACCGCGGAAATGAAGCTCTTCGCCGGCTGTCAGCGTATCCCCAATCTGAAAATTGCCGGTATCGGGCAGACCGATAATATCACCGGCATAGGCTTCGTCCACTGTCTCCTTGCGCTGCGCCATAAAAGCTGTAGGACTGCTGAATCGAAATTGTTTGGCGAGACGGATGTGCTTGTAGTTCGTATTTCGTTCGAACCGACCGGAACAAATCTTCACGAAAGCAATACAGCTGCGATGGTTGGGATCCATGTTGGCATGTATCTTGAAGACAAAACCCGTAAATCCCTCCTCATGCGGATCCACTTTCCTCTCCACGGCAGTCACCGGCTGGGGGGAAGGAGCAATCTCGACGAAACAGTTCAGCAGCTCCTGTACACCGAAGTTGTTGAGTGCTGAGCCGAAGAACACCGGAGCAAGCTGTCCAGCCAGATATTCCTCTTTGTCGAAAGGTGGATAAACGCCATCGATCAATTCGATGTCCGCACGCAACTTATAGGCCTGACTCTCACCGATATATTGTTCCAACTCGGACGAACTCAGATCCTTGAAAGCCACGCTCTCCGTGATGCGCTGCTTGTCCGGGGTAAAGAGATTCAGCTCCTCCTCGTATATGTTGTACACGCCTTTGAATCGGGCACCCATATCGATAGGCCAGGAGAGGGGCCGCACACGGATCTGAAGCTCTTCCTCCACCTCGTCCAGCAGATCGAAGGGATCCTGTCCCTCACGGTCCAGCTTATTGAAGAAGACGATAACGGGAGTCTTGCGCATGCGGCAAACCTCCATCAGCTTGCGCGTCTGCGTCTCGACCCCCTTGGCGCAGTCGATGACGATGATCACACTATCCACAGCAGTAAGCGTACGGAAAGTATCTTCCGCAAAATCTTGGTGGCCGGGCGTATCGAGGATGTTGATTTTGTAGTCCTTGTAGTTGAATCCCATGACGGAAGTTGCCACCGATATACCACGCTGACGCTCTATCTCCATCCAGTCGCTGGTAGCCGTTTTCTTTATCTTGTTGCTTTTGACCGCTCCTGCCACATGGATAGCACCTCCGAAGAGCAAGAGTTTTTCCGTCAGAGTCGTTTTCCCCGCATCCGGATGACTGATAATGGCGAAAGTACGCCGAGCGTTTATTTCTTCCGAGTAAGCACTCATATTTCGGCTGATTCTATATTTAGGTCGCAAAGGTAGTCAAACTTGTCCGTAGGGCAGGAAACGGCTTTTTTATTTTCTCGCAAGGGATGATACCCAAATAGGAAGGGAGGCATCCGAATTGTTCGGTATACCTCCCTTTATTATTATTTTAGGTGTCATAGCCGGTAGTGCATAATTATTTTAGCTTCCCATTTGCGAATTTCATTGATACTCTTTCCATTCTTTCGGTATTTGCAAGTCATAGTTGGATAGTGTAAGGTGAACGGTATCAGGGAAAAGGCTGTTGCGGAACCGGCTTTCGTAGCGTTTCAATTGAGTCGGTTGTCCAATTCCCATTGAAGCTAAATTGCTTGAGTACTGATTGGGTGGAAAATAAACAAACACTTTTTGTCGCGCCTGTGTTGCAAGCTCTATAGCCGGAATCATATCACTGTCGGCGGAAACAACGATAGCCACATTGCAAATCTTTTCATAGGCATCTGCAACAATCTGTGTCGCAATTCTCACATCCGTTTCTTTCTCTTCATACGTATGAATAATGTTCCCACACTTAAAACAGGTGATCTCTTTCTTCAGATATTTACCTAAGATTAAACGGAATTTCGGATTCTCTTTATTTGCTTGAAAGAAAGCATTCTGACGGCGACTCTGTTCCAGATCATCAGGCTTGGCTGAAAAATATTTGACTGCGATCAATTCCTGATTAGGGCGCATGAAACTTTCAAATAACTTGACTATATCAAGCCAATAGTATTTCCGCCACCGTTTGGTGGATTTCAATCCATAGTAAAAGTTGAAACCGTCAATGTAGACAATAACCTTTTGTTTTTCTTCTGTTTCCACAACTATCATAAAAGATAAGCCACCCCATTACTGAGGTGGCGAGCCTTAGTATTTTCCACCTAAGGGCGATAATCTAATGCAAACTTAAACATTTCTTTTTGTTCGGCAAAACTTTACACATGCTATGCAATTTTGCGCAAGTTTAAGAGACATGAGCAAACCTCCGATCTGTTTTGGATTCCCTCGAATGGAGCTTTTTGCTACATTTGTATGCCGATAGCCACTTGCATGCAGCAAGCAGTTATATACACGAATAGAGACTTCGGCTCCCTTGTAAAACTCTTTGATAAATGATTAAATGACAATGAATATCTACACTCAACTCCCATACTCATCCATCACCGGATCCGCTTCCCTGTATAGTTCTGTACGGTCTTGTACTCCTCGTCTCTCATACTTCCAAGAAGGCGATGCTTACCCCCATGATGAATAGCATGGAATAACGTCACTATCATACTCTAAAAGCATAAGGCACGCGCCCAATTCGGCCACGAATCGGGTGCGTGCCTCTTTTATTTCAGCTCCTACATTGGCCCTTCTCAAGCTACAATTTCTATATAAATCATTTCCGATTCATATATTTATTGAAAATAATTTATATATAAAACGAAAAAGATATATATACAAAACGAAAACACTTAATATATAGATTGCTATTCGAACTAATGAAAAAGGCTTTTCGATCTGAAAAAATCTGTTTCCCTTTCTTTTTTGTCTTGCTTTCGGCTTCCTTACGGGTGCTTATTTAGAACCATTCCAAACACTTCTTCGTTGTTGAAAACTTTTTTTGCGCGTGTTTTTGGGGGCAAAACTTATGGCTTTTGAGACCGCCGGATTGTGAACGTAATCCTTGACTTTGACGCTTTTGGGCTTATTCATTATCTTTGGCGGCTCCAATTCCTCCTTATATATAGCAAAAACTGAAAGTAAGGGGGAGTCAATTGCAGAGGTCAGACCTTGCTGTACATCAGTGAAAATACGGATGAGGTAGTTGCCCCTGTCGGTTCGCAAGGCCTTTTTGATGCTTACCGCTTCGATGGGAAAGAGTTTGTCCTCTCCGATAGCAGTTTTAATTAGATACTGTATTATTTTCGTAACAGGTAGTAAAGCGTATTGCTTCATACCGAAAGAGATACTCGTTTTTTCAATACAACATCATATAAAGAGATCAGAGAGATGGTAAGGAATCCGAAAGAAGTACTCGAACAGACCTACAGCATGGCTGCAGGCAAATATGCCAAGACATGGTATCAGATATTTTGGTTGGGCATCATGGCCGGAGCATACATTGCTATCGGAGGTTTTTTGTCCCTGTTGGTAGGCAAAGGTTTTCCCGAGATGGCCGAAGCCAATCCGGGAGTGGCCAAACTGCTGAGTGGGGCGATGTTCCCCGTCGGCTTGATTCTTGTGGTGCTCACCGGAGCCGAGTTGTTCACCAGCAATAATGCCGTACTGATTCCTGCCGCCGTCAAAGGTCGCATCCCACGTCTCTTCCCACTCAAGCTCTGGACGGTGGTCTATGTGGCCAACTTTATCGGTGCTTTCTTTTTCACCTATTTCCTTGTCCATTTGGCCGGCTTCGTCGATGCGGATCCTTGGCATAGTGCCATTGTCCATCTGTCGGAAGACAAAACCTCTCTGCCTTTTCATGTAGCATTTCTTAGAGGAATCGGTGCTAACTGGTTAGTTTGTCTGGCCGTTTGGCTGGGGCTTTCGGCTCATGACTTTACGGGCAAAATGTTCGGTATCTGGTGGCCGGTGATGGCATTCGTGGCTATGGGATTCGAACACTCCATTGCCAATATGTTCTATATTCCGCTCGGCATACTGCAAGGGGCATCCATCAGCTGGGGTAGCTTCGTAATCGACAATCTACTGCCCGTCACCATCGGAAATATTGTCGGCGGTGCACTCTTTGTGGGCTTCTTCCATGTCCATATATTCGATAGAGGAGGAAAGTAGAAAAAAGGCTTTGCTCCAAGTGACATATCAGACAACCATCTTACCTGATGTCTCAAGAGAGGATTGGCTGAAAAAAGCTGATGGCTTACCGGAGCTGTTCTCCTCCGACACGAAAACGAATCGCCCCGGATTCATCGATCAGCAGGAGTTCGAATTCGGCCGATGGTACCGATGGGCGGCAAGTCTCCCAAGATCGTTCGGCAATCTTTCGTAGCAGTCGATCGCTGTCTTCCGCACTCGGCAGTGTCCATAGCTCACGAGCCAAATTCAGACCGTCTATGATGGCATGGATGTCTTCCGAACAACCGGCCTGACGAGCCAGTTCGTGCAGGAAATCCCGATTCATCACCACCTTTTTACTGTGCGTATCCAGATAGCCTTCGGCGAGTTTCACCGCTTTGCCGAGCATGATTCCTACCGTTACCGAGCGGACGGAGGGGAAGGAGGCTACACAGCTGAGTGATTCGCCGACAAAATTGCCATACTGCACAAAGGCCTGTGGAATGAGTGCCGGATAGGCTCCTTTTACATAACGCTCACTCTTGGCTCCCGAATTGAGGACGATATGATCGGCTCCCAAGGCGGTGGCAATGCCCACTTGCTTACGGATGGCACCAACGAATGCTTCGGCCGAAAAAGGTTTCACTACTCCCGATGTTCCTATAATAGAGATGCCGTCCCGTATGCCGAGTCGGGGATTGAATGTCTGGGTGGCAGCCTCTCGGCCTTCGGGTACGCTGATCGTAATATCCACACCTCCCTGTGGATAGAGTCTGCGTACCTCTGCTGTCATCATTTGTCGTGGTACGAGGTTGATAGCCGGACCTCCGACCTCCAGACCGAGGCCGGGGAGCGTCACTACTCCTACACCTTCGCCCTGCAGGAAGCGGACTTCCTCATGTTCGGGATTGAGCCTGACCGTAGTGCATACCGCCATACCATTGGTCACGTCCGGATCATCGCCCGCGTCTTTCAGTACTGTGGCTACGACAGCATCTTCTTCCTCCCGAATTTCCGCTATAGGCAGACTGACTACTTCGCCTAAAGGCAATTCTACGGGAGCTTCGGCGAGAGAGCCGAGCCCCATCAGTCGATGCATGGCTGCTACTACTGCGGCGGTAGCTGTGGTGCCGGTAGTGAATCCGCTTCGGAGTGAAAAGAATCCCGGCACGAGGCGTTCTACCGCCCGTCTCAAACCGACAGGCCCGCCTACGGGAATGAATGAGGGAGGCAAAGCCGGGCGGATGACTGCATATATACGGATACCCACCCGTCGGGCAGCTTCGATCTTTTCTCGGAAGTAGCCACTCTCTCCGCTTTCTTTTGTGATAATGGCATCGGGGCGAACGGCTTGCATCAGCTCTTCGTCCGCATGCGGTTCGAAGAAAACGATGCGCTCCGGAGGAAAGCCGTTCTTCTCTGCCAAAGCGAGCGATTCGTCTCGCTTCAATATGCGGCAAAAGGTGGTGCGTTCTTTCCAAAATGCAGCCAGCTTGGGGATCGTATTCACCCCCGTGAGCATCAGCAGACGCTGCACTCCATCGCCAAGCATCCGTTCGGCAGCCGTATCGTAGTTTGCACACCAGACGATCCCTTCTTCGCGTGGAGGGTATTGTCTCTCGTATCTTACTACGGGGATACCTGTTCGTTCAGCGGCCTCTGCCACTGAAGTGTGCAATTCTTCGGCGAAAGGATGAGCGGCGTCCACGATCAGCCGGATCTCTTCTTTCCGACAAAACGAAACCATGTCGGCAACCGTCATGGCACCCGTCAGACGATGGCCGTGGCTGCACCGGATCTCTTGCAGATTACCTTTGGTGGAGTAGAAAAACGGACTTCCCGCTTCATCCAGCACGCGAGCTGCCGCACGGCCTTCCGTGGTACCGCCGAAGAGTAGGATCATGTGCGGAATAGGTGTTTGAATTCATCGGCATACAGCCGTGACAGCCCTTCGCGGTTGTTTATGGCTTCTCCCACGACTATCATCGTTGTCAGGGTCAGGTTGTTTCCTTTTACGATCTCCGCCAAGTTCCGGAGCGCGCCTCGGAAGATTTTTTCATCCGGCCAGGTCAGTCGATAGCAGGCCGCTACCGGCGTGTCGGGTGGATAATGCATCATCAGTTCGCGCTGTACATCGTCCACTATGCCGGCACTAAGGAAGATGCACATGGTGCTTTGGGACTGTGCCAGCAGATGGAGTTTTTCTTTCTCTGGCATGGGAGTGCGCCCTTCGCCACGGGTGAGGATAATGGTTTGTGTACGTTCGGGAATGGTAAACTGTGAGCGCAGAGCTGCAGCCGCCGCCTGGAACGAGGAGATACCCGGCGTGATATGATAGCGCATACCGTAGTGGTCGAAGAGTGCCATTTGCTCTTGGATAGCTCCGTAGATGCAGGGGTCGCCCGTATGCAGGCGTACCACTAATTTGCCTCGGCGGTAAAAGTCCGACATGATCTCGAACTGCTGTTGCAGATTCATCGCAGCCGAACTTCTGACCGTGGCACCGGCTTTGGCACAAGCAGTCAGTTCGCGAGGGACAAGGCTGCCGGCATAGAGAATCAGATCGGCCTTTTCCAAGAACTGCCTGCCCCGCACCGATACCAGATCGGGATCGCCCGGACCTGCTCCCACTATTTCGATATGGCCGGTACGGGCGGAGTCGGCTGACTGTGCTACTGCAAAGGTAAAATCGTTGCCCTCCGATAGCTGTCCTTTCTGCTTCTCTATCACAAGGCTTCCCATATCCGCTGCTTTCCGTGCCGAGGCTTCGGCTACTCCGTAGCAACCCGTAACGGCAAATACCTTTTCCGATGGGTTGGTCACTTCCACCGGCTGTAGATCCTGTCCCGTATATATATGTAGCGGTATCCCTCCGAGACGATGTACAAGATCGGCCACAAGCGGCTCTTCGGCTTTGATGTCGATCGTGGCTATCCGACCGATGGCTTCGGGAGCATAACCTGACTGCCGTATTTCGGAGAAGACGTGCTCGGCAATACCTTCGGGGGCGCATAGCCTGCGACAACCTACTCCGATCGTAAGAACAGGAGGATAGTAGCAGATCATCGGCAACCGGCTCTCCAAGTACCGGGCAGAAACAACCAAAAGGAGGTCGAACTCCGCCTGATCGACCGCTTCGAATGAGTAGAAAAGGCTGACATGAGGCGGACAAGACCTTTCCAAAAAATCTTCTCCTCGTCCCGAAGTCTCCAATACCAATGCCGTACGTGCTCCCCCCACGAAGAGCGAAATGGGACGATTCATGTCGCCTGTATTGGAAACGGCTTTCCATCCATAGGTCGAAGCCAGCGTGTCCAATGCCCAGAATCCCGTTCGGTCGCTTTGGGTGGTAACCACCGGTTCGCCACCGATAGCAGAGGCGATCAGCCGCGTCAGATCGTTAGCTCCACCCACATGACCGCTCAGGACGGAAACCACGTACCTGCCCGTGCTATCTACGTTCACCACGGCCGGATCGTGATGTTTGTCCGCCACGTAGGGAGCGATGCTCCTTATACAGATTCCCATGGCACCGATGAAAACCCAAGCATCGTATCGGGCAAAAGATTCGGCCATCAGCTCCGCAATGGAAGAGATGCAGGAAACATCCTCCGTGCAGTCGGTAAAATTCGTGCCGATGGCAAAAATCTCTTTCTCTCCCGAAAGTTCGGATGCAATGATCCGCGCCAATGCCAGACCGGCAGCGGATACACAGATTATGGCAGTATGATTCGGTTTCGACATGATTGGGTAGTGTCTATTCTTTTTTTCTTGCTTGGAGTATGTCGATAGGGTTGTTGCCGTCAGCCGTCAGTCGGACGGATGAGAGCAGCTCCATCCCGCAGGCTTCTATTCCGGTGAGGAAGAGGTGTCGACTCTCTTCCGATACAGAGTTGAATACCAGCAGGCCGCCCTTTGTCATAACGCTGTGCACCTTGGCAATCATTTCTACAAGACGGCCTCCGTGGCCACCGATAAAAACGGCATCAGGCGGAGTGAGGGAAGAGAGGTCCTCTTCCATAAAATCTCCGATCCGGTAGGCTATACCGGGTGCACCGAAGCGGCGGCTGTTCACAGACATCAGTTCGGCACCTTCGGGACGGATCTCGAATGCAGTGATATGCAAATGAGGAAAGTTCAATTTGGCTTCGATGGAAACAGATCCTGTACAAAAGCCTATATCCCAGAAGGAAGTAGCGCGGTGCAGCTCCAGACAGCTGAGAGAAACGAGCCGGAACGGCATCTTCGTAATCATCTTCGTTCGCCCATTGAGCGGCATGAAAGCACTTTCGGACAGTCCGAGCGGAGCACGACTGCAAGCGAATGGCCGAGTAGCCGAGAGTATCACGCAGTTGGGGCGTTCGAAGTCGCGAGCGGCTGCCTCCTGTAGGGAGAGCGTGTCCAAGCGTTGCTCTTTGGGGTTTCCCATCCGAGTGCCTATGGACATGGTATAGTCCTCGTAGCCATAATCGAGCATTCGCATTGCGATAGCCGAAGGGGTATGCTCGTGGTCGGTCAGAATACCGATCTTCTCCGTCCGCTCGATCAGTGCGCGGTCGAACTCATGCCACGGCCTGCCCGTAAGCGATACGATCCGCATATCGTGGTACGGCATACGAAGAGTATGGGCAAGCATCTGCAAACTGTTGAACGTAGGGTAGACCGTAACCTCGGCATCGGGCAGCCGATTCATCACCGTATTGGCAAAGCCGAAGAAGAGCGGATCCCCCGAAGCGAAAACGACTATCTCCTCAAACGCCCGATAACGGGCAAATACATCGTCCAGCGGTACTGTAATATCTATCCACTCGGCATCCGCAGGGAGTAGCTCGCGCACGATCTCATGATGCCGTTTGCCTCCGCTGAATACCTTGCCGGAAGCAATAGCCGCCATCGCTGCAGGTGGGAAAAACGGATGAGGGTCATCGCTCATCCCGAGTATGACGAATCGCTGTCGCCGTATCTGAGGAGACACTCCTCCGTAAGTAGCTTCACACATCGCGTCCCGGTCTGAGTTGTTCGGCATCGTTATAGCAGAGTATGGCATTGACCAGCGTGGCGGCCAGATTGCTACCGCCTTTGCGGCCTTCGACGATAATCTTCGGAATGGAGCGGAACGGCTTCACGGCATGTTTGGATTCCTGTACGTGGACGAATCCGACCGGTGCCGCAATGATCCCGGCCGGAGAGGCTTTGCCCCGACGGATCAGATCGGCCAGTTCCTGTAAGGCTGTGGGAGCGTTGCCGAAGGCGAAAAGAGCATCGGGGTGCTCCTCCACGGCCAGGCGTATGCCTGCCTGCGTCCGGGTGATGCTGTGACGAGCGGCCGGTTCTGCCACGCGCGGATCATGCAGATAGCATTTGGCCTCCACGCCCAGACGCTCCAGTGCCCCCTTGCGAATACCGGAGGTAACCATGGTCACATCTGTGACAATCGTGCGCAGCCGTCCGGCTTCGATCATTTCATGCAGGGAAGCCACCGCACCGGCATCCGTGTAGAGTATATTCTCCATGTCGAAGTCTGCTGTGGTATGAATGGCATGGAGCAAAGCCCACTTATGGTCTAATGGCCAGTCCTGACGGCGCAGCTCTTTCTCGATCGTGCGGAAACTCTTGATCATAATCTCCTGTCCGATGCCTTTGGCTTCGATCTCTTCTTCGGGGTAGTAGCCACGAGGGGTGATAAAGTGCCCTTCGTAGCAGTAAGACTGCGAATTGCCTACGAGTACGACGGTGAACATATCCACCACTTCGGGATCGAACTCGCCGAGAGTCGTCACCGTCGCCTGCTCTTCCTCCCGGCCTGCCTGACGGACAAGTCCGACAGGTGTATCGGCCGAACGATACTGCATGAAGATCTCTACGAAACGATAGAGCTGCCAGTATCGGCCCTCGCTCTTAGGATTGTATATAGCTGTGACGAAGTCCGCGGAGGCTGCTGCCACTATGCGCTTTTCGATGATCGGCCAGGGGGTCATCAGATCGCTCAGCGAGATCAGGCAGAGGTCGTGACCGATGGGAGCACCCAGTAGCGAAGCCGCTTTCTGAAAAGCACTGATGCCAGGCAGCACTTCGATGTCCATCTCCACGCCTTTGGCTCGTTTCATTTCGTATATAAGAGGAGCCATGCCGTAGATGCCGGCATCGCCGGAGCTGATCACGCAGACCGTCTTGCCACTGAGGGCATACCCGAACGCTTCTTCGGCACGCTGCCGCTCCTTCTTCATGCCGGTGTCCACGCAGTGGGTCTCCGGACGGAGATAAGGCGCGATAAAACGAAAATAGTATTTATAGCCGACGACTACGTCGGACCGGCCGATGGCCGACAGTACGGCAGGAGTAATATCCGATGCTCCTCCCGGGCCTATGCCGGCTACGATGATTCGTGCTCGATTCATTTTGCTGAAAGCGGATAAAGGTATTGGATGAATGGAGATAGCGAGCGAATGGTGTTCGCCTGCGCTCCCTACAAAAGTAAAGAAATAAGACATGCAGCCATAACGCCCCGACATCGATCCGATCGCACCCATGTCTGTAACCTGCTGGCATGGAAACACGAACCAAAAATGCTCCGATTGTGGCGCGCGTTTTCTCAGAAAATGGCGCGAGAAATTTTTCGTTGTGGCGCGAGAATTTTTCAGTTCCCGAACCAAAAGCGAAAAGTTTACGCGCCACGTTTTGAGGAACGACGAATACAAAAAATCCGGCGCGTAAACCGATCCCTGTATAAGCCGATGTGCCAATGTTTTGCAGTTTGAGTTCGATAGCGGAAGGAAGTAATAGCTGTATTGGATGAGGTGTCGCTTCGGATCGGCGATGGGTGGGTTGAAAGGATGAGATTCAGGGGAACGGCAAAAAAAATGTGCCATCGGATGACAGATTTCGGTTTGTTCTGCGTCTCGTAAATAAAGACCTTTGCAACGGAGGTTTTGTCCCGATTACTTAGCATGGAAGTAGAAGCATTCGCCCATAGCGTAGCCCCTTTGGCTCCTCGGCTCAAACGAGTGGCATATAGCATCCTCGACGACGAGGAAGCTGCGGCCGATGTGTCGCAAGAGGCTCTGATGCGTCTGTGGATCAACCGAGAGCGGCTGGGCGAATACGACAGCATCGAAGCAGTGGCTGTGACCACTGCTCGGCGAATAGCCTTGGATATGCTCCGCAAAGAAGGACGGATGGAACCGCTGCCGGACAATCTGCCTTTCTCCGATCATGCCCCTACGCCCCAGGGCGTACTGGAGCAGTCCGAGACCATGCGTCTGGTGGAAGCCGCCATCGAAGCGTTGCCTCCGTTGCAGCGAATGACTTTCCGGCTGAAAGAGATCGATGGCTACGAAAGCGAGGTAATCGCCCGGCTCGTGGGCGTGAAGGTCGAAGCCGTTTATACCAACTTGAGCCGTGCCCGACGTGCACTGCGTACAGCTCTGGCTCTCCAACTCAAACGATGATGAAACGAATAGGGTTCAATAGAAAAGCTATCCCGACCGAAGCGGAAATAGGCCGGTTGTTAGATAAGTACTTCGACGGGCTTACCTCCGGTGCAGAAGAGGATCGCCTCCGTCGCTACTTCGCGACGGCCCGGCTGCCCGAGCAGTGGGAGCACTTGCGCCCCCTCTTCGGTTATGTCAGTTGCAGGCGTGCCGTGGATGGACGTTTCCTTTCCGACACTCCGAAATCTACCGGTCGGAGCCTGCCGGCAAAGCACTTCCTGTGGAGTGTGGGAGGAGCTTCCGTAGCAGCGGCTATCGCTCTGACGATCGCTCTCCGATCGCCTCATGTGGCGGATCAGCCACTGCCGACTACCGGCTCCTTCGCCATGGTGAACGGCGAGCGCGTGAACGATCCCGATCTGGTACGGCAGTATGCACAGGAAGCCTTCGAAGCCGTATCCATCGATAGAGAGGAGCTGGCACAGGAGCTTTTCGACCTTTGACGGATGTACAAGCGAACACACAATCGGAATAAAACAGTATCAGCAAAAAAAGATAATGAAACAGTACAAACTATATCTGCTCACCCTGCTCCTGTGCCTGACGGCCCTTGCTTCGGCATACGGACAGAGTCCGGCGCAGCCCCATGTACAGGGGGTATTCGACCGCTACGGCCGAGCCAAAGATGTGACGATGGTAGTAATGAACAGGGAGATGTTGGTCGAATACGACATCCATCTGTACAAGAGTCTGACCATGCGCGATCCGGGCAAACGCCTGCAGAAGATACAGGATGCGGTATCCGCTGATCGAAAGTCTGCCAAAAGTATCAAGGAGGTGATAGACTCCGGTATCCTGACTTCGGGCTACTATGAATTGCCTCCGGCCAACGGTCTGAACCGATATATACTCTATCGCTACAATCCTAAACGCGGTATCACACTCATCTACATCGAGGGTAAGATCGGTTCCGAGGATCTGGTATCGCTCCTGATGCAAAACAAGAATTGATAAACAACTAACACATAAAATACAGAATCACTCATGAAAAAAGCATTTCTCTTTGGCCTCGCCGGTATCTTCTTCGTGCAGATGGCTATTGCCGGCAAGCCCGCGCAGGTTTCTCTCGACACGACTGTCCGAATCGATGACAAGGTAGTCGTCATCAACGAAACCGAGGACGACATCGACATCACGCTCTACCGCTACAATGCCGACGGCACGCGCGGACGGAGCGAACAGGTATTCAAAGGAGTGTATCTCAAAGGGCGGAGCATCGAGCAGCGTTTCCGCAATACGATCTTCGATGTACCTCTCAACCTTACGAGAAGCAGCAAGTGCACCGGCGACAAACGGATTCGTTCCATTGGGTTGGGTTCTTTCAAACTCGGATTTGTAAACCTCACGGGCTCTGCAGGCGAGCATGTCAATGCCAGCTCTTCGCTCCGCTATACGCTGGGTTTGATGAGCGTCTCGTACCGACTCAATGACTGGCTGGTGATCGCCCCCAATCTGGACATCGAGTTCAACTCCATTCACCTGAAGAACAATCATTCATTTCAGGATGTAGAGGGGCTTACCCAAGTGCTCCCGGCTGCCGAAGGAATCACTTACGACAACAGCCGACTGCACATTACCTATATGAACGTCGCCGTACCGTTTATGATGAAGAAGTGCCGCAGCTCCTTTTCTCTCTATGCCGCTCCGGTGCTGAAGTTCAAGACGGCTTCCAGCTCTAAGGTGTGGTTGCCGGACAACAAGAGTCATCAGAAACACGGTCGCGATCTGAACCTGAATCCTATCGTCCTCGAAGCCCGTGTCGGTATCAATTACAGTGCTTTCAATCTCTATGGTTCTTATACGCTTACACCCCTGTTCCGCAGCGGAAAAGGGCCTGATACACGCATGTTCGCCATCGGCTTCGGTTTTGGCTTCTAAAAACAAAAAAGCAATGAAACGTTTCTTTTTGACCACCGCTATACTGCTGTCCTCCGTGCTTGCCTCTTACGCCGACAGCCTTCCTTCGGCCGTTCGCGATACGGTGATTCGTGCCGGGGAGAAAACCATTATGATCAAGGATGGTGAGGACGATTTCGAGGTAATTATACAGGAGTCCATGCCTTCGGGAGATACGATCCGAAACGAAAAGATATTCAGAGGTGTCTATCGCAATGGTCGCAGCATCGAACAACGCTTTCGGAATACTTTGATCAATCGGCCGAACAGGGATAAGGAAATGCCCGTTTGGGGTACCTACGGTTTCGGCTCTTTCGAATGGGGTGAGTTGAAGGTCGATGACTCTCATTCCGACATAGGTCGGAGTCATTCCTACCGTGGTTCGATTCAGTTCTTCGGAGACATCTACCGTCTGAACAAGTATCTGGTGCTTACTTATGCCCTCGGTTGGGATGCCGACATTTACCGCATCACCGACTCCAAAACGCTGAAGAATATCGACGGAGTGACTACCGTAGTGGACGTGCCCGGCCGAGCCGAATGTACACTCACTGCTGCATATCTGAAAGCCATGCCGGCATTGGCATTCAATGGGGTAGGTTCTAACTTGACTGTCTATATAGCTCCTGTATTGAGAGCCAAAGTATATTCTGCTGCTACGACCGATGGCCCCGATGGCCGGCTGGAAAAGTTGAGGAGGGTCAATCTGAACACCTTCTCGGTCGAAGCCCGTGCCGGTATCAACTATCGCAACGCAGGGATTTTCTTCACCTACTCGCTGACACCGCTTTTCCGAAGCGGCAAAGGCCCCAAGCTGCATCCTTACACAATCGGTTTCTCCTTGAGCTTGTAAATACTCGCCCATATCTATTCGGACAAACCGTCTCAAAAACGGATGCGGGACAGAATAAGGTTTTTAATACCTCATCTGTCCCGCATGTTATCTATTGATACACAGGTATCCAATAAAAATAGATCGAAAGCTCTACGCTTTTCGGACACCGATCATACCGGAATGATCAAAACGCACTCATCATCCTGCCCTGATAACGAAAGGGCCGTACCGCGTGAAAGAATCCCACAAGTACAGCCCTTTTTCGTCGTTTCTATGTTTTTAGATAGTTTTTCTCATTATCATTTTTATTCGCTTTTACTTTGTCTTGATTGTGTCTTAGTAGAATCTTGTCCTGGAGAGCTAAGTGTATCTCCAATTATTTTGAGCACTGCTCCTGCTATCTTTACAATGGTCGCTTTGGTTTCTTGTTTCATGAAAATTCGATTGCTTTTATTTTGTTTTCTTCTCTTCTTTCTTTTTCCCGAAATATTTTCTTGCTGCTCCCCAAATATCAGGAGCTTTTTCTATGAGAATTGGAATAGCTATTTTAGCTGCAGTTTTTCCAGCGGATATTAATGTCTTGGGATTCATTTTTATGCTTATTATTTGTTTAGTGGCTTGATTTTTAACCTATTATCTCCACATCGAGGTCTACGGTGTTCAGCGCACCGGCTCGTTTGAGGTCTACTCCGTAGATACGCATGAAGGCATCAGCTACCATCTGTCCGCCATTGGTGGTTAGGGGATTGTAGAAGTATTTGCTTAGCACTTCGACGCTCATACCGGCTTCGAGCAGTATGCCATTGGAGTTTTTTCTGCGTCTGACCGAAATTTTATAGAGCGGCATGATGATTGTCCTTCATTGAAAGAATAGACTCAAATACAATCTATTTACTTGTAAGTAACTTTTACAATAGTCTTTCCTTCACTACCTATTCCCGTTTTGATGTTTACACCTTTTATCGGCACATCGAGATGCAATCCTGTGCGATCCTCCATAATGATTTCCATTTCTTTTACTCCGTTCAATTTTCCTTGTTTGATAAGTTCTTCCGCGGTTTGTTTCTGCTTTTTTCTGCTTGGATTGAATTTGGCCAAAATGTATAGTAACACAGCCGTGAGAGTAATTAACTGAAAGTCTTGGATCGCAATTTTGTATCCCTCTTTATTCGTCAAATCATATTTTTTCATCAGATAATTTTTCATGAGATAATCGGATTGTTATTTCTTATTGATTTTATTCTTTACTGATAATGGGTAGGGATCACTCCCCCGAAGTCCATGGCCGGGCTTCGAGGGAGTGGTGGTACGGACATCAGAGGCCGCCGCCTCCGCTGTCTTGTTCGCCGCCGCCTTCGCTCGGAGTGGAGGGAGAGGTGGTGTCATCTACTTTCTGACCGTTGCGATAGACGGCGAAGCGGATGTTCTCGGCTACGGCCGAGAGCGTGCGATTGATGTAAAACTGTATTTTGGGCTTTTTGAGGATGGAGGCATTGACCTCTTTCTCCGTCTCCACGTACTTGGAGGGAACGGCCACGCGGAAGGTGCCGATCTGTCCGAGCTTGACGGTATTACCCTCGGTGAGTTCGCGCTGGAGGTAGTAGGCGAGTCGGTCGATGGCATTGCGCACATCGCCTGTGGTCAGGGAGGACATCTCTGCAATGTCTTTGATGACGTCCTCGTACTCGATTACTCGGGGTTTGTCCACTTGGGCATAGTACATGGTCTTGCCTTTGTGCTTGCCGATCTTCATGATCTGGCTCTTGACTGATAAGTTCAGCATAGGAATAATTGTTAAAGGATTAATATGATAATGAAATGTTGTCAGTCGAAGAAGACCCCCGAGGGATCCCTCCCGAGACCCCTGAGGAGTCTCCTATGGGATCTCTAAGGAGTATCTGGTGGGACCCCTTAGGGGTCTCAGGAGGGATCCCTGAGGGGTCTTGGAGGAGATCCCTCAGGGGTGTGCATCCCGAAAGAAAGGAGAAGGGGTATGAGGTATGCCGCAAGACTTCCCGATGGAGACCTTGCAAAGGTTGTAACAGACTGTTTGTCAGTTGTTTACAAATGTAAAATGGGGGGGGGGGGGGTAAAATGCCTTTATTCGGCACTCCGACGGCCGCTACGGGGCTATCGTCAGTAGTAAGGATTTGAGGGGATTTCAAACGGAAAAAGCGCAGGGAGCGACTTGGTATGCAGTCGCCCACGAAGGTGGTTTTCTTTGCTTTTATGTCCCGATACATGGTTCCCGATAAATGTGATTGAGAGAGCACCAAAGGTAGAAAATATATTCATACGATTGAGTTCTTTTCGGTCTTTTTTTGTGTAAAGTGGGAGTATCGGCTCTTTTGGATTGTGAAAAAACATGGGCACTCGCATACAAGCCGGTCTTTATATTATAGAAATGCTTGTAGCGCGCAATGGATAAAAGAGGGGCATGAGGCTTCATGCCGGTTTTCTACAAGAGCTTCAGGGCGATGGCGGCACAGGCTTCTGCATCTGCCAGGGCTTGGTGGTGTTGTGCCAATATATATCCGCAGCATTGGGCTACGGTGGGCAGACGATGATCGCTGAGGTGTCGCAGTTGGCGGCGTGCTGCTTGGAGCGTGCAGAAGAACGGGTAGTCGGGGTAGTCCATTCGGTACATCCTGAATACCGCCTTGAGGCAACCTTCGTCGAACGGCTTGTTGTGTGCCACGAGCGGAAGCCCTGCGATCAGAGGCTCCACCTCGGCCCACACGTCCGGAAAGATCCGTGCCGACTCGGTGTCGGCAGCGGTCAGTCCGTGTACGCGTGTATTGTGGTAATTGTAATAGTCCGGTTCGGGGCGAATCAGGCTGTAATAACGGTGTACGATCTCGCCACCTCGTACAACGATGATGCCCACGCTGCAGACGCTCGTCCGCTCGGCATTGGCCGTCTCGAAGTCTATGGCAGCAAAGTCCAGCATCGCTTACTTCTGCAAGGCTTCGTTCATCGTCTCGATGATCTTGACGATATTGCCGGTGAAGAACTTCACCGAGATGGCAAGCAGAATGACACCGAAGAATTTGCGCAGGATGTATATACCGCCCTTGCCGAAGAAACGCTCCAGCTGGTTTACGAAACGGAGCATCAGGTAGATCATAGCCACGTTGATCAGGATGGCAATGGCGATGTTGGTCATCGCTATACCATCGGCACGCAGCGTGAGGATGGTGGTAAACGTTGCCGCACCGGCAAAGAGAGGAAATACCAGCGGCACGATGGTGGCACTGCCGGCAGGCCCGTCGTCCTTGAATATCTGCACGCCGAATATCATCTCCACGGCCATTACGAAGAGGACGATAGCCCCTGCTACAGCGAAGGAAGAGACGTCCACGCCGAAGAAGTTCAGCATAGGCTCTCCGATGAAGAGGAAAGCGAGCATCATGACGCAGGAGAAAGTGGTGGCCTTGCCGCTATGGAAGGACTGGCCTCTGTCCTTGAGGCTAAGCACCACGGGAATAGCACCGATAATATCGATTGCCACGAATAGAATCACGAAGGAGCCTATGATCTCTTTCAGGTCGATAAGGCTCAAGTCCTGTAACACTTTGTCTAAAAAATCCATCGTTTCTAATTTGTTTAAGTAGTTAAGGTTCGAAGGTCAGGTTGGTTGTCACGATCTTGACAGTCGCAAAATTAACGTTTTTCACCCTATCGAAAGATAACCATCGGCGAAAAAGATACTGCCGGCACAGTATCGCGAAGGATGACTGTACCGGCAGCAAACACCGAGTAATGGTGTGGAGGATCAGAGGCGGCGGATCACCTGCATCATCTGCTCGCCCAGACCGATCGTATAGCCCTGACGGACGAATACGACCCGACCGAACGAATCGGCGATAATGACGATCGGCAGGTTGGTCGCATTAGGCAGGTTCGCAGCCTCCCGTATCATGGCAGCATTGCGGCCTTGTATATCGAGTCCGAATACGGCTGTCTCAGGCAGGGAGGGGAAGTCTGCCGGTTTGTAGCGTTTATATCCGTCGGCATCGGGGAAGAGGAGGATCAGCTTGCGTCCCCACTGCTCGAAGTCGGCTTTCACCTTCTCCAAGTCTTTCAGGGCGTGGTTGGTAGGCTCCTGACCGGCTCCGAGTATGGCCATCGCGAAGTAGCCGCGTCCTGTGGTAGAGAGGAGCGAGCGGTCTTCCGCATGGGAGAGATCGTGATAGAGCTGTTCGGCATTGATGGAGCCGATCACCTGAATGTCAGTCGAGTCGTGTAGCAGTTCGAGTGGCTGGCGAGCAGTCTTGCCGGCTTCTACCGTGAACTTCCTCATGCGGCACAATACGCTACCGCTGGCCATACGCGTACCGGTAACGAGGAAGTAATGACCTGCATTCATCTCCTTGGGGCGGTCGAAGAGCGTCTTCAGGTCTGTCGGCTCGTTTTCATCATAATAGAGCGTGCGGATGATACCCGAGGGTTGCATCTCGGCCACTGTGAAGCGGCTGTAGTAGTTGGGGTTGGGAGCCAGTGCTGTCGGCGTATAATCCAGTGCGAGCGAACCTTGCTCCTTGAGGGCCGTCTTGCTCTCACGCAGATTCACGTCGCTCCAACGCAGCGGCATCAGCTGCTTGCTGTATTGGATCTTGCCCGTCACCTCGTCGTACCGGGCCGGTATGCCGAGTGTGCGTGCCATGGCTACGAAGAAGATCCCCATCGAGCGGAGGTCTGCTCGTTTGGCTCGCCATACACCGGCCGGAGTGATGGTGGTGTACTGCGTATTGTAGAGGGTATCCAGACGGATGTTCGAGCTTACCCAGCGAACCAGTTCGGCCGGATCTTGGCGCATGGCTTCCTGCTCCTCTGTGGAGAGGATGCCGCGAAGTGCAGGGACGAATGAGCTGAGCATCTCCGTATAGATACGAGGCGATGCCACATAGCGCAGGTGGTGCCGGTACGCTTCGCCGCTTGCCGCTTCGGGAGCCGGCTCGGCCATGTCGCGGAAGAGTGCTTTGAGGAGCGACTCCGGCGTGTCGGTCAGGTCCTTGGGCGAAACGGTCTGTAGCAGATCCATTGCTCTTTGGCGTGCTTTTCCGGCTTCTATGGAGCGCAAGAAACCTTCGATGTCGGCATGGTTGCCGCGGCTCGTTTGCAAGATGCCTGTCAGTGCAGATGCATCCACACCCAACTCGGCAGACAGTGCTGCGGACTGCTCGGCTGTGGCGAATGTGGCTTCGTAGGCTGCGCGAATGGAATCCTCACGCAGGAGACGGGCATCGTTCGTGCTGATCTGCTGCGGAGAGCAGGTCGTGGGGATGGGATCCCCTTCAGGTGGCACGATTTTGAAATCGGCCCATTCGGGCTGTGCTTCGAAGCTGTCCAGTGCGATGGTCAGCGGTTTGCGATCGTCGGCCTTGGACAGGGCATAACCGAAGAGTCCGTCCTTGGCAGCCCAGATGAACATGTCGCCTTTGCCTACGCGCAGGGAAGCCTGCCCTTGGGCATCGGATTGCTTCGTCACCACGGGATAGAACTCCGAATAGTTATAGATGCAGAAACGAATATCGGCCCCTTCCACCACGGCACCGGAGCGGTCGGTGACTTTGACTTCGATCATTTCCGTCGGGGCATAGTTGTCGATACAGTTGATCTCCGTGTAGTTGGCCGTGCGGAGCAATTTCTCCTCCGGACCTTCGTAACGGCCGAAGACTCGCGTATGCGTTAGCATGGCGCGGACAACGGAGCTGTTGAACCAAGCATCGTTCAGCTCGGCTGCCGGTTCGCAGGCTCCGATGAAGTACCATTTGCCGTCTACCCATACCTCCACCCATGCGTGGTTGTCGTCCGTATGTGCCCAACGCGGCGTATAAACCTGTCTGGCCGGAATACCTACCGATCGCAGGGCAGCCACCGTGAAAGTGGATTCCTCTCCGCAGCGTCCGAGGGCATTCTTCACCGTTGCAAGCGGAGAGCGAGTACGCGGGTCGCTGGGGCTGTAGGTAGCCTTCTCGTGGCACCAGTGGTTCACCTCCAGAGCGGCCTCCTTCATGCTCATACCTTTCACTCGCTCTTTCAGTTCGGCATAGAACACCATGCGGCTGCTGTCGAGGTTCTCATTGTTCACGCGTATAGGCAGCACGAAGTGGCGGAAGAGCAGTTCGGGCACTTCCTTACCCCACGACATTTCCTCCCTTGCGCGGAAGCTCTCGCGTACATTCTGCAAGTAGAAGTCGCCCGAGTAGTCCACGATGTCCGGCAGTGTCATGTAGGCATACAGGAACTCCAGTGCTTCGCGCTCTTCGGTACGGAGCGAATCGCGCTCCAGCACTTCGAAGAGATTGCCTTCGGATAGAGCTTCTCGTTTTACTCTCAGATCTTCCTGCACCTGTTTGCGGAAGTCTGCATCGGTGATAAAATGGGTGTCGCTCCCCTTGCATCCTGTGAGCATGAGGGCGACGATCGCAAGTATCCCGATGCGGAATAGTTTGTTCTCTTTCATATTACTTATATGTTTTTGGAAATTGTAGCTCTCCTTGGCATGTATTCTCTCCGATCTTTCTATTCTCTTCCTTTGGAAAATAGATGGCGAAAGGCTTCCTCCACCTTTCTGACCGGCACGAGTCGAATACCGAAGCGACCGGCATCCTCCTGCCGGAAGTTATCGGCCGGCACCAATATCTCTTTGAACCCTATGCGCCGTGCTTCCGTAATGCGCTGTTCGATGCGACTCACGGGCCGTATCTCTCCGGAGAGTCCGACCTCGCCCGTCATGCATACGGCCGGTGGGATAACGATGTCCAGACTCGATGCCAACACCGCTGAGATGACGGCCAGATCGGTAGCCGGATCCGCTATTTTGATACCTCCGGCAATGTTCAGAAACACATCTTTCTGTATGAGCTTGAAGCCGGCACGTTTCTCCAGTACGGCTAAGAGCATATTCATCCGCCGAATGTCGAAGCCCGTGGCCGAACGCTGCGGATTGGCATAAATGGCCGAGCTGACCAAAGCCTGCGCCTCGATGAGTATCGGGCGAATGCCCTCCATCGCTACGGCTATGGCTATGCCGCTGAGGTCTTCCCTGTTGCGTGTGATGAGGTGCTCGCTCGGATTCTCCACGCCACGCAGACCGTCTTGCCGCATCTCGTATATCCCCAGCTCGGAAGTGCTGCCATAGCGGTTCTTTTGTCCCCGAAGTATCCGGTAGAGATGATGCTTGTCCCCATCGAAAAGGAGCACCGTATCCACTATATGCTCCAGCACCTTCGGTCCGGCTATGCTACCTTCTTTGGTGATGTGTCCGATGACGATAACGGGGATACCCGTAGTCTTGCAGTATTTGAGTAGCAAGGCAGCACATTCGCGGATCTGCCCCACGCTGCCGGCCGAGCTTTCCATTTCCTCGGTATAGACCGTCTGTATAGAGTCTATCACGAGGAGATCGGGTGTGAGTTCTTCTGCACGGGAGAGTATCCTCTCTATATTCGTTTCGCAGTATACGTAGCACTCATTCATGGCTTGCCCCAGTCGTTCGGCGCGCATCTTCAGCTGTCGGGCACTTTCTTCGCCCGACACATAGAGCGTGCGCAACCGGGGCAGACGCAGCACCGTCTGGAGGATAAGCGTGGACTTGCCGATCCCCGGCTCACCGCCAAGCAGGACAAATGCTCCCTTGACGATTCCTCCTCCCAATACGCGGTCGAACTCCTCATCGCCGAGGCGGATGCGCTCTTCATCGCCGGACTGCACGTCCTGTAAGAGTCTTGGCCGGTTGTCCTGCTCCCGTGGCATGAAGCTCTTGGCTGCATGCTTGCCCGATACAGGTGCCGACACCTTTTCCTCGTCGATGCAGTTCCATTCTCCACAGGCATTGCAGTTGCCTTGCCATTTGGCGTATTTGGTTCCGCACGAACGGCAGACGTAGATCGTTTTCTCCTTAGCCATGCTTCAGTTGCTGTCGTAGGGTGTGCTATATAGAGAAGAGGTCGATTTATTCGCGCACCAGTGGCATCGTGGAGCAGCGGAGCAGTCCGCCCTGCTTGGAGATCTCCGCGTAGGGCACTTCCTCTACGGTCATCCCCCATGCCTCACGCAGGTGGTTGTTCAGACGGACGAAGTTCCGTTCGCTTATTACTGTGTCGGGACTGATGGAGAATATATTGGTATTCATCATATAGGCTTCTTCGGGCGTAATCTCGAACAGGTTGTCCCGGCCGCCGAATATCTCCGTGATCAGACCGAAGCTCTCAGGGTGCAGGAATCCTTGCCGATAGACTATGGCACGGCCACGACCTATGGGCTGGAAGGCGCAGTCGAGGTGGAGCACCGAGCGCATAGGATCGGTGTCGTGCTTGATCAGCTCTATCGGTATGATGGTTTTGTGAGGAAAAAATTCGCGGAAGAAGTCCACAGCCCGTGCATTGGTTCGGGCCGTCTTGAAGGAAGGATAATCCTTCTGAAGGTAGGTGCCTATGAAAAGAATATCATCATATAGCAGGATGTCTCCTCCTTCGGCATGAATATCTTCGCTAAGGCGTACCAGATGGCTCTCCCCGACGCAATCCCAAATAGGCGAAAAGGCTTCGGACTCACGGGCACGATCGGCTATCAGGTTCGAGACGAAGAGTTTGTCATCGATGGTAAAAGCCACATCGCGGGCAAATATCTGGTTGTAGTTTTCTATCGGCTCGGGACGGAGCACCTCTATGCCTTGACGTACCAATACATCGAGTACGGCATCCATCTCTATCTTGATATTCTCGTCCGAAGGATAAGTGCCCCGTAGCACGGATTCATAGCTCTTGGCATCGTAAGTATCGGCGAGAGCAGGTGCTCCGCCGGTCGAATCCGGCAACCCCAGTACGACGGTGCGCAAGGGAGCCGTTTCGTTGGTAACGTGTGGTAGTATCTTCATTATTAGGATTGCCTGCAAGGATTAAAAAGGTCAGGCTTCCGACAAAGATAATAAAGAGAACAGAGTATTCCGCGCCGGAATTGCTAATAAACTCGAATCCGGCTATACTATCGGGCATAGACTTTTTTCTCCTAAAGGTCGACCTAAAACGATTGGAACGACTTCTTTCGGTCGGAAAATTATGAACCAAAAATGCTCCGATTATGGCGCGTGTTTCCTGCAAAAGTGGCGCAGGAATTTTTTCGCTGCGGCGCGTAAAAATTTTACTTCCCGAACCAAAACGAAAATTTTCTCGCGCCACGTTTTTGGGAGCCATATCCCTGTTTTTTCCCGAACGACATAGAGAAAAGCTGTATACCTGCCATCGGTAACTACAGACACACGGCGGACACCTCGGCGTGTAGACCAAAAATGCCTACCTTTGGGGCAGTTGTAAAAACTAAATATCAATATCTAACAAAGAGGATACAGCGATGAAATTCTTTATCGACACAGCTAATTTGGATCAGATTCGCGAGGCGAACGACATGGGTGTCTTGGACGGCGTTACTACCAATCCGTCTCTGATGGCGAAAGAGGGTATTAGTGGGAAGGATAATTGCATGAGGCACTACTTGGCTATCTGTGAGATCGTCGATGGAGATGTGAGTGCCGAAGTGATAGCTACGGACTACGAAGGTATGATTCGCGAGGGCGAGGAGTTGGCCGCTCTGCATCCGCAGATCGTGGTTAAGGTGCCTTGCACGGCCGAAGGTATCAAGGCTATCAAATACTTCAGCGATAAGGGTATCCGTACCAACTGTACGCTCGTCTTTACCGTAGGCCAGGCCCTGCTCGCCGCCAAAGCCGGAGCTTCGTATGTGTCGCCGTTCGTGGGCCGATTGGACGACATCGCCAGCGATGGCGTCAAGCTGGTGGAGAATATCGTAGCGATGTTCGGATTCTATCGTTACGAGACGGAGGTACTTGCTGCCAGCATCCGCCATACGCAGCACATTATTCAGTGCCTCGAAGCCGGTGCCGATGTGGCTACCTGCCCACTCAACGCCATAAAGGGTCTGCTCAAGCACCCTCTTACGGATAGTGGATTGAAAGCTTTCTTGGAAGATCATCGACGAGTAAACGAAGGCAAATGATCGCTCGCTTTTCCCGGAAATATTCTATCGCATTAGCCTGCATCAGCGGGCTAATGTCGTTTTCAGCCCATACCGGTTGCCAAGTTGCAGGGGCAGCGCATTCATCGAGGAGTGAGGAGGTCAGGAGTCAGACTGCTGATTCGGAGCCGGAGATTTCAGCGCCGACTCCGAGAGAGGAGGTGCGAGTAGTTGTCGGCGCGGAGAGGACAGAGCTGCTCCTGCCTCTTCTCAGAGGCAAGCGCGTGGCACTGGTGGCTAATGCTACGAGCGTGGTGGGCACAGAACGGGAACATCTTCTTGACAATCTGCTTCGGCAGGGAGTCAATATCGTCAAGGTCTTAGGGCCTGAACACGGCTTCCGTGGAGATGCCGACGCCGGGGCAGCGGTCAAGGATGAACGGGATGTCAAGACAGGGATTCCTATCGTTTCGCTCTACGGCAAAAATAAGAAGCCTACTCCTCGCATGTTGGCCGACGTCGATGTGCTGCTATTCGATATGCAGGATGTCGGGACTCGCTTCTTTACTTATATCAGTACGCTGCACTATGTGATGGAGGCTTGTGCCGAGGAGCGGAAAAAGCTGATCGTCACAGATCGGCCGAACCCGAACGACTATGTGGATGGCCCCATCTTACAAGATAATTGCCGTTCGTTTGTCGGAGTGGATCCGCTGCCTATTCTTCATGGACTGACGATAGGAGAGCTGGCCGATATGATCAACGGCGAGGGCTGGCTGGGCAGGAAGGGAATGAAGTGCGATCTGACAGTGGTTCCGATGCTGGGCTGGAAGCATGGACAGGAGTACACCTTGCCGGTGAAGCCGAGTCCCAATCTGCCGACGGCCAATGCCATAGCTTGGTATCCTTCGCTCTGCCTGTTCGAGGCTACGATCATGAGTGTCGGGCGAGGTACGGATTTCCCTTTTGAAGTTTTGGGTTATCCGAATAAAAGGTTCGGGTCTTTTGTTTTCGTCCCACGACCTATTCGCGGTATGGATAGCAATCCTCTCTATAAAGGAAGAAGCTGTTACGGAGTGGATCTCCGGAGTGAAAAAGCTCCGCAGGGCTTGTCTCTACAGCTGCTGATCCGTTACTATCGGACTGCTCAGCAGGATGGGATAAAATTGGTAAACAGGAGACAGATGTTCAACCTCCTGGCCGGAACGAAGGAGTTGGCCGCACAGATCGAAAAAGGCTGGACAGAGGAGCGGATCAGAGCTTCATGGCAACCGGATCTCGACAAATACCGCAAAATGCGAAAGAAGTATCTGCTCTACCCTACATCGGCCGAATAATGCCGGATTTGTTCACACGAAGACAAAAGAAAAGGGATGCCCGGCCGGGCATCCCTTTCTTGTATGGAGGCTTTTCGGATTATCCGATATGGATCTTTTCCGTGCGAGTCGCTTTCTTCGTCTTGATGCTGATGGTGTAGATACCTTCAGACAGTGCTGACAGATCTATCGTCGAGCGAAGCTCGTTGGGGTTGGTTTTGAGCACAGTTCGTCCGTTAATATCGTAGAGAACAATCGCTTTGATAGGAGTGTTAGCCTCTATGACGATTTGCTTCGTTCCGTTTTGCGGACGGATGATGATACCGGTTTTCGCCACTACGTCCTGAATGGCGTCGTTAACGATAACCTCGATGTAGTCTTCTGCTTTCTTTACATTGCTTCCGCCCTCGTTGGTAGCCGTCAGCTGTACATCGTACTTACCTGTTTCATTGTAGGTGATCACCGGATTTTGCTCTGTACTGGTGGCAGGAGAACCCCCTTCGAACACCCAAAGCCACGATGTGGGATTGTTCGTGGAAAGGTCTTTGAAAGAAACTGTCTCTCCTTTCTTTATTTTTCGAGGCGTTCCTTCGAAGTTGGCTACCGGAGCAGGGACCGGAGCTTTCTTGACCTTGATGTATTTGGGCTTCTTCTTCACTGTTTCACCGGAAGGATTGATGGCCTTGAGGGTTACATCATATTGGCCGGCTTTGCTGTAAAGCACAGTCGGGTTTTCTTCTTCACTGGTAGCGGGAGTGCCGCCATCGAATATCCATACGTAGTTGGTGGCGTTGGTGGATTGGTTTTGGAAAGATACCGTCTGACCCTCTTCTATTTCCGTCGGGGTACCGACGAATTCAGCTACAGGCATAACGACATTGACAGTAATGAATTTTTCTTTCGTAATCGTGTTGGAACCATTTGTATTCCACACTTTGAGCGTAACATCGTACTGACCGGGATGATTATAGGACACGAGCGGATTTTGCTCTGTACTCATGGCAGGCTGTCCGCCTTCAAACGTCCACTCCCAATTCGTGGGGTTATTTGTCGTTAGATCCTGGAATTGGACGGTTTCGCCTACCGAGATGGTCATAGGAGAAGCAGTGAAATCAGGTACGGGCAGAGGAGCCGAGTTACCCAATGCAACGTCCATGATGACGGTCTCTTTGTCTTTGATAGTAATGGTACGGGTCGCTTCAGGATAACCCTCGGCTTTGTATTTCACCGTATAAGTACCGGCTTTGATAGGACGTGCGTAGTAGCCCGTGGTAGCGTCCGAATATACATCGGAGTTGCGCTTGTCATGGTTTTCTATCATGATCTGGCATTTGAGAGGCTGTCCGTTCACGGCGGAAGTCACTGTACCATGTATCCCGTACATAGCCTCTTCGATCAATGCGAGCAGTGCTTCCTTGTTGTAGTTCCAATACTTTGGAAGTTGAGAGGCCGGCACCAATTTGGTGTTGCTGATTTCAAGGGTAATTTCTCGCAGGCGATGGAAATAGTTCGCATTGTCCTGACGGCTTCCTCGAATCATATACCAGTCTGAACCGTTGATGATTCCCGAATTGGTTTCGGAGGTCATGTAGCCGGGGGAAATACTCTGACAAGCGGCTGCGTAGTTGCGACTGATCAGTTTGTACCACTCATCGTCTGCATGTCTTTCTTTTTTATTATCCCATGGATAGTTTACCACCTCGGTACCGCCATGTATATTGGTGCCAAGAACAAAAGGAACCCTCGCTTCCAAATCCATGAATGCGATTGCCTCCGGCTGCCAGGGTTTTCCATCGGGGTGATCGCCGGCTACATCATCCTTGAAGTTACGGTTCAAATCGACATTGTTTGCATTGTAGCGAGTAGCACCCTGGACTGTATGATTTCCTTTTCTGTATGCTCCGTCGGGGTTGGTCAAAGGGCAGATCCATACTTCCGTTTTATCCAGAATGTTCTTAATCCTCGGATCGGATTCGTAGTTCGACAGCAGATGGTCTATGAGTCGGAGCAGTACCACATATCCGGTCGTTTCGTCTCCGTGCATCGTAGAAGTATAGAGCACGCGAGGCTTTTTCCCTGTATTGGCAGAGGACGTCAGCTTGCAAATCATCAGTTTACGATCCTTTACGGACTTGCCAATGACGGAAGTAGTACAAAGTGATGGATACTTTGTTTGGAACTCTTCCATCATGCTGATATAGGCTTCATAGGTGGGGTAAGCATTCCATTCGTATTTTTCTCCTGAGCGGTAGTCGAACATCTCGACAGCGCGCTGCATGGATGGAGGAGTCAAGAATGTAGGCTTGAGCCCATAGCGCAGGAATGCTTCGAACTCCTCTTCGCTGGCATAGGCAATGGCTTCATTGGTTACGGGGTCAAACTCGTCGATGGACATGATCAGAGCCAGCTCTTGTAGAACGGCCCTATCAGGCACTTTGAATGAGAAGTAGGCTTCGCCCCGTTCGTCAAAGTTGAAATAATCTTTGGCCTGTTGTGCCTGCATGCTGCCGATGAAAGTCAGCAAAGCAACGAAAATGCCAAGAAGCAAAAAATTCTTTTTCTTCATAAATAGGATAATTATAGTTGTTGTTTATATGCACCCAGTATCCTTTTGCGGGAAAAAGGTGCTTATATTTAGCACAAAGCTATGGCATTGCGGAGCATTTTTTCTGGCTAAGTTGAGTCGCAAAGATAAAAATATTCTTATCCCATTATCCTTTTAAGTCCTAAAATCGATCGCTATCCTGTCCGAATGAAGCAAGGGCGAGAATACTCTCCGAAGGAGTACCTCGCCCTATTGCTGCTCGCGTCTATGAAAAGTTCTAAACTATGGTGCTATTATTTCCTTCAAGGGACTGTGCTAAAAGAGGAAGAGCGACTGACCCGGTACACACCGATCGCAGGCCGACCATAGCATACGAAACCGGCCGATCCTGACAGGTTGATATCCAATTTTTCGGCAACTGCGAGTTTACCATCGCCACTACCATGGATCCTCACGTCGGCTTGGCGAGCAAGGAGATGGCGACACTCGAGGTCTCCGCTTCCATTGCATTGGAGTGCAGCATAAGCCGTCTCCCCTTTTATCTTGATATCTCCGCTTCCGCTGAGATTGGCCCGAACACTTTGAGGAAGGCCCAGCGAAACGTCTATGTCACCCGAACCGGTCAGAGAAAGGACAGCATTCCTACCGGCAAAGATTTTGCCCCGCACATCGCCGCTTCCCCTAAGACTGATGTCTAGATCGTTAGCTATCGTAGCATTGGCAAAAGTGATGTCGCCGCTTCCGAACAGTCCGATTCGCAGGGATCGCTGGCGGAACAAACCGGAGAAAATAATGTCGCCGCTTCCGTGCAACTCTGCTTCTGTGAGATGTGGAGTAGTCACTCTGATTCGGACACCCTTATTAATGGAGATAGATGCCGTCGATTTCATTTTGATGATGAGCACACCATCTTCTACCGCGGTCACTACCAGCGGTAGGATGTTGGACTCTGCTTCTACTGTCAGGGGCTGCGCCGATGGCCCTTGCTGTACCTTTACCTCCATGCTACCCTTGACAATAAGCCGATCGAATCGGTCTATATGCCGCTCTTCTATCTGTACTTTTTTATTACCCTTGATGCGTTTCCATGACAGGAACTGAGCAGAAGCAAAGTTGAAGCTTGCTGCCGTCATCAGAAGAAAGAGAAGTCTTTTTGTCCACATGATCAATTAGTTTTTAGTTAGTCGTTCTATGAGTAAGACGAACAAGTCCCCGAAATGTTACATCCCGGGCCGCTTTTTCTCAATCTCTCATCCGAACACAAGCAAAAAGATTACGTCCAAAAGGGGAAAATCATTCCTTCTTCATTCTCATCATGAACTAAACACAAAAAGAAGAGTCAGGAAGCAAAAACTGCAACCTGACTCTTTCCGGCTCTTCGTCCTTACCCTAATCTAGCGAGGGCGTAAGTAGCTATTGAGCTAAGAGGTAACGACTTACGGTTGCATCCTGAATGAAGAGGAGCGCCCGATTTTGTAAGAGCCAATCTTGGCCTTTCCATGGCAGGTGAAGCCGGCGGATCCTGATAGATTGACGCTGATTTTCTTCGTCACACTAAGGCGGCCACCGCCGCTTCCGCTCATTTTTATATCGGCATGGTCTGTCGTCAGGCTCTGGCAGTCGAACATTCCGCTTCCTGAACTCCTAAGCGTCGTGTTCGAAGCTTTTCCGGTGAGCTGAATACCTCCGCTACCTTTCATATTAGCCCGAATCGTCTTGGTGTCACCGACGGAAAGGATGATATTACCGGATCCTTTCAGGTTCATGCGTATGTCCTTATAGGCAAAAATGCTGCCGCGAAGGTCGCCACTGCCATTGACCGTGATGTCCAACTGCTCCACTTTTGTGTCGATGAAGTTTATGCTTCCGCTTCCATTAAGGGTCGCTTCGAGGGAGGATTGGTCAAAGCCCGATCCGAAAATCAAATTGCCGCTACCGTCCAGCGTAATCGTTTTTAGCTCCGGCACGCTGATAATGACCCGTACTGGTCCATTGGGCGATATGGAACGTCTTTTCTCGAATTCGATGTATAGGATCCCTTTCTTTACACTCGTTTTGATCAGGGGAACGATATTCGATTCGGCTTCTATGCGGAGGGGTGCTTGTATCGAAGAGTATTTGATCTGAATGTCGATACTGCCCGATGCGAAAAGGCCGTTGAAAGCTTCTGCCAAACGATCTTCCGTTACGACTTGCTCGTTCCCTTTGACACGCTTTTGAAGGTCAAGTCCCAGCGAGGCCTGCATGGCGCATAGCGCAATGATCGCCAATAGAAAAAATCTTTTTGTCTTCATAATTGACTGTTTTAAGTTAATGATTCTGTTCGATCGGCACACATAATGATTACATATTCGCACCATCCGACAGATTCTCGTCTCTTGCATTTAAACAGAATTCACCGGATTAAGTTCCCATTCGGATACGTCCGATACGAAAGCTCTACGCCCCTTCGGTGTCCTCTGATAGACGAAAAAGAGCAAAGGGGAAAGGGAACAGTTCATTTTTCCTTTTCATGCGCCGAAAAACAATCGAAATACATCCCTAAAAATATGGCTTGGTAGTTTTTTGAAAGTCGCGCCAAAAGGAAAAAATTCCCGAGCGTAAACGTTTTTGTTTTGGTTCGATTTTTCAGATTTTTTGGAACCATATTTCACTTGATTTTGCCTCCACTTTCTAGCTGCCTCATCTTGCCTTCCGGACTTTTCCGGACGATCATTAAGTTCCACCTCGAGTACGGAGATAGGGATATTTCCTACCTTTGTTAGGAAACTAACACTAAGAACATAGCGTATTAGAATATGAAAACTTGGAAAATCGGAGCGGCATTACTTGCCGCTGCCCTCATGGCCGGCTGTTCTTCCTCCGGCCCGAAAGATGCTGTAAAGAACTTTTCGGAGAACATGGCCAAACAGAAATATGAAGAGGCCAAGAAGTATTGTACGGAACGCACAAATAAACTTGTCGATCTGTATAGTGCTTTGGGCGGAGAAGCCAAACCGAACTACAAATTCACCTTCATCAAGGATAGCATTGTTAACAAGGAAGCTTGGGTCACCTATCTGGATTTCGAAGATGATACAACCACGGTGCATGTGGTGAATATCGACAACAAATGGCTTGTCGATGAAGCGATCGGGAAATAAGCCTCCCTTCGGATTTACAGTTTTGCATCTTAACGCATTCGTTACCCGATGCATTCTCTCCCTTTCTTTCCTGCTCTGTCTGAGTGCATGCTCACAGGGCAGGAAGGAAAGGCTTTTTGTACCTGCCTTCCCCGAGGAAACGGATTTGCGCGATGGCGACCTCATTTGTCGCTTAGGCACTTCGTGGTATTCCGGTCTTTTCAGGAAAAAGGCTTCTTCGGCACAAGAATATAGCCATATCGGCATCATTCTTTATGCCGGTACGGATAGTTGTTCGGTAATCCATACCGAAGAAGATCCGAGCAGTGGACATGGGGGAGTCGCCTTGGAATCCCTTTCGTCATTCCTTGCACATTCGCGGCGTGCAGGTATCTATCGTCTCCATCTTCCTGATTCCGTCCTGTTGCACTTTGTCAGAGCTGCTCTCGACTATCGCGAACGTCAAGTTCCTTTCGATTTTGCTTTTGACTCGGCCTCCGATGCCGAGCTGTACTGTAGCGAATTAGTGGCTGCCGCTTTGCTCAAAGCGGATTCTCTGCTGCCGATTCGTCCTTCCACCTCTGTAGCAGGGCGGCGTGTCTATTCTTTGGACGATCTTCTTCTGTTCCCCGGTACGGAGTGCATTGCTCTCACGAATTGAGAGGCAGTGGGCTTTGCCAATATCCTTTTTTTGACCTTATTCTACCTGCTGTTCGCTGTACCGGCGGAAGTATTTTTCGAAAAATAAGATCTGATAATCTATGGCATTGTGCCAATAGGCTCTGTTGTGCCCTCCCGGGCGGATGGTAAAATCATGATCGATTTGCCTTGTCAAAAGCGAAGCGTGCAGCTCTTTGTTGACATCCAGAAAGAAATCCTCCACTCCGCAATCTATTAGGATAGCAAGTGCTTCGCTTCTCAAACTGTCGAGGTTGTTGATCACAGTGTACTCATCCCATAGCTTCGGATTCTCGGCCAAAGAGCCAAGCCGTCTGCTTATCTCCCAGTTTTTCGGGAAAGGACGAATATCCGTACAACCGCTCATGCTGCCACAGGCTCCGAATGTCTCCTGATGCCGAAAGGCAATCCATAAGGCACCGTGCCCACCCATGCTGAGTCCGGTGATGGCACGACCCTCTCTGTCGGTAACGGTCTTGTAATGGAGGTCTACATATTCGACCAGCTCGGAAGCGACAAACGTCTCGTAACGGAATGCCGGATCGATCGGACTATCCCAATACCAGCTGTTCCGGGCATCGGGACAAACGAAGATGATTCCTTTTTGATCTGCTATCTGCGGTAGGTCCGGCTTAATGGTTAGCCACGTTTCGGCATTTCCTCCATAACCATGCAGCAGGTACACCACGGGGCAATCTCCGCCCTCGCTCGCCAAGGCTATATCCGGAAGCACTATGAGTACAGGGATCTCCTTATTCATCGACGCACTTGGCACCGACAGTCTTTCCACACCGGCAGCAAATCCCTGAACCGCCAATGCCAAAAGCAATAGGGCTATCTGTAGTGTTCTCTTTTTCATTCCTCGGTATCGTTTAGGATGTTTCATACAGGCTATCTTTTCTTTGTTGCAAAGGTATCTATTTGCCAATCCTCTTGTCAGAAAATACGAGGCCGTACCAATTTCAAAGAATTTGGTGTATACGTTTTCTTATCTTTGTCTCTGTTCAACATTTTTAATTTATGAAAAGAGCTCTCATCCTTCTTTTTCTTTTGAGTTCCATCGTTTCCACTCTTGTGGCACAGCAAGTGCATCAGTTACGGGGAACTGTGATCGACAAATCGAGTAGAAAACCGCTGGAGTATGTCAATGTGATTATTTTAGGCCTGAGCAAAGGTGCCATCACCGATGCCGAGGGCAAGTTTACGATCGAGAATGTTCCTCCCGGCATTTATTCTCTGCAGGTTACGGCCGTAGGCTACATTTCAGTTGTTACGCCGGAATACATGTTGTCCAACAAAGATCTGAATATCTCTGTGGAGATGGAGGAGGATTTGACCGAGCTTAAGAGTATCACCGTGACGGCATCGACTTTCCGACGCAGTGCGGAAAGCCCTGTCAGCCTGCGAGTCATCGGATTGCAGGAGATCGAGAAAAGCCCCGGAGCCAACAGGGATATTTCCCGTGTGGTACAGTCGTATCCCGGCGTTGCCTTCTCTCCCATAGGTTATCGCAACGATCTCATTGTTCGTGGAGGTGCTCCTTCGGAAAATCGCTACTACCTCGACGGAGTGGAAATTCCCAATATCAATCACTTCAGCACGCAGGGAGCTTCCGGAGGACCGGTCGGAATCCTGAATGCAGACCTGATTCGGGAAGTGAAATTCTATACCGGCTCCTTCCCGGCAGACAGGAGCAATGCTCTCAGCTCGGTTCTGGACTTCAGGCTTCGCGATGGAGAGCTGGATGCCAATTCCATCAAAGCCACAGTCGGAGCATCGGAGGTTTCTCTGGCTTCCACCGGATATATCGGACAGAAGACATCCTATCTCGTTTCTGTTCGGCAATCCTACCTCCAGTTCCTGTTCGATGCGCTCGGCCTGCCTTTCTTGCCGACCTTTACCGATGCTCAATTCAAACTCAAAACCCGCTTTGATGCTACACACGAGCTTACTGTATTGGGACTGGGAGGCTTGGATAATATGAAGCTCAATACCGATGCCGATAGCGAGCAGAATGAGTATATCCTGAGCTATTTCCCTAAAATCCAGCAAAAAACATTCACCTTGGGTGCCGTCTATCGCCACTATGCAGGGGTGCACATCCGATCTGCGATTCTCAGCCACAGCTACATGAACAATCGGAATACGAAATACTGGCAGAACAACGAAAGCTCTCCGGAGAATCTGATGCTTCGTCTGCGCTCCTCCGAGCAGGAGACGAAATTCCGTTTCGAGAATCTGACCACACTGCGAAAATGGAAGATCAACTTCGGTGCCAATTTGGAACACAGCCATTACACGAATACTACCTTCCAGCGCGTATTTACCGGCCAGGCACAAACCTATGACTACGATACAAACCTCAACTTTGTTCGCTGGGGGCTTTTCGGCACGGTCAGTTCGACGATGATGGGCGGACGTGTTTCAGCTTCATTCGGTTTGAGAACCGATGCCAACAACTATTCATCCTTGATGAATGACCTGACCAAACAGCTATCGCCTCGCCTCTCTCTGTCGTACAACCTGACACGCGAACTGTCGTTGAGCGGCAATGCAGGCATATTCTACCAATTGCCTGCATACACGGCTTTGGGCTTTAAGGACAAAGCCGGGGAGTTTGTCAATAAAAACAGCCTGCGCTATATGAAGGTCAGCCAAGGAACAGTCGGACTTAGCTGGCGAAAAGGCAATACCCTCGAAGTTTCGATGGAGGGCTTCTACAAAGGTTATAGCCGGATGCCTCTCTCGGTTGTAGACGGTATTCCGCTCAACTGCAAAGGCAATGACTACGGAGTCGTCGGCAATGAACAACTGGTCTCTACTGCTGAAGGACGTTCATATGGAGCGGAACTGATGATGAAGTGGATCATAGCTAAGAAACTGAATCTGGCCTCCTCCTTTACTCTCTTCAAGAGCGAATACCGCAATGATGCTTCTGCAGCGTATCTTCCTTCTGCGTGGGACAGCCGCTACATCTTCAACCTCCGAGGTACCTATACTCTTCCCTATGACTGGAGCATAGGTATGAAAGTGAGTTGTATCGGAGGTGCGCCCTATACTCCATACGATGAGGAGAAATCCTCTCTTGTATCGGCCTGGAATGCTCAGGGCAAACCTTACTTCGACTATTCGCGATACAATCAGGAGCGTCTTCGCCCTTTCGGTCAGGTCGATATTCGTATAGACAAGATGTTCTATTGGGATAAGTGTACCCTCGGTCTCTATCTCGATTTGCAGAATGTAACGGTCAGCAAGCTCAAGCAACCGGATGTGCTCCTAAGTACGGGCATCATTGAGAATCCCGATGCACCTCTCGCAGAACAACGATATAAAATGAAATGGCTCAAACAGTCAACCGGCGTCCTGCTACCCACTTTGGGTATCACGTTCCAGTACTAAGAGCGGTGAGCTTGTTCTGTGGAAGAGTCGTCTTATTCGGATAATCATAGTACAGCGTGCACGGCCTGAAAGCATCATAGCTTTCCATTGATCCGGTATCCCGGCCTGCAACCTGTGATGAAGGAAACACGAACCAAAAATGATCCGATTGTCGTCCGTGTTTTCCGGAAAAACGGCGCGAGATTTTTTTCGTTTTGGCGCGAGAACTTTTCACTTCTCGCGCCAAAACAGAAAAGTTTACGCGCCGCATTTTGTGGGACTATAAGTGAGATAATTTCGGCGCGGGAGCCGACCGGAATAGAGATAAAGCGTCCTGCAATTCGGGGCAAGTTTGTGCCGGAAGATGGCAATGCCTGTTAGCAGTCTTTTGTCGTGCTTACCTTAATACTTTTCCATCCCGACCTAAGAAACAGGGCAGGATCAGGAAGATCATCAGTGTAGAGAAGAGCAGTCCGAATATCACCCCCATCGAAAGCGAGTGCCAAAAGAGCGAAGCTCCCCGATCGACGACGAATGGGACGAAGCCGAGAATAGTGGACACTACTGTCAGCACTATGGCGAACGTTTTGTTGCAGACGGCGCGCTTATAAGCGTCGAGGAAGGTGACGGAAGGATGCTTGCGGCACTGGTGCAGATAGTCGTTGATCAGATAAATGGATGCATTGACCGTTATCCCACAGAGGAGAATCATGGCTGCGAAACCACCCTCCTCGAAGGGAAGTCGAAAGGCCGAAAAAACGATGAAGATGCCTATGAATGAGATGGGAATGATGCTGACTACGACCCAAGCGTAGTACAAAGAATCGAACAGAATACTCGTGATGAAGAAAATCAGTACGATAATGCCGATCAAAGCCCAAATCGACCGTCCTCTCTCATCCTCCCATTCTTCGTATTCCGGCTCCATCGCCTTGTATCCTATGGGTAGTTCGGCATTGAGCCGTTGTATTTCCTTTTCTTTGAAAGCCTCTGATTGTCTGAATGTACCCATGTGATCGTACAAGAGGTACAGGACGTAGTTCTTATTTTCCCTCACGATAGCTTGCGGTTGTGGCACTACTTGCATCTCGCCATAGTCTTTGAGCTTTATCGTTTTGCCTCCGACATATAAGGGGCTATTCTCCAGCATCCATTTGCTGCCGGCATGGTAGGTTCGTGCTGCCATGGCTAATTGTACGGGCTGCCCGTCAAGGAAGATTTCCGGCAGAGGCTGTTCCGTCCGGCTCTGTTCATTGACGGCCGCCACCAAGTCGTGCGGACTGATGCCGTGAGACGCATGACTTCCTCCATAGGGGCTGAGGTGTAGCTCCTGCTCCTCGGACAGAGAGTAGCGGTTCGGAGCAATGCTGACATTGCGTATTGCCGCTTTGGCGGACAGTCGTGTAGCTTCGAGTCGTGCCTGAGCGAGCAGGACATCGTAGTTGTACCCCGTGAGCTTGATAGCATTCGAGCCGTATTCTTTCTCACGGATGTTGCTGAAAGACACATTTTCCAGTCCATACGTCCTGCAATAACCACCCCCGATACTCAATATCCGACCGACGAGCCCTTGGTGCAGATCGTAAGGGTAATTGCCTTGAGCGTGGCTGTCTTTGAAATGGATGCCGATCGATGCCGCTCTCTCCCCTGTCACCGAGGCTTCGAAGTAAGAAATCCCGTTGGCTTGAGCGAGGAATCGTTCCAGCTTGGTCACATACTCGTTCGTAGCATCGGCGGTACTGCCTACCGGCATTTTCACATTTACTTGGATCACGGGCTTCTCCCATTTCTTTTCCGATCCGGAGGATATTTGCATGAGGAAAGGGCGGAGAAATCCTCCCAATACAACATCAGTATAAGGGCGGATTTTCCTGTAAGCAGTAGAGCCTATCGTATCGTTGTATAGTCGGGCTAAGTCGGTACCGCCCTCTAATTCTTTAGGAAGCAGAAAAAGGGGAAGACCGAAGAGGAAGACAAATCCGATGAAAACCCATCTTCTGCGTCGATACAAGAAAGAGGAGAGAGTGCTGTAAAACGAAAGCATACGAATGGTTCCGACTTTCTTTTGTGGGGAGCGACTTGTTCGTCGGGAAGAGAAAGAGAGACGTTCGAACAGGGCCGGAACGAGGAAGAGAGCTACGATGATGGATACACAGAGGTTGATGATAATGACGCGAGCAAAATCTCCGAGGTTCTTCTGCTGTGCTTCGGGCAGGAAGAAGACGATAATCATAGCCGAGACGGTAGTAAGCGTAGCCGCCAATATGGCTGTGATGGCCGACCTGTCGCCTCTCCGAAGGAGGTGCTCGATCATGACAATGCTGTTGTCTATGATAAAACTCAAAGAGATCGTAATGGCAGCAAGCGTATATAGCTGTATTTCCAAGCCGAAAAGGTAATAGAAAGCAAAGGCTATGGCTACGTTGGCGATCAGGCTGATGGTCACCGTAGCCATATAGCGCACGTTGCGCGTGGTGATCAGTGTGAACAGCAGTAGGAGGAGGATGGTGATACCGGATCGCACAAATATATTGTTCAGTTCCAGGGTGATACTCTCGGCCGAATCGAAAAGTTTGGTTATCCGATAACCTGGAGGAAGTTCCCTTCGGATATCATCCATGATTCGGTCTATTTGCTTGGAGAGTGCTATCTGATTGGCGGACGAAGAAGATAGGATTCGAAGATAGATGCTATTCAGCCCATTTACTCTGTAATATTCCCGTCGGGGAATCTCTTTCTGTCTTACCGTCAGCAGCCGACTGATCGGAATCAGAGAATTGTCCTTGGCAAGAACGAAAATACGGGAGAGATCGAAAGTGTCGTTCGCCTCTTCTAACAGGCGGATGCGGATATGGCTCTCTCCTCCGACGGAGTCGGGTATTCCGGCCAAACCGATGAAATCGTTTCGAAAGTGCGAGCCGATAGCCGTAGCTATGTCATCGGGACTGATCCCTAAGACTCTGATTTGTTCGGGATCGTAGGCCAAAAGGTACTCTTGTTTCCGGCCGCCGGTAAGAATGATGTCGCCTATACCATCCACCTCCCTGAGCAGAGGAAGGATGTGTCTGTCCACTTCTGCCTCAATATCCGAGGAGGCATGAGGTGCGCCTATGGAATAGGATAGAACGGTTTTGGCATCTTGGTCGGAGGTGCGCCCCGTGCGAATCGTGGGATAGCCGGCCGTATGAGGCAATTCGGACCGGATCGAACGGATACGGGTAGAGGCCTCGAAACGCGCTCTTTCAATATCCGCATATTTGTCGAATCTCAACCGTATCACACCCATCCCATCGCTCGAATGGGAGGATATGCCCGTAAGACCAGCAACACCGGACAAAGCTTTTTCAAGAGGAGAGGTAAGTTCGGATTCCACCAGAGAGGCCGATGCTTTCGGCATACTGAAAGAGATCGTTAGCTCCGGCATACTATGATCCGGATGGAGTTTGACAGGAAGCAGGCTGCCCAACGCCAGTCCTATCAACGTCAAGCATACGAAGACGACTATGACGGTGAATGAAGAGGTTTTGCGTGCAGACTCTTTCATCTTTTTCTTCTCTTCTCCTTTTCTTCGATCGCCCGGTGACTACTCTTCCGATACGGGTGCAGTCAGATCCAGTCCGTCGATGAAGTCATACAGCGTCAGCATCCTTAGTTTGTAGTAGCTGAGCCAGAAGTTTTTCATCGATAGAATCGCATTTTTGCGAGCCTCGGCATTTCTGCTTCGCGCCAAGAGCATATCGTTCAGGCTCCCTTTGCCGAGGACAAATCGCTCCCGGGCATAGGAGTACGACTCCTTTGCCAGCTGCACAGCCTCCTCTGCGGCTTTGAATAGGTCGGTCTCCATTTCGATCTCGTCGATGGTGATGGCTATGTCGCGGAGGAGATCTGTTTCTTTCAATCGCATGTCGGATAGAGCTACGCGGTAGTCGCTTTTGGCCATATTATATCTCCCTCTTTTCATGCCCCAGTCGATGAGAGGAATACTCAGAGATATGGAGACCATGTCTTGTCGCAACGGATGTTTGTAGACACCGGCGAAGGCTTCCGACACCTGATTGAAGCCGATACCGGCTGATAAGTCTACACTGAACCATCGCTCCAATGATGCCTTTGTCACCGATTGTTCACACCGGATCAGATTATTCGTGGCCTGCAATAGCTCCGGATTGTTCTTGCGTGCCGATTCGATTGCCTGCTCTCGCGAGATCCTGAGTTCAGGTACGGATGCAGGCAGCATCGGATCTATTTCGGTATCCTCCGGCAAGCCCAATAGATTGATCAGAGAAGAATAGCTCTTTCTGAGTGCCGTTCGGGCATGTAGCAGGCTGTTGCCTGCATTGAGTTTGTCGAGTTTGAGAGCCAGCAAGTCCGATTTGGAAATGGAGGCTATGGCAAAACGCTTTTCCCCCAGTCTGTAGAGCGTATCGCTATTGCTCACGTTTTCCATAGCCATGGCATATTCTTCTTTTGCCATAGCTACGTCGAAGTAGGCGGCCAGTATCTTGTAGGTGTTCTCTTCCAGCGTTTTGACAAAGGTCTTGTCAGCTTCTTTGTAGCGCAGCGGAGCCAGTCTTTTCTCCCACTTGAATTCGTTATATCCCAGTAGGCTTTGGCTGTATCTGATAGCTACGGGAACGGCATTGTATTGTTTGTAGCCGGGATCTCCTATATTCTTCATGTAGGACAAATCGCTACTGAGAGAGAAAGTACCGCCAAGGAAGTCGATGTTTTGCTCCAAATTGATCCCTACCGAAGAGTTCCAAGTGGTGGATGGGCGGTATTCGTCTATATTCAATGCAGAGTTGTATCGTTTGATGTAGCTCCTGCTGTAAGAAACTGGTATGGATTCGAGAGAAACCCGTGGCTTTCGGTTGGCAAGGAATTGGCGGTATGTCCAGTATTCGGACAGAAACCGGTTGCGAGCTTGCTGTTCCCCGGGGGTATTGTGTCGACTCATTGTCACTATGTCATCTATGCTTACTTGTAGTACACCCGACCTCTGTCCCCAAGCCAAGAGCGGAGTACAAAACAAGAGGAATAGAAGGGAGAGCTTACTTTTCTTCACTGATCTCATGCGAGCGTTTGCTATAGATGAAAGCATAAATATGCGGAATTACAAAAAGACTGACGAGTGTGCCGAAAAACATGGCACTGATAAGAGCGATAACCAGAGGTCTCTGTAACGAAGAGCCGAAGTCCGAAGCGAAGAGCGTGGGCACCAGGGCAATGATTGTGGTCAAGCTGGTCATGACGATGGAGCGGAGCCGTCTCGCTCCTGCCGTATGGATGGCTTCTTGGAGGGGCATACCCTGTCGTCTCAGATTATTGATCATGTCGAGTTTCAAAACGGAGTCATTGACGATGATCCCGCATGCGACTACGATACCGATGTCACTCATGAGATTGAGCGTATTGCCCGTGAGTATAAGAACAAGCAGGGTAAGAGCTATATCGATCGGTATCTCCATCAGGACGATTACAGGTTGTAGCAAACTCTCAAACTGAGCGGCCAAAATGAAGTACATGAGCAGTAGAGAGAGCAGCAAAACGAAGCTCAGCTCTCGAAGCATTTGCCTGTTGCTGAAAAATGATCCTGCGAAGTCTACATGCCAGCCTTTCTCCTTATCGATGATGTCCCGGGTTTGCTGCATAATTTTCTCCGGTCTGTTCGGACTCTCATAGGCCAATGGCAGATATTCACCGCCCTTGCCTCCTGCAATCTCTTTCAGCCCTTTGCTCCGGTTTACGGTCATTAGAGATGCAAGTGGAATGGAGGACTCGCTTTTCTTGTCCGGGGAAAAACCCCGAACGAAGGTCATTCGCAAAATATCCTCTATGGGTTGCGATTTGTCCGTCAGGATGACGGGCAGATGCTGCTTGGAAGCCGTCAGTTCGATGATTTCATTTTGGTGAAAAGCCGTCTGCAAGGCTTGCTTCACAGATGACATATCTATGCCGTAGAGGTGTAGCAGACGCATGTCGATGGACAGATCTATTTGGTCGCTTATGCGGATGGGAGCAGCCGATTCCTTCGTGGCTGAACCTATCGATCGGGTGAGCTGCTGCACCTTCTCGACAGTCAGTTCCTCTTTCGAAGCAGGGTAAAGGCGTGCAAGCAGTTCGGGTTCGCGAGTATCGAAGATGCGGTCGAATATGGATGCCGCAGGCGTTATCTCTAACTGTGCCTTAGGATATTTACCGCCGATATGCTTGCGCAGTTCTGCTTCTGCTCGCTCGATGCCTTTTTCGTCCTCTGCTTTGAGATGAAGTACCGTTTCGGTATCTGCGATGTCTTGGCTGCCATTGAATAGAAACTGTTGTTCCCCGGCATAGGCAGCACCTTGACGCAGGAAGGGTTGCATCCGGGCAAGCAGTTCCTCGCTACGCTGCCTATTCAACTGCGCGCTTACGGGTTCTCCCCAGTCGATGGTAGCCGTTGTCTCTGTGTGAGGGAGTGCCGGCATTTGTTTCTTTTCGATCAAAAAGAAAAGTCCGGCGCAGAGGGGTATGGCTACCACGAACAAGATCAGCGGTATAGTGCTATGCCTCTGAAAAAAGGAGTGTCCCGAATCGTAGAATCGATTGAGGCCCGTGTTGGATGCAGTCGTTATACGATACAACAATGTCTCCTTTCTATCACGATAGGCGAAGGGATAGAATAGTTTGTAATTGACCGGCAAGAGGATGATGGCTGTTATGTACGAAGTGAACAGCCCGACGGAAACGGCTATGGCTTCGTCCAGAAACAACACGCCGGCCACTCCACTAAGAAATACAAGGGGGAGGAAAATCGCTATGGTGGTGAGTCCCGAACTGAGGAGTGGGGTGATTACCTCTTTTGTCCCTTTCACGCAGGCATCTTCGGTAGACAGTCCCGTTCGGCGGTAATATGTGATCGTATCGGTGACGACTATACTGTTGTCTATCATCAATCCTAATGCCATGATCAGCCCCGACAGGGAAATGATATTCAGTGTTCGGCCGAAGAGGTACAGGAAGAACAGGCTGCATACCAGCGCGACGAACATATTGATGCCGATCACCGCCGAAGAGCGAAAATCTCCCATGAACAGGAGCGTCACTGCACAGACAAGGAAGAAGCCGATCAGCAGACTGCCGGACAGATTGGAAATCGTATAATCCAGCAGTTCCGTCTGATCCCGATTGATGTCGAATACCATATCGGGATGCTTCGCCTGCAGCTCACCTGTCAATACCGATACGGCCTTGCGCAAACTCTGCATCGAGGCATCGGACTGCTTGATCACTGCAAGGGAAATAGCACGCCTACCGTCTATGATGGAGTAGCCACGAGGTTGTGCTACCTCTTCGCGGATGTCTGCCAACATGTGCAGCGGCACAAAGCGATCGCCATGATGGACATATAGTGTACGTATGTCATCGATACTGCCGAGCTTGTTGTTCAGATTCACTCTGAAGACCAGTTGCCTGTCCTCTATTTGCATCTGCGCGGCAGAGAAATTGCCTCCTCTTATAGCCCCCTCTATATCGCTAAGGGTAAAGCCGAGAGAGAGCAGTTTCGGACGATCCGGGATGATCCTCAGTTCTCTGCTTACGGTGCCGGTCATATCCGTCATGGCTACTTCGGGGAGTTGCTCCAAACGGTGGCGAACCACTTCTTCCACGAATTCGCTTAGCTGTTGGAATCCGACTTCTTCGTCAGCGCCATCGCGCAAGGATATATTCAGGTAGAAAACGGGGATGTCCGAGGCATTTTCTTTGAGCACAACGGGACGCTTGATCCTGTTGCCGAGTGCTCCCATAGCTGCATCCACTTTCTCGTTCACTTCGATCAGGGCAAGATCCGTATCCACTCCGTAATTCATCCTTAAGCGAATGAAGGCATGGTCATCCCTGCTTACGCTCCTGATGTCCGACAGCCCACCTACTTGGAGCAGGCGGTTGCGTAGTGGACTGACTGCTGCATCTTCTATCTCTCTTGCCGAATGTCCCGGGCTGTCGATCCTGACCGTTATCTCCGGAATAGCGATGTCCGGAAGTAGGGAAACCGGCAAGAAGAAATAAGCCGCCACTCCTAATATGAAACATAGGAGGAAGGACATGATGACGGAGACGGGATGCTTGACTAAAAAGCGTATCACGTAGGTATGGAGCTTTTACGATTAGTCTTCTTCTCTATCGGCGGAGTGCCACAGGAGTCTTGTGTGCCAGATTGGTGTTGCCGTCTACAACTATCATCTCACCCGGCTTGAGCGTCTTGCTTACGATACAATAGCTCTCGGCATTCTCAGCTTCTATATCCACATAGTTCCATGCAGCAGTGCCATTACGAACGGAAAATACTACCGGCTTGTCCGAACGGAGTACCACGGCACTCTTAGGAATTACCATACGCTCCTCCATACGCTGATTGATCCGTACTTCTACATTCATGCCGTCGAAAAGGCTCTTGGAAGGATTCCCCAGGCCGGCGGATACCTGTACCATACCACGATCGTCTACGGAAGGATTGATCTCTTGTAAAACGCCTTCGGCCGTTACGTCCCTCAAAGCTACGGGACGGATTTCCACTCGTTCACCTGTTCGGATGGCACTAAGCTCGCTCTCCAACACCTCGAAGACTACCTCGAAACCACTGTCTCCGATGATGCGACAGAGGGGTTTGCCGGATTCGGGTATGGTATGCTCCTGTGCATGCAGATCGGCGACCACACCGCTGATGGGTGCAGTCAGACATACATGCTTTAGTCGGAGTTGGGCTTGTTCGTAGTTGCTTTCGGCTATGTTGTATCCGCTTTTGATGCAGGCCAGGGCCAATTTGTCCGCAGGAATATCGGATTTGTCATGGGGAGAATAACCCATGCCGACCAATACATCCTGCAAATCCAGCTCGCGCTGCTTGAATTCGTCTTCACTCTTTTGCACCTCGAGCAAAGCTCTACGATCGTCGATGGCAGCTATTTTTTGCCCTTGCACTACATGCTGCCCGTTGCGGACATAGAGCCGATGGAGCGGTTGCCGGCTGTCCTCGAACTGCAAGACAGCTGTTTCGTGAGCACGCAGTTTTCCATGGCTCACTATTTGTCTGTCGAAAGGCCCGAGCTTGAGTTCGGTGATCTGCACATCGATGGTATCTCCACCCGAGGTGAATAGTTCCATATCCTCACCTGATGATGTATCGGCAGTCTTTTTCTTGCCACCATTACATCCTACTACGCTCAGTGCCATCAAGAATATAAATGGCAACCATACTACTCTGTATCCGGATAGCTGCATGGCTTTTTTTGTACTTTCTTATTTGATGTCGTATCTGTAGACCTCTGTTCCCTCTTCGTCCTGAATCAGCACATAGAGCTTGCTATCTTGATTGTCGACAGTAAAAGAACTACCCGATCGTGGAAGCTTATATCGCTTCACGGGGCGTCCTTCCCAATTGAATACGTAGATTTCTTTTTGCTCCCAATCCCCCATCATCGCATTTGGGCGATTAGTGCTACCCACATACACGTATCGTTCTGTTCCTGCTATTCCCCATACATAGGAAACCCTATCTCCTTCTGCGGCTTTCTCCGGTTCAATTTTGCTGTTAAGATAAAAGTTGCGGACCCCACGGCTTTCCGTATCGATCAGATCTATACGGGGGAAGTAGAGGTTGGCAGCAAACAAGGTATGCTTAATGCTACTATATACATGTGTAGTTTGCGTCATATAAAGCGATGCCCTCTGGAGAGATTCGGGTAACCTCACAGGCGTCAATAACAGATCGGTCTCTTGCAACTGCTTGTCCGGCACAAGCGAATACAGCCCGAACGTCATCCCTTCCAAGATATAAGCTGGATAGGGTGAACGTGTGCCAAATACACGAAATACGGCTTTCCCTGTTTTCGCAAAACTCGTTTGCGCTTCCACGACAGTCTCTTTCTGAGCCGCACTGGCAGCAATATCTATTATGGAGAGTCTCGATCTATCTCGTTCCATCAGAGTCAGTGTATTCTCGTCCGCATTGTAAGTGACACTGGGAGACAAATACTCTTCCGGCCCTTCTCCCTGTGGGCACAATCCTGTCACGATAGAGAGATCAGCCTTATCAAGTAGATAATAGTGATAAGGCCTGTCCGGCACCATAGCAAGCAAATAATCGCCCACATCATCCAATGCATAGGCGGTAAACAAAGAATCCGGCAATACAAATTTTACCCCTCCTTCAAGGCTTCCCATAGTGAAGTCCTCGGCAGTAACTAATTCCTCCACCTCAGGTTTAGCTGTACATGAAAAAAGCACTGTTTGGAGCAATAAAGCAAATAGGATGTATTTTCCTTTTATTTCTTTCAACATATGCATAGCAAACGTAATCCGTAACACTTGAGATTCGATGGATTAAATCTAAGAATCAAAATACTCGGTTTGGTTTTGATATTCATAAACACATCATTTTTGTACGTTATTCAAACGTATCCCGAAAGGTATAAAAAATAAATGAGAAATTCCCTATTTAATATCGTACACGCTGATGGAGTTCGGTTGGGTCTCGCTTTCGTTTAGGGTATAGAGTTTCTTGCCGTCTTGACTTACGGCAAAACTTTTTGCCGGAATTGGAAGCACGAGATGCTTAACGGGATTGCCTTCCCAGTCGAATACGAGGATATGTGTCCGTTCCAATTCTTCTTCCTCATCCATCCTCTCTTCCAATGCATAGCCCAAATAAATATACTCTTTAGTAGATGCAATCTCCCAAGCGTAACTTTGATACATTTTCTCCATCATTTCTGCAGATTCGTCGGGTGTCCTCTTTTCATTGAAGTAGAACGTATTCAGCAAGCCCTTCTCTATATTGATAAGATCGAACCGACGCATATTGTAATAAGAAATAAAAGCGACTCCTTTTTCTGGATTAAAAGTTGGAAGGCTCTGCGTCATATATAAAACCTTGGGTTCGTATCGTTCGGCCAGTTCTATCCGCGTTGAGCGCAAGTTCTCTTCATTTAATATTTCCTCCGGCCGTATTTCCCAATAGGAAAAATAATCACCTTCTAAAATATAACCCAACCGCTTCCCTGAATTGGCAACAAAAAGTCTTTGAATACGTTTGCCACATTTCCTGTATGAAATCTGTCCTTGGACTACGGTATTGCCTGTACGCAGACTTTCGTCAATATTAACTTCTCGCAAGAGGGATTTGTCCGATTCCAAGATCAACACATTGCCTGTTGCGTAATTGTATTCGCAATCCGTAGGATGAAGAAACTCTTCCGGTCCTTCCCCTCGAGGACAGATAGAATCCACTACTTGAAAATCAGACTTACGTATCAATTTAAAGGCATGGGTATCATCGGAAGACATTCGTGTCAGTAGATAATCCCCGCAATCAGTCAGCCCATATAAAGAACTTTTGTCGACAAGGCTGTCTTTTTGCACAGGTACAAGCACCACAGGAGAGCCGAAATCTTGTACGGTGAGGATTTCTTTGGGTTTGTCACTCTGACGGCCACAAGCCGGAATGAATAGAAAGGCTGTAAAGACAAGGAGCAAAGTGAATACGGCTGATGGATTTTTCTGTTTCATTGTTATTGAGGTTTGAAAATAGATTGGTTCTTTATTGTCTTGTGTTGAAGAAACGTGTGAGATGTCAAATATCATACGCGCTGGTGGAGTTCAGCTCGGTTTCGCTTTCATTTAGGGTGTAGAGCTTCTTGCCGTCTTGGCTTAGGGTAAAACTCCTTGCCGGAATTGGAAGTACGAGATGCTTGACGGGATTGCCCTCCCAGTCGAATACGAGGATATGTGTCTGTTCCAACTCTTCCTCCTCGCTCTTCCTCTCTTCCAATGCATAACCCAGGTAGATATGTTCTTTAGTAGATCCGATCCCCCAAGGATACCACTGATACATTTCGCTCATTGCTTCAGCGGTTTCATTAGCCGATTTCTTCTCATTGAAGTAGAGTGTATTCAGCAAGCCCTTCTCTACGCTGATAAGATCGAATCGACGCATATTGGCATAAGAGACGAAAGCAACTCCTTTTTCGGGATTAAAGGCCGAAAGACTCTGCGTGATGTATGGGGTATTCGGCTTGAGTGATTCGGCAAGCTCTATCGGAGCCGAGCGCAGGTGCTCTTCTTTTATTGGCTCTCCCGGCTGTATCTCGTAATAAGAAAAAGAGCCATCGTTTATTGTACAAGCCAACTGTCTGCCCGAATTAGCGACATATAAACTCCACAAACGTCTGCCTGATTTTGCGTACGAACGCTCTCCTTTGACTACGGTGCTACCTGTGTGTACACTTTCATCGATATTGATTTCTCTCAAAAGAGATTTATCGGACTCCAGAACGAACAGATTACCGGTGGAATAGTCGTACCTGCAAATTTCTAATCCAAGATATTCTTCCGGCCCTTCTCCAAGAGGACAGATGGAATCCTGCACCTGAAAATCCGATTTGCGTATCAGCTTAATGGCATGTGTTTCGCCGGATGTATAGGCTAACAGGTATTCATCACAATCTGTTAGCCCATAGAGACGTCGGTCATTGGCAACGTTGCCGCTTTGGATAGGGACAAGCTCCACGGGAGAGCCGAAATCTTGCACGGTGAGGACTTCTTTGGGTTTGTCACTCTGACGGCCACAAGCCGGAATGGATAGAAAGGCTGTAAAGACAAGTAGCAAAGTGAATACGGCTGATGGTGTTTTCTGTTTCATCGTTATATGAGGTTTGAAAAATAGATTAGCCCTTGATCGTACTTTGCTAAAGAAACGTGCGAGAGGTCATGTATCGTATACGTTGATCAAAAAAATCCGGGTGTTGCCGGATGAAAGACCTCGGGAGAAGTACGGAATCCGCGTAATCTTCTGTAATCGATCGAAATAAGGGAAAAATGTTATGTTTGTACCGAGCGTCTATATGACTATCAAACAATGAGTTGGGGAAATCCCGACAGTGTTCATCATAGTATGCAGGTAAGGTTTAACATTATTCATTCATCATTAACAACGAAAAGATTATGAAGAAGATCGTTTTGTTTTCTGCTACAATGGCAATGCTTGTAGCATGTGGCAACCAAACTACGCAGACCAAATCCGACACTCCTACCGCCGCCGTAGAGGAACGGATCAGCGAGGTGCTCACGCAAGACATTCAGCAAGGACTGACTCCCGAAGCTGTTCTTACAGGCTTGCAGGAGGGCAATGCCCGATATGTGGCCAACAAACAGCTCCCTCGTGACCTCAATGCTCAAGCCGTGGCCGGTCTCGAAGGGCAATTCCCCGAAGCCATCATCCTCTCCTGTATCGACAGCCGCGTACCGGTGGAATACATTTTCGACAAGGGGATCGGAGACCTGTTCGTCGGTCGTGTGGCCGGCAATGTCGTAGACGACCATATGCTTGGCAGTTTGGAATACGCGTGCGAAGTGTCGGGCTCTAAAGTGCTGCTCGTGCTGGGGCATCAGGACTGTGGTGCCATCAAGTCTGCTATCAAAGGAGTCGAGATGGGCAACATTACTTCTCTGATGGAGGAGATCAAGCCCTCTGTCGAAGCTACTCAGTACACGGGTGAGCGCACCTATGCCAACAAGGAGTTCGCCGATGCAGTGGTCAAGGAAAATGTGATCCAAACCATGGACGAAATCCGTCGGGATAGTCCGATCCTCAAGAAACTGGAAGATGAGGGTAAGATCAAGATCTGCGGAGCCATCTACGAAATGTCCACCGGTAAAGTACACTTCCTCTAAAACCGGCATAGGTTCCCTCCGATAAGAGGAATATAATCGCATAAGGATGTAGAATCCCTCTCATCCCAATGCAAACGGATAAGGCACCCGCCGAAGTTCACAATCGAACTCAGGCGGGTGCCTCTTTTATATCGACTGTCAATGTTTTATAGCACACGAGAGTATCGTTCGTCAATTTTGTCGAGTATGGCTCCGCAAAACGTGGCGCGAGATTTTTTTCGTTTTGGCGCGAGAATTTTTTTGTTCTCACGCCAAAACGAAATTTTTTACGCGCGTGTTTTCAGGATTTCCGGAACCATTGACGTGTACTGAAAAAAGTTGACAGTTGGGCGGGATCGTTCTACAATTGGTTTACTGGTTCTTTCTATAATTCTACTTTAGGTTGACAGCCCTTACCCTTAGGTCTAATTTCGGTTGACACGAGCAAAGTTAGCTTTTTGTCTGACATTCATTCTTCGGTATAGCTCGGGGGCAATCTCCGGCCAATGTTCGATCCTTGCCAGTAAGGGATTTTCAGACTCCGGTGTAATGACTTGCATAGGCGTTTTCGCCCTTAGAGCTTGATGTGGACGCGCCTCGTTGTACATGCGC
>NZ_KB899156.1 GCF_000378065.1 Porphyromonas gulae DSM 15663 | reverse complement strand
AAATCCCCGACCCTGTGGGAAATAACCCACAAGGTCGGGGTAAGGGGGAAGAAGAATACCACCGCTGAGAAACACTGCCTCAATAGGCAAAAATGACTTGAAAGAACATAGTCATATAATCCTTGCATTGTGCAATGGACTCAGAAAGCTGTTTTTTTAATGCGTCAACCCTGACGCTTTGGCTCGTTTTTTCGGAAGCCCAACGGGATTTCGTATATTTGTAACTCAGTATTTTGAGCCGTATAAACGAAGACAAAAGATGATTGATAGAAAATATATACGCCTGGGAGATGACGATGAGGATGATGGTTTCCCCGTGTTCTTTCCGGTGCTTTCCGTTTGTGAAGAGGATGAGGATTTCAAGGTGAAAGAAGATCATATGCAGGAGGAGATGCCGATTCTGGCTCTCCGCAATATGATTCTCTTCCCCGGTGTGGCTATGCCTATCATGGTCGGACGAGAAAAATCGCTCAAGCTGATCCGCTACGTGGAGAAGAAGGGTGTCTATTTCGGTGCCGTTTCACAGCGCGATATGGATGTGGAGGAACCGGATCGTGCAGATCTGTATGATGTCGGGGTCGTGGCTGAGATCATCAGGGTGCTGGAGATGCCCGATGGTACTACTACGGCTATCGTACAAGGCCGCCAGCGATTTGCACTGCAGGAGATAACGGCTACGGAGCCTTTTATGAAGGGGCGCGTAAAGCTGCTCCCCGACATTCTCCCCGGAAAGAACAAAGATCACGAGTTCGAAGCACTCGTATCCACCATACAGGATATGAGTCTGAAGATGATGGAGCTGATGGTCGAGAGGCCCCCTCGTGAGCTTATTCTCTCGATGAGACGGAACAAGAATCCGATGTATCAGATCAACTTTGCATCGGCCAATATATCCACGAGCATAGCCGTCAAGCAAGAATTGCTGGAAATCAGCAAGATGAAGGATCGTGGCTATCGCCTCCTCTATCTCTTGCACAAAGAGCTTCAGGTAATGGAACTGAAAGCTTCCATTCAGATGAAGACCCGTGAGGAGATGGACAAGCAGCAGAAAGAGTACTTCCTGCAACAGCAGATCAAGACGATTCAGGAGGAACTGGGTGGCAATATAAACGATATTGAGGTGCAAGAGCTGCGTACCAAAGCTGCTACGATGAAGTGGAGCAGCGAGGTGGCAGAGACTTTCGAGAAAGAACTCCGCAAGCTGGAACGGCTACATCCTCAATCACCCGACTACTCCGTACAGATGCAGTATGTACAGACCATCATCAGTCTGCCATGGGGTGTATTCAGTAAAGATAATTTCAACCTGAAGCGTGCCCAGTCCGTTTTGGAAAGGGATCATTTCGGCCTTGAGAAAGTAAAAGAGAGAATCATAGAGCATCTGGCTGTCCTAAAAATGAAAGGCGATATGAAGTCGCCCATCATCTGTCTGTACGGTCCTCCGGGAGTGGGTAAGACCTCTCTTGGCAAGAGCATTGCCGAGAGCTTGGGGCGTAAATATGTACGCATTTCTTTAGGGGGCTTGCATGACGAAGCCGAGATTCGTGGTCACCGACGTACTTATATCGGTGCTATGTGCGGACGGATCATTCAGAGTTTGCAGCGAGCAGGTACATCTAATCCCGTCTTTGTCCTCGATGAAATAGACAAGATCGACAGCGACTACAAGGGCGATCCTTCTTCTGCTTTGCTCGAAGTCCTTGATCCGGAGCAGAACAATGCTTTTCATGACAATTATCTGGATATAGACTTCGACCTCAGTCATGTTCTTTTCATCGCTACAGCCAACAGTCTGAGCAGTATCTCTCGTCCTCTTTTGGACAGAATGGAGCTGATCGATGTGAGCGGTTATATCATAGAAGAAAAAGTGGAGATCGCTGCCCGCCATCTGATCCCAAAGCAACTTGTGGAGCATGGATTCAGAAAGAACGACATCAAGTTCTCCAAAAAAACCATAGAAAAGCTGATCGACGACTACACGAGAGAGAGTGGAGTGCGTACGTTGGAGAAGCAGATCGCAGCTGTGATCCGTAAGATAACAAAGGAGGCCGCCATGAATGTGGTACATACTACCAAGGTGGAACCGTCCGACTTGGTTACTTTCTTGGGAGCACCTCGCTATACGCGCGATCGCTATCAAGGTAATGGCGATGCAGGCGTTGTGATCGGATTGGCTTGGACTTCGGTGGGGGGAGAGATTCTGTTCATCGAGACGAGTCTGCACCGTGGACGCGAACCGAAGCTCACACTTACGGGTAATCTGGGCGATGTAATGAAAGAGTCGGCCGTAATAGCCTTGGATTATATTCGTGCCCATAGCGATGAGTTGGGCATCTCTCAGGAGATTTTCAATAATTGGCAGGTACACGTACACGTTCCCGAAGGTGCTATCCCGAAAGACGGACCGAGTGCGGGTATTACGATGGTGACTTCGCTGGTGTCGGCTCTTACCCGTCGAAAAGTGCGAGCCGGTATTGCCATGACAGGAGAAATCACTCTGAGAGGAAAGGTGCTTCCTGTAGGTGGAATCAAGGAAAAGATATTGGCCGCCAAGCGTTCGGGGATCACAGAGATAATCCTGTGCGAAGAGAATCGCAAAGACATTGAGGAGATAAACGATATCTATCTGAAGGGTCTGACGTTCCACTATGTGTCCAATATCAACGAGGTACTGAAAGAAGCTTTGCTCGAAGAAAAAGTTGTCGATACTACCGATATATATTCCTTTGGCAAGAAAGCCGAAGAGGAAAAAGTCGAACAAGTGGAAAAAACGGAGGAGAAACAAACAAAGAAATAACTATAGTCATGCCAAATACAGCAGAGCAGTTCGAGCATGTGATCGGTATTTGTCGTGAGGTTTTTCAGAAAAAACTGCACGACTATGGAGCTTCGTGGCGGGTGATGCGTCCGTCATCTCTGACCGATCAGCTTTATATCAAGGCCAACCGCATTCGAAATATTCAGATGAAAGGTTTGAGTAAGGTGGATGAAGGAGTGGAGCCTGAGTTTATCGGTGTCGTCAATTATGGTGTAATAGCCCTCATCCAATTGGAGTTGGGAGTAGCTGACACACCTAAGATGGAGACAGAGGAAGCTCTACGTCTGTACGACCTCAAGATTCGTGGGGCCATGTCGCTGATGCTCGACAAGAATCATGACTACGGAGAGGCGTGGAGGCAGATGCGTGTGTCTTCATTCGCCGATTTGATTCTGACTAAGGTATTCCGTACTAAAGAGATCGAAGATCTTGGCGGTGAGACATATATATCCGAGGGCGTGGATGCCAACTACATGGATATGATCAACTATGCCATCTTTGCATTGATACAGTTGAACGGATGAAACGTTTCCTCGCTGAACTTTCTCGAATCATATTAGGTCTGACCTTCATCGTTTCAGGCTTATTGAAGGCTATCGATCCGCAGGGTGGGGCGATTAAAATCGGTGAGTACTTTACTGTTTTCAGTTGGCCTAAATCCGAAGGCTTATCCCTTACCCTCAGTATTTTGCTCTGCTGTAGCGAGTTCATTCTGGGTGCATTTCTCTTGATGGGTATATACAGGCGTATGGCGGCACGATTCATTTTTATCTTCATGGCCGTCATGACTCCGCTTACACTCTATCTGGCCATATTCAATCCGGTGGCTGATTGCGGATGCTTCGGAGAGGCATTCCTATTGACTAATTGGCACACTTTTTTGAAAAATGTGGTTCTCTTTGTAGCAGCCGCCTTTTTGCTCAAGAAACCCCGCCGGATACAAACGTTGTATTCGGCCAACGGTCGTTGGCTTCCAGCCATTTTGGCGGTTGCTGGTATCGTAATCTTTACCATCGCCAATCAGATCCATCTGCCAATGGTAGATTTCAGACCTTTCAAGGTCGGCAAATCACTACGTGAGCTTACACAAGTACCGGCCGGTGCTCCGGAGGATGAATATGAATACGTCTTTGTCTACGAAAAGAATGGCAAGCGACAGGATTTCGATATGAATCATTTGCCTGACGATAGTTGGACATACGTAGATAGGCATGAGAAGCTGATAAAAAAGGGTTATACTCCTCCCGTCACCGATTTCCTTTTGCTTCGTGGGGGCGAAGACGTGACCTCCGAGATCGTCAATAAAAAGGGCATAACCCTCTTGCTTCTATCGCCTAACTGGGAGAAAGCAAGTGACGACAAAATGGACAATATCGCCGAGATGTATGATTATGCTCGTGCACATGGTTGGGATTTCTATGGGGTGTCGGCTTCTGGTTCGGACGATATTTCTACGTGGCGATACAATACCGGAGCCGATTACCCGATGCTTTTCCTTGATGCCGTTACCGTTAAGACCATTACACGGGGCAATCCCTCTTTGGTTATCCTGCAGGATGGCATTATCAAGGGTAAGATTAGCGATGCAAATTTCCCCGGTGTGGGACAAGCCCAAGCTTTTTTCGATCGATATATAGGAGAGGAACTTTATCAACCTTCCTATTGGGGCCGTTTATCCGTTTTAGTGTTGTGGGTTGCCCTCCTTTTGTTCGGAATTGTCCGGAAGATCGTTCTCAATATCGGACCACGCCGCAATGAAACAGAAAAACAGCAAGGCCGAGCAGAAATAAAATAGCAAAGTATTGAAATTTTGACATATACTAATCCTGTAAAACCATTATCAGTATGAGAAAAAACATCGTAGCAGGCAATTGGAAAATGAACAAAACCCTTCAGGAGGGAGTTGCATTGGCGAAGGAGTTGGACGCCGCTTTGAAAGGGCGTACGATCAACTGTGACGTGATTATCGGAACCCCGTTTATTCATTTGGCAAGTATTGCAGCAGCTATTGATACCACACGTATCGCAGTTGCAGCAGAGAACTGTGCCGATAAAGAATCGGGTGCATATACGGGAGAAGTATCTGCGGCCATGGTAGCCAGTACCGGTGCTCGGTATGTGATCATAGGACATAGCGAGCGCCGTGCATACTACCACGAAACGTCTGCAATCCTGATGGAGAAAGTAAAGTTGGCTTTGACTAACGATCTGACTCCTATTTTCTGTGTCGGTGAAGTCCTGGAAGAGCGCGAAGCCGGCAAGCACTTCGAGGTAGTAGCCCGTCAGATAGAGGAAGCTCTCTTTGCACTGGATCAGACGGACTTTGCCAAATTGATCCTTGCTTACGAACCTGTATGGGCTATCGGTACGGGCAAGACAGCTACGTCAGACCAGGCTCAAGAGATGCATGCACATATCCGCAAGAGCATCGCTGCCAAGTATGGGAAAGAAGTCGCTGACGGTTGTTCCATTCTCTATGGAGGCAGCTGCAATGCTGCTAATGCCAAAGAGCTCTTTAGCCGTCCGGATGTAGATGGCGGCCTTATTGGAGGAGCTTCTCTCTCTGTGGATAAGTTCCTGCCTATCATAGAAGCATTCTAAGATTGCATATTATTTTTGACACCCTTTTGGGCGAGTTTTATTTCAAAAGGAAAAACAAACGAGATGAAACCGATTTTCTTTTTCAGTCTCCTATTGCTTTCGTTGATTTGCTATTCGTCATCAGAAGCTCAGGTTTCTACATCGGCGCATAGCAAAGCTCCGATCAGTATCTTTGAAGCTCTTAGTGCAGAACGCGAAGGCGAAGGCACCATTATCATCTACCAGCCTGCATCGGTAAAAGCTGCTGTGGGCAAGGTGTCCGGGCGTTTAGCCGGTCTGATCGAGGGCGAGAGCAATATTCGTCTGGTGCATGGCTATCGGGTACAGGTATATAATGGTAATGTGGCTACCTCTAAGCGGGAAGCAAATTACCGGGCGGCACAGATCGCACAGTTGCATCCTGAGATGCGTTGCTACCTGACCTACCGTGCACCCTTTTGGCGTCTTCTTGTAGGAGATTTCTCTTCTCGGGAAGAAGCAGAGGAAGCCAAACAGCTACTGAAAAAATCATTCCCTTCATACGCACGAGAGATTTACATCGTACGAGATAAGATTCGTCAAGGTTACTGACAAATGACAGAAATAGAAAAAGAAGAAGCTTGCAGCCGCTTGCAACAGCATTACGCCCAAGTACTGTCGTTGCTCGGCGAAGACCCTAAGCGCGAGGGGCTACTCAAAACTCCGCTACGTGTGGCCAAGGCCATGCAGTTTTTGACCAAAGGATATAACGAGGATCCTGAAGCTATTCTTCGTGCAGCCATGTTCGAAGAAGATTATCAGCAAATGGTCATCGTCAAGGACATCGATTTCTTTTCGATGTGCGAGCACCACATGTTGCCGTTCTTTGGTAAGGCCCATGTGGGCTATATCCCCAATCGGTATATAACGGGACTGAGCAAATTGCCCCGAGTAGTCGATGTCTTTGCTCGTCGTTTGCAAGTGCAGGAGCGTCTGACCACCCAGATCAAGGAGTGCATCCAGAATACGCTAAACCCTCTGGGTGTTATCGTTGTTATCGAAGCACAGCATATGTGCATGCAGATGCGTGGTGTGGAGAAGCAGAACTCTCTGACCACTACCAGCGACTTTACAGGAGCTTTTGAGGAGTCTACCACTCGCGAAGAGTTTCTTAACCTGATCGGTCGCAGGAGATAAGACTATCTCCCGTCGGAAGTTATCTGCTTTTGTGGTAGGAGGGGGGATATCCCCCCTGATTTTCATTGACTACCTCCGATAGCATCTCGTCAGGAACAATTTCTTGGGATGAAAAAGACTGATTTGTAGATAAGACTCCCAGCCTGAGGTTGCCAAGATCCCAAAAACAGTCCATTGTCCTTTTGATTGTATTAGCTTTTAAGAAGGCCTTTTGATTCTGCGAATGAAGCGCACAGGTTAAAAGGCCTTTTCTTTTTTAACTCTGACTTCCTCTTCCCCACATATATAATATCTATAGCGGACTGTCCGAGGTGACTTGGATAGAATGCTGCATATTCTTTGCAAGCATAGTGACCTTCTCATGCTTAAAACGAAGAGGCTTTAACTCTCGTTGTGGCTATCCATATCGGTTTTACGATTCATTTGGGTGTTTGTACCTGCTACTTCTTATCTCTTTTATGCTAAATTTGCGATAATACCTTTGGGTGGTGTGATATATAAGTCGAGAAGTATTGTAAAACAATAAATGTGTCATTTAATTCGAAATGTTATGAGGAAGTTGTTATTTCTTTTGGTATTAGGTTTGTGCTTTAATCTCATTGGTAGGGCGCAAGAGCCTCTTATTTCTACAAGCTTTGAGGGGCCGGGGTTTGATCCGGGTTGGACGACGGGAGTCTCCGATGCTATCACGACAGGCCCCCAGCCTTATCCTACCACCGGTCTGGAACCTTGGGAACAGTGGGATCTGACAGATCCGCAGGGTGGGTTCGGCTATGTGCACTCCGGTGATTCTGCTGCGTGGATAGGTGCCACGCTCGACCAGACGTCTATACACGACTGGCTGATGACTCCGAAGTTCAAGGTGCCTGCCGGCGGTTCTACCTTGATCAAATACTGGCTGTGGTATCACTCTGAAGCTACGTATGTGAATAGGTTCTATATCATGATATACGACTATGCCAAAGAGGCTTGGGAGCAGGGTTATCTGTTAGCCAACGAGTTCAATTCCCCATTGCACTATGTGGAGGAATACTCCTTCGATTTGGCTCAATGGAAAGGAAAAAGCATCAAGGTGGCTTTTGTGAAAAACGGTACCTACCAATTGGCTATGGACGACGTCAGGATCGTGAACTATCAGGGACTACAGGAGATAGACCAAGTGGGTATTCGCGTCTATCCGAACCCTGTCACGGATGTACTCATGCTGGAGAATGCTGCAGATGTGGTAGCTGTTCGCATTATCGATATGCATGGCCGGCAGATGATTGCGACCGCTAATTCGGGTAATTTGATGCTGAATATCGATGTCTCTCATTTGGTACGAGGCAATTACGTTGTGGATATGCAGTATAAGGGGCATAGAAAAATCAGCCGACTGATCACAAAAGAGTAAGCCTTTCGAATGCTTCGGGGGGGGCTTTCCCGAACGCACTTCTATGACAATAAGAGGGTGTATCGTACAACCCAAATTCGAGCTTATGTCTCGTCGAATTGGAGTTGTGCGATACACTTTTTTGTTTGTCCTATACAACGGTAGCAGCAAAATCTAAGGAGGTGGATGCACCGGAAAAAAGTCCAACAAAAAGAGCTTGAAAACCTCTCCGTCATAGCAGAAATACGCGCCAAAAAAGTTTTCAACAACGAAGCTGAGTTTGGAATGATTCTAAATAAGCATCCGATATGGAGGGAAAATTGAAGCAAAAAAGACAAGAAAACGAACGATTGCAGATGAGAATCTACTTTTGGGGAGTTGGTGTAATGTTTTATATATAAATCGAAAACGATTTATATATAAAACGTTTCAAATTTGTATACAAATCGTTTTCGATAAATATATAGATCGTAAGTGATTTGTATATAAATCGGAGCATTGAAGGGGCTCGTTCGTCGGAAGGTAAAGCAAAGGCACCCACCGAGTTTTACTGCAAACTCAACGGGTGCCTTTGCTTTTTGGGGGATTATCGGAGGTCTAACCCGCCCCTATACATGATTGACTGTACGCTCTTTTCTAATGTGGTGCGGGTAAGATGGTCTGAATAGGATATCTATTGTAGCTGCTCTCATAGCATATGGATGGGATGCGCGAATAGGTGCTGTGCATGTCTGGTTGTCATTTAGCTGTTTATGTTGATCTATTTGTGTTTGGCTGATAAGATATTGGAAAGTGTATTTGGAGTTATCTTCCAGCTCCTCGTCGGTGGCAAATATAACAAGAATGCTTATACCCGGAGAATCGAAAATGTTTCCTAATGATGAGTTTGTAGTCTTTCATTTTTGTCTGTCGTGGATGCCCGATAAAGTTCTCTACATACTCAGATCGACTATGGCCGGACACTTAGGTGGGTGTTTTTAATTGTTGTGCTAAATGCGTTTATTTTATTTTCCGGCTGTAGTTGTTATTTTTATTTGGATTTATCTTTTTTATAAATGTTATAATTGGTTTAATCTCAAAGATTAATGTGCGTTGAATCAGTAATGCCATGTTGAGAAAACCTCTGCCCTGTATTTTGTCATATTGTCATCTCGATTTGTTTGTGATTGGTGTTTTTGTTTGTTAGATGGGAGTGGATCGTGCATTTTGCGAGATATTTCCTCTATATTATTAGATTTTGTTAGATTTTAATCGGAAAACATTCTTATCTTTGGCTGGTCAAAAATGTAATTGATAATACTTGCTGTCCTACCATAATATCTCTAAAATTGAGATCTATGGTTTGTGAAGATCTTTTGGGCATGTATTTCAATTAAAATATCAACGAAGCACATCATTTTCTCTTTTTTAAAAACATAAAACCATTATGATTGGAAATTTTACAGTCAAATTTCGCCCTCAATGGCAAAGCCTTTTGAGGCTTGGGGCATTTTGTTCATTGCTCTTCGGTTTGCAACTGACTTCTTATGCGCAGTGGAAACCAACGCAGTATCCGTCGAAAACGCCTTGGCTGGTCTGTAGTACACCCAATGGCAATCTGTTGGCTGGTGCTTATGTGCCTCCGCTGGGAGTGCGCATATCTACCGATAAGGGAGATACCTATACAGAGATTCCCGCGCTGTCGGATGTTGCTTATACGAGTAGCTGTCAGGTGGGGCAGACTATCTTTTTAGGTGGATTCGGAGGCTCTATTGCACGTTCGGACGATAACGGTCAGAATTGGCGCCTTTCTAATTTCGGTACCGTCTTCCCTTCGGGCGTGGAGATCACGGACTGCTATGGATTGGAGTTCTTTAAGGGCAAACTCTTTGCCTCGGGTTTTGGTGCCGGTATAGCCTATTCGGATGACATGGGCGAGACGTGGAAGAATACGGATGTTTCGGCTCTTGTAGCTCTCGATGAAGCATGCTATGTGTATGCCATGAAGGCTTATAAGGAAGTATTGTATGCTTTTACGGTCAGAGGCATATTCAAGTATGACGAAGCCGCTACTAAGTGGGTGTTTATAAGGGAGACTCTTTATCCTTCCTGCACGGCTATTCACAAGGGTAATCTGTATGTGGGACACAGCGCGCCCAACGGACCCTTCTTTATCCTAAAGACATCCGATGGCGAGAATTGGGAACCGGTTGCAGCTCCTGCAGAAATCCTTACCAACGATGCCCGAGCTATGGCTTCCAATGGGGATGTATTGTATGTAGGTAGTACGACCAACGGTGTTTTCTATACCCTCGACGAAGGTAAAACGTGGGTGGATTTCAACGAAGACTTCCCCAACAGTTTCCAGGATTTTTATATCACACCTCTCAATTTTGCCTTTATCGGAGATGAGGTTTTCTTGTCGGGATTCCATGTCGATTATGGTGGTGTCTTCAAGCGGAAAGTTGCCACAGATACTGCTGTAGAGTTTGTTTCCGATATGCAGTATCAGGTGCTCTTTGACAAGAATACAGCCACTCTGACCTTGTCGGGTGAATATGCTGAAGCTCAGATAGCTGTGTACAGCATGGACGGCAAGCTCATCTGCCGTCAGACCGTCGCCCCATCGGAGCAGGTGCTCTTGGGGCGCTATCCCAAAGGTACGTATATGTATCGTGTCGAGATCGGCAAAGATCATGTCTTCACGGGAAAATTTGCGATCTAATATAGTAGTGTCTCATTTTACAATGTCGAATCAATAGACAATTTTGGATATTAGTATTATGAAAAGGATATTCGCTGTTTTGATATTGAGTTTCTGCTTCCATCTTATCGGATTTTCTCAGGAGGCCTTGATTTCTACAAGTTTCGAAGGACCCGGTTTTGATGAGGGTTGGACTACAGGAGTCTCAAGTGCTATTACGAAAAAGCCTCAACCCTATCCTTCCAGCGGTCTGGAAGCATGGGAAATGTGGGCATTGACGGACCCGCAGGGCGGTTTTGGCTTCGTTCATTCAGGTGATTCTGCCGCATGGATCGGTGGTACGCTTCAGTGGCAGCCCAAGCATGACTGGCTGATGACTCCCCAGTTCGAGGTGCCTAACGGCGGCTCAACTCTGATTAAATTCTGGTTGTGGTACCACTCCGAAGCCAACTATGTGAACAAGTTCTATATCATGATATACGACTATTCCAAAGAGGCTTGGGAGCAGGGATATTTATTGGCCAATGAGTTCAACTCTCCTTTTCATTATGTGGAAGAATACACTTTCGATTTGGCTCAATGGAAGGGGAAAGACATCAAGGTGGCTTTCGTGAAAAACGGTACTTATCAAATGGCTATGGATGACATCAGAATCCTGAACTACCAAGGCCTGCAAGAGATAGAGCAAGCAGGTATTCGGATTTATCCCAATCCGACAACGGATAGGCTGATGCTGGACAATGTAAGTGATGTAACGGCCATTCGTATTATAGATATGTATGGCAGGCCGGTTGTGGTGACCGCCAATTCCGGTAGTTCTAAGTTGAGTATCGATGTTTCCAATTTGGGACGAGGCAATTATGTCGTCGATATGCAGTGTAAAGGCCATAGGAAAATCAGCCGACTGATAACAAAAGAATAAATCGTTATTCTCTCCTGAAGGAGGAGGGGCCATCGATAGGAAGAGAAGGGTGTATCACAACCCCGATTTCGAGCTTGAGTCTCGTGGAATTGGAGTTGTCGATACACCCTTTTTGTCTTATCCTGTACTCAATGGATGGTAGGGCGGTGCTACCGGCTTATCTGGTAAGCTTATACGAGAGGATACTATGGTCTCACATGAGAGGATACTATGGTCTCATGTGAGAGGATACTATAGTCTCATATGAGAAGATACTATAGTCTCATATGAGAGGATACTATGGTCTATTGATAGAGGATACTATCTACTCTGTATCGGATGGCAAGTTCGGGGGGTGGAATGTTCGGTGCGAGGTGTGTTTCGTTGCGGTTGGGATGGCTTGGGACAGGGGCCGTCAGGGTGCAAGCAGATGCAAGACAGGCCGCAGGTGAACACCGTATGATGGTGTGCCTGCGGCCTGTCTTGTAATTCGTGTCGTCAGAATAATAGAGGGAGACCTCTCAGAGAGAAAGCCGTATCGGCGTTGTGATACGGCTTGCCGGAAGTGGGAGAAGGATCAATAGCGATCTTCGTGACGGAAAGTACGGCGAGGAGCACGTTCGGGACGTTCCAGTGCTTCTTTGACGATCAGCTTACGACCTTGAAATTCCTGATCGAACAGCTCTTCGATGGCACGGCGTGCATCGTTCTCGTCTTCCATTTCGACGAAGCCGAATCCGCGTGAGCGGCCGGTCTCTCTGTCTGTGATTACTCTTGCGCTCGTTACGACGCCATACTGTTGCAACAGACCTGTGAGGTCTTCTTCGCGAACCCGATAGTTCAGATTCCCTACGTAGATGTTCATACTCATCTTTGGTTTTTTAATGAAACAAGGTAAAAGAGAAATTGCCGAATTCGGTTAACGATCTGTGTGTCATATCTTCATATCCGTACCAAAGAAATAAAGAAATCTACCGGTTCCTGCTAAACCATTCACTCTGCATTACTGCTTTCACTGAACGCAAAGGAAATCAAATAAACTGATTGGACAAGCGGACAGCATGCCTGAAATGACGAAAAAACAGCTATAAGGTACCGGCAGACGGCAGGTGCAGCGAAATCAGTCGAATCGTTTGCGGCGGAGTTCGAAGTCGCGTCCTAGATACTTTTCCCTCACCACTTCGTTCGCAGCCAACTCTTCGGCCGTGCCCTGATACAGCACTTTGCCCTCGAAGAGGAGATAGGCGCGATCCGTGATGCTGAGCGTTTCGTGGACGTTGTGGTCGGTGATGAGGATGCCGATGTTTTTGTCCTTGAGTTTGGCCACGATGGCCTGAATGTCCTGCACGGCGATAGGATCGACACCGGCAAAGGGTTCGTCCAGCATGATGAACCGAGGCGATATGGCCAGACAGCGGGCTATCTCGGCACGACGCCGCTCGCCGCCGGAGAGGCGGTCGCCAAGATTCTTGCGTACTTTCTCAAGGTGAAATTCGGCTATCAGGCTCTCCAGCTTTTCGTGCTGATAGGTCTTGGGCAATCCGGCCATTTCGAGGACGGAGAGGATGTTGTCCTCCACGGACATTTTGCGGAATATGGATGCCTCCTGTGCCAGATAGCCGATGCCGGCGCGTGCTCGTTTGTAGACGGGGTATTGGGTGATGTCCTGATCATTGAGGAATATCCGTCCTTCGTTGGGGACGACCAGCCCGGTGGTCATGTAGAAAGTCGTCGTCTTGCCGGCTCCGTTTGGCCCGAGCAGCCCTACGATCTCTCCTTGCCGAACCTCTATCGACACGTGATTCACGACCGTGCGGTTTCGGTAGCGTTTGACCAGATCTTCGGTGCGCAGCACCATGGTTGTATTTTCTTCCATTATGGGAGTAGTCTATGGTAAGTGTCTGTTGGCTCGTGTCCGCTGTCCTCAGTGTCTTTATCTTACGGCTGCTCCCCACATGAGCTTGCGCCTCAGGGTCTCGGCGAAGGAGTGCGGACGCAGACGGATCATTCGCAGCGTGTGAGGAGCACGTTTGAGTAGGATGGATGTGTCACAAGGGAGCGTTCTGGTTCGTCCGTCCAGCACCAAGAGGTAATTCCGACTGCGCGAGTCTACTTCGAGGCGGATCGCCGTATCGTCCGGAACGACCAGCGGACGCATATTCAACGAGTGGGGAGCGATGGGCGTAAGGACGAAGTTCCGGCAGGCAGGCATGATGATAGGGCCATTTCCGCTCAGAGAATAGGCCGTGGAGCCGGAGGGCGTGGCCACCACGAGACCATCGGCATCGTAAGCCGCCAGATAGTCGTCGTTGAGGTAGGCATTTACCCGAATCATCGAGCCGGTTTCGCGTTTCAGTATGGCTGCTTCGTTCAGGGCGTAGGAGGGAGAGGAGCCGTTGCCTTCGGTCACTTCCAGCAGGGAACGGGTCTCGATGGTGAAGTCGCCATCCAGCAGGCGTGTGATCAGCTCCGAGGCTTCGTGGCAATCGACATCGGTGAGGAAGCCCAGTCGGCCGGTATTCACGCCCAAAACAGGGATCTGCGAAACGCCGATCTGATGTGCCGTGCGCAGGAATGTACCATCGCCGCCCATACAGATCACGTAGTCGATATGCTCGGGCAGGGTGTCTATCACTCCGCAAATGGCCGGATGGAAGTCCAGATCCTGCTCAAGAAAGGAGAGGAATTTGCGCTCTATGTAAAGAGGTGTACCGGCTTCTTCCAGCTTCAGGATCAAAGCCTTGATGGAAGCTCCCTGTTCGCTTTTGTGATGGCTGCCGAATATGGCTATTTTCTTCATGAGTCTCTTTCTCTTCTCGTAGGGATCAGCAAATAAACGTTACATTTGCATGGTTCGCAAAATTAGTAATAATCAGAATGACAAGGCTAAGCGTAAATGTAAATAAGATAGCTACCCTCCGCAATGCACGCGGAGGCAATGTCCCCGATGTCCTCCAAGTGGCTCTCGACTGTGAGCGGTTCGGCGCACAGGGGATTACCGTCCATCCGCGTCCCGACGAACGCCATATCCGTCGGTCGGATGTGTACGACCTGAAAAAGGCACTGACCACAGAGTTCAACATAGAGGGCAATCCCGACGAGCGTTTCATCCGGCTGATCGAGGAAATCCGTCCCGAGCAGGTGACCATGGTACCCGATGCCCCCGATGTCCTGACCTCCAATGCCGGATGGGATGTAGCCCGGAACTACGACCATCTCTGTCGTCTGGTGGAGCAGTTCCATACCTGGGGTATCAGGACTTCCATATTCATCGATACCGACTTGGACAATATCTCGTGGGCTGCCAAGACAGGCACAGACCGGATAGAGCTATACACCGAGCCGTATGCAGCCACCTATCATAAGGACATGGCTGCTGCCGTACAGCCCTATGTCAAGGCTTCGGCACACGCTCATTCGCTCGGTCTCGGTATCAATGCCGGACACGACTTGAATCTGGACAACCTCCGTTACTTTGCCGAGCGACTGCCCCATTTGGACGAAGTTTCCATCGGCCATGCACTGATTGCCGATGCTCTCTATTTGGGACTGGAGGAGACCATCAGACAATATCGAGACCAACTCGCGTTATAAATAAAAATCGAAACAGTAACAATCACATTGATAATCCAATGAATATCCCTAGCATTCCTTTTCTGCAAATCCCCGTTCAGTCGGCAGGGACTCCTATCGACTCCCTCGCTACTGTCAATACTCCCGTTGCCGCACCGGCAGAAGCTACCCTGTCCATTATGGATCTGGCTCTCAAAGGCGGTTGGATCATGGTCGTACTGGCAGTCCTTTCGCTCTTGGCCATCTACATATTCGTTCGCAAGGTGATGGAGATCAGGGCTGCCGGCAGGGAGGACAATTCGTTCATGGATCGGATCAAGGACTATATCCACGAGGGTAAGATAGAATCGGCCATGCGTCTTTGTCAGGACAGGGCTACCCCTTCTGCCCGTATGATAGCCAAGGGGATCACCCGACTGGGACGACCGATGAACGACATACTGGTAGCCGTAGAGAATACCGGAAACATCGAAATCGGTAAGCTGGAAAAAGGACTGCCCATTATTGCCACCATTGCAGCCGGAGCACCCATGATCGGGTTCTTGGGTACTGTAACGGGTATGGTGCGTGCTTTCTTCGATATGGCCAATGCCGGCAATGGCGGAGTGGATGTAGCGCTCCTCTCGGGAGGTATATACGAAGCCTTGGTAACGACTGTAGGCGGTCTTGTGGTCGGTATCGTAACGCTCTTCGCCTACAACTATCTCGTAGCTCAGGTGGATAAGGTGGTCAATAAGATGGAAACCAAGACTCTTGAGTTTATGGATCTCCTTAACGAACCCATCAAAAAATGAGTCTGAAACGTAAAACTAAGGTCACGGAGGTCTTTAGCATGGCTTCTATGACCGACGTGATTTTTCTGCTGCTCATCTTCTTCATGGTGACCAGTACGCTCATCGTACCCAATGCGTTGCGCGTATCTCTTCCCTCTGCCAATAAACAACCTGCCCCCGAAGCTCCTTTGGCGCGGATCACTATTTCAGAAGATATGCGCTATTTCGCCGCTTTCGGTCAGGACAAAGGGCATGAGGTCGCTTTCGAGGAGATACTTCCCCTCTTGCTTCAGGAGCAGAGTCGCAATCCCGAGATGTACGTAGCCATATATGCCGATGAGAATGTCCCGTATCGCGAGATCGTGAAGGTGCTGAGTATGGCCGGGGAGAATAAGATGAAGGTGGTGCTGGCCACCAAAGCCCAAAGTAAAAAGTAAGTTCATGCAACAAGAGAAAGTCAAACGCAATGCCGTTGCCATAGCCGTATCGGTGGGGGCACATGTCGCACTGATCGCCCTCTTGTTCGTGCTGCATCTTCGTGCCGCTCCGCGCGAAGAACCGGAAGAGCTGATACTCGTCAATTTCGGAATCACGGAGCTTTCGTCCGGAGCTTTCGAGCCGGCACCACAGGAAACGGCATCCAATCCCGATGTACAGACGGAACAAACTCCAACGCAGAAACAGCCCGCAGTCAAAAAGCCACAGGCACCGGCCGAGTCCGACCTCCATCAGGACGTAGAGCCGGCTCCTCACTTGGCCAAAGCCGAAAAGGCTCGTCAAGAAGCTGAAATGAAACGCAAGCGTGAAGCTGAAGAGGCTCGCAAACGGGCAGAGGCAGCTGCGGAAGCCGAGCGTAAGCGCAAGGCCGAAGCAGGCAAGGCCATCAATAATAATGTGGCCGGAGCATTCGGACGAGGTGCCGAGCAAGGCAATACACAAGGTACGGGCACGCAGGCCAATGGCAATCAGGGCAATCCCGGAGGTAGCGGTTCTTCGTACTCGCTCACCGGCCGTACTATCGTGGGCAATGGTGGCTATCCGGAAAAGCCTCGCTACAGCAAACCTATTCGTGGCACGGTACGGGTAAACATCGTCGTAAACAATGCCGGACGTGTGACCGATGCTTCCATCCGTCTGCGCGGTACCAATATCACGGATGCTGCCGCTCAGCGAGCAGCTATAGAAGCAGCCAAGACTACTCGTTTCAATGCCATAGCAGGGGGCGGAGATCAGGAGGGAGTGATCACCTATCATTTCGACATCAAGTAAAAAACATAAGGAATATGAAAAAGACAGCATTAGTATTTCTGGCTCCCGGTTTCGAAGAGACCGAAGCCGTAGGCACGCTCGACATTCTTCGTCGGGGAGGCGTAGCCGCCGAATTTGTTTCCATTACGGATTCGCTCTATGTAGAGGGAGCCAATGGGATCACCGTTAAGGCCGATCGTCTGATGACCGATTTGCCGGCAGTGGATGCTTTGGTTTTGCCGGGAGGACTCCCCGGAGCCGATAATCTGAATAGCTGCGAACCTCTTCGCCGACTTCTAAGCGAACATTATGCCGCCCAAAAGCTTGTGGCAGCTATCTGTGCGGCTCCTTTGGTATTCGGTGGTTTGGGTTTTGTCCGTGGCAGAAAAGCTACTTGCTATCCGGGTTTTGAATCCAAACTCGAAGGTGCCGATTATACGGGTGAGGCTGCCACACGTGACGGACATGTTATTACGGGCAAAGGCCCTGCCTGTGTCTTTGCATTTGCCATAGAAGTGGTTCGTTACCTATGCGGTGATCAGGTAGCCGATGAGATCGCCGCCGGCACACTCTTCAGATAACTCGAATATCCTATACCTCACAAAAAGAAAGTGTCCCGTACTGCAAGGTGCGGGACACTTTCTTTTTAGTTTCCTGTGCTTCCCGAAGCTCTCGCCCCTTTTTATCTTTTAGGAGCCGGCGGTAAACCGCAGTGCAGCCCAGTTGTTACGTGAGCGCGTTTTCGAATGAGTCAGACCCAGCGTTCCGGCGCATTCAGTAAGGATCGGTATATCCTCCGTATAGAAACCGCTTAACAGCAGGGTGCCACCATTACCGAGTCGGGATCTGTATGCGGACATATCGTTCAGCAGAATATTACGATTGATGTTTGCGATAATCAGATCGAACATCGGACAATCGGCAAGAAGAGATGCGTCGCCTATACGAACATCAATATCCCGAATTCCATTGAGAGCTGCATTCTCGCCCGTGTTGCGTATGCACCAGTCGTCTATGTCGATAGCTGTGACAGAAGAGGCTCCGAGCTTGCGAGCTAAGATGGCAAGGATCCCCGTACCGCAACCCATGTCCAGAACTCTCAATCCACGCAAATCCATATCGAGAAGATAGCTCATCATCAGCGAAGTAGTCTCATGGTGCCCTGTCCCAAAGGCCATTTGAGGAGAAATAATCAGCTCGAGCGGTATATCCGGATCGGTCGGATGGAAAGGTGCTCGTACGAGGCATTTGTCTTCGATCCGAATGGGGCGGAAGAAGTTCTTTTCCCACTGTTCGTTCCAGTTGATGTCGGGCTGGATCTCGGATGAGTATTGCCACAGAAGATCCGGCAGCAGAAACCGCTCCAATAGTGCAGGAATGTCGGATGCTATATCGGTGGAGGCAGGGATATAGGCACGAAGACAAGTCTCATTTTGCTCGAAACTCTCGAATCCTATTTCGGCAAGTTCGGCACTAAGCAGGTCGTATGCCGTCTCCAAAGTCAGTTCGTCCGGTCGGCATGTGAGTTCGAATGTATATGCGATGTATTTCATTGCGAAGCGGGTAGGGGTTGGCTATGTCGTTTGATACGTCTGTTGAGATAGGGTAGTCCACACACGATGGCTACACCTTTGAGCATGGATGAGAGGCTGATCGCCCACCATACCGATTCCAGTCCGAAGCCCATACCGATAAGCAGCAGAGCCAGTGGAATCCGCAGGAGGTTCCCTCCGATACTGATAACGGCAGGGAAAACCGTCCGTGCCGTCCCGTAGAACAGGCCTTGAGTGGCTATTTCCAACATCATCAGTAGCTGGGAATAGCCGCTGATGCGCAGATAAATACCTCCCGACAGATAGGCTTCTTTTTCCGGTACCACAAGTCGGAATACTTCATTACCGAAGAAAACGAAAAGCACTGTGCCGAGAATGCCGAAAACGGAGCAGTAGAGTAGGGTATAACGATAGGCAGAAAATATACGTTTGCCCTGACGGGCAGCGTAATTATGAGCCACGAAAGTAGCTAGTGCCGTGCTGAATCCTTGCGAAGTATTCCAAGTGATGGCTTCCAGCTGTCCGCCCGTAGTCAGCGTTGCCACTCCGATATGTCCTCCTTGCTGCGAAGCCAGACGGCCAAGCATCATATTGATGATGGCGAAGAGAGAGTTGAGAGCAGCTACAGGCAGACCGATACGCAAGATGCGACCGCTATGTATATTGTCCGGTCGGACGAAGAACGGGAAGCAATCCAACAGCTTGTCCTGCCATCTGAGCCTGTAAACGAACAGAACGAATACGAATATCTGAGCGATCAGCGTGGCTATGGCCGCTCCGATCGTCCCCCATCCCAGTCCGAATATCAGCAACGGATCCAGAATCATATTGAGTACCAGCCCCGTGCTACTGACCTTGAAGGGTATAGAGCTGAGGCCGGCTCCGTTGTAGATGCCACTGAATGCGGTGGCTGCAAAGGTGAAAGGCAGGCCGCATGCCACTATGCGCAGGTAGGTAAGAGCCAAAGCGTGTACATCGTCCTCCAAATGATATATGCCGAGGAAAAAGTGTGGGAAAAGGAAAAACAGAAGAGCGATGACGGAGGAGATCAGCAGGGACATCGAAACGTTGTGCGAAGCGTATCGTCGTGCTTCCTCGATGGAACCCTTGCCGAGACTGTGGCCTATCGTCACTTCACTGCCGGTCTTATTGACAGCCGATATGGAACTGGAGAGCCACGTCAGTACCGCCACAATACCTACGGCTGCTACGGACTTGCTACCCAACCGGCCTAACCAGGCCATATCGGTAAAGCTATAAGCCATCTGCACGAAGGAAGTACCCATGATGGGCAGAGCCAGTCGGAGCAGACGTCCTTTTATTTCCCCTTCTGTGAGGTTTTGCAGTCGGATACTACCCATTCAGAGCCTTTGCTGCATTCCATCCTTGTGCCACCAAGGTAATCTCCGTTCCGTCTCGTGCCACGAGAACGTGACCGTCGGCCTCTTCCGTAATATGGCCGATCAGGCGGATGCCCTCTATTCGCTGAATATCATCGAGACGGGCGAGAGGTACGGTAAACAACAATTCGTAGTCCTCACCCCCGTTCAGAGCGGCTGTGGAGAGATTCATGTTGAACTCTTCCGCCATGGCTGCCGTCTGGTAGTCGATGGGCAATTTGTCGTCATATATACGGATGCCGACCTTTCCGGCATGCGCTATATGGAGGAGTTCGGACGATAGCCCGTCCGATATGTCCATCATGGCTGTCGGTTTGATGCCGGCCGAGCGTAGCTTCTCCACGATGTCTTTGCGTGCTTCCGGCTTCAGTTGTCTTTCGAGTATGTACTCATGACCGGCGAAATCCGGTGCAAAGTCCTTCTCTCCCCGGTAAACCGCTTTCTCACGCTCCAGTAGCTGGAGTCCCATATAGGCTGCGCCGAGGTCTCCGCTCACGCAGATCAGATCGGTCGGTTTGGCTCCGCTGCGATACACTATTTCCTCTTCTCGTGCCTCCCCGATGCAGGTCAGGCTCAGACACAATCCGGTGAGCGACGCCGAGGTATCGCCTCCTACGAGGTCTACGCCGTAGACATCGCAGGCCGTGAGGATACCCTGATAGATCTGTTCTATATCCTCTACCGAGAACCGTGCCGATACGCCGATGGAAACCGTCAGCTGCCGCGGTGTACCGTTCATGGCATATATGTCGGAGAAGTTTACTACCGCACTCTTGTATCCCAAATGTTTGAGAGGGGTATAAGTGAGGTCGAAGTGGATTCCTTCGAGGAGCATATCGGTGGTGACAAGTGCTTTCATGCCTTCATCGAATGAGATGACGGCAGCATCGTCCCCTATGCCTTTGAGGGTGCCGGGGTTTTTCAGTCGGACGCAATCGGTGAGGTGCCGGATGAGTCCGAACTCACCCAGAGAAGATATTTCGGTACGTTTCATTACGCTTATTTTTTGTGTTGGATGACTCCCAGCAGCCTATCGACAAATACTTTTTCCTGATCGAACATCAGCTTTACTTCTACCGGCAGGTAATAAAATCTTTCCTGCATCTCTTGCGGAAAAGAAGATCGCCGTAGGGCCAGTCGCATGGCATCTTTCTCGGTACATACCACTATGGCATCGGCATCTTTCCGGCACAGTTCCTGCCAATCTTCGACGAGCAGACCGATCTCTCTGTCGGTGAACTCATGATGATCCGGATAGATGCGATCCGTTCCGGAGGGGAATCGGGTGCGGATCTCTCGGAAGAACAGTTTCGGACTTGCTATTCCGGCGATAGCCAGCACAGAGTGTACTTCTGCCGAAGGAGGCTGATCGGAAAACAAAGGCTTCAGTCCCTGCCCGTACAGGAATTTGGAGAAAAACAGCTTCTGATGCGGATATAAGGCCAAGTCGCGTTTGGCTGCTCGAAGATCTATGGGAGCAAGATCGTCGGGGCATTTGGTCAGGATTACCATGTCGGCTCGCTGTATAGAGCCGGCAGGCTCTCTCAGACGACCGGCCGGAAGCAGATAGTCCTTGGTCAGAATACGGTTGTAGTCTGTGAGTACTATGTTCAGGTCTGCTTTCACCTTACGGTGTTGGAAACCATCGTCCAGAATGATGAGCTGCGGCCTTTGTTCTTCTGCCAGATCGCATAGATAGCCGATGGCTCTGCTCCGGTCAGCATCTACGATGACGGTCAGGTCCGGATATTTTCGTTTGATCTGACGGGGTTCGTCTCCTATATCCCATGCAGTCGATCCTTCGGTTGCAACGATCATCCCTTTGGTTTTCCGCTTATAGCCGCGGCTAACCACCGCTATACGATAGCGTGGATGCAGGAGCCGAATCAGGTATTCTACGTGGGGAGTCTTACCGGTGCCGCCGATGGTGATATTGCCTACACAGACGATAGGGATGTCGAAAGAGTTCGAAATCAGGACGTTCTTGTCGAAGAGATAGTTGCGCAACCTCACGCCCACCCCGTAGAGGGCGGAAAGCGGTTTGAGCCACTTGTTGATACGAGGCGCATCCATCTCTTCGGCAATTACGGTTGTCTCATTTATCAGTACGGCATGAAGTAATAGGGGAGACGTGCCTGTATGCCCGAAGGACGGGTCGGCATGGAGCGGAGTTCGCGCAGAACTTCTATTTCCGGATCGGAGAGAATGGTACTCAGGATGGCAGACTTCATATCCGCCGCTGATGAGGAGAGCAACTCTTCGAAGAAGTTGCGCTTGGTCTTGCCGTACTCTATGCTGTAGTTGCTACCGAGCTGAGCCAGTGTCGCAGCCCGTTTGATAGCTGTGTCCAAACCTCCAAGCTCATCCACCAAACCGAGTGCAAGAGCTTTGTCGCCGAGCCATACGCGGCCTTGAGCGATGCTGTCGATCTGCGCCTTGGTGCGGTTGCGGCCTTCCGATACGCGAGTGAGGAAGAGGTCGTAGCCCTGCTCTATGTAGCGTTGGATGAGGGCACGATCTTCGACCGTCATCGGTGCGAGAGTGTTGCCCAAGTCTGCATACTTGGATGTCTGTACGACGTCCATATTCACTCCTATCTTCTTGGCTACGCCTGCAAAGTTCGGGAACATGCCGAATATGCCGATGGAGCCGGTCAGAGTCGTATGCTCTGCCACGATGCTGTTGGCTGCGCAGGCTATGTAGTATCCGCCCGAGGCTGCCACGTCGCCCATGGAGACCACGATAGGCTTTTTGGCCTTGAGATCCACTACCTGCTTCCATATCTGTTCGGAAGTGAAAGCACTACCTCCCGGAGAATTGACACGAAGTACTACGGCTTTGATGTCATCGTCATCGGCTGCTGCCTTGATTTCTTCGGCGAGTTCTTGTGTGATGGAGCTACCATCGGTGTCGAACGGCTTCTTTATTATTTCTTCCGTTATTTCACCTTCGGCAAAGAGAACGGCGATCCGGCTGCCTTTCGTTTTGTTCATCGGGCCATTGGCCAGAACCTGAGAAAGCGATACGAACCGAAGCTCATCTTTCTCTCCGCGCTGGGACATCTTTTTGAGTTCTTTCTCCACATCGGTACGGTAAGCCAGCTCGTCTACGAGCTTCATTTCCACCGCTTTCTCCGCAAGGCCGAACATTTCGCCTTTGTCGGCAAACATTTTCACGGAGTCCATTGCCGTCTTGCGCGACTCTGCAATATCGGATGTGATCTTGTCCCAAAGCCCGTTTATGTATGTGGTGATTTGTTCGCGGTTGGCATCGCTCATCCCGTTGAGCATGAATGGCTCTACGGCTGCCTTGTAGGTACCAACCTTGAAGATCTCCATTTTCACGCCGAATTTGTCGAGGGCATCTTTGTAGAACATCGTTTGGGTAGCAATCCCGATAAGCCCCAGCATTCCTTTCGGATTGAGGTAGAGTTTGTCTGCAATACTGGAGAGGTAGTAACCCTTTTGGGAGTATCTGTCGGCATAGGATACGACGAACTTGCCGGACATCTTGAAATCCTGCAACGCGCGACGCAATTCCTCTGCCGATGCCATGCCGACGGAAAGGTCGTCCAGATCGAGGAAAATACCGGTTATGTTAGGATTATTTTTGGCTTGGCCGATGGCTTCGACTGCCTGTGAGAGCGATACGGCTTCGTCCTTGCCTGTGAGTATGCTCCAAGGATTGGCCGATACGATCTCAGGGAAAGAGGAATTGTCTATATGTAGGATGGAGTTTGCTTCGATTTTCGGAATAGCTCCTCCCGTTGCCTTGGAGGCAATACCGGCTACGATGCCGAAAAAGATAAATAGAGAGATACAAAACAGGATGATTCCTGCCGTTATAACCCCGAGGACCGAGGCGAAAAACATTTTGAAAAATTCTTTCATTTCAGATTTGTTATTTGATTTTGTCTTTTTGTCGTTTTAATGTCACTATTGCAAAGGTAAGTATTTAATTTACAGTGTCGCACGGGTTTTCCCTGCCAATTTCTGTCATTTTCGACGTGAAAGAGTAACGCAAAAGATAGTGATCAAAATATTCAGACTCCCCATAAAGCAGCTTTTTCCGAATGATTTATCACTCATCGTTATAGCAAGGAGAAGATGAATAATTTAGCATAGACAGCGGCCAAATTTTGATCTTTCCTTTTCGATAGAGAAGACCGTTAAGACCTGATTCCTACAAGGCCTTAAATGTATATTTCGCCGGGCTTTTTGTTTGATGGAGAGAGGAGGAAAATGATTTTAGGAACCAAAATCCGCTGATTTTACGAACGTGTTTCTTGAAAAAAGCGCGCGACTTTTTTTTCGTTTTGGTTCGGGAATTTTTTGCTTCTCGCGCCAAAATCGAATTTTTCTCGCGCCACGTTTTTCAGTGTGTGAAACAGCGATTTTCACAGGCGTAAAGGGCCATGTCGAGAGAGGTTCGGAAGGAGGTATAAATCAGAAAGCGGATACCCACTCTCGGTATGAGAGGAATATCCGCTTTGCTCTGTGAGGATTGTACAGGGAGACTGGCTCCCTTTTATATCTGCATCTCAGGAAGAGAATTAGAAGTTGACCATAACCTTACCCATGATGTTACGTCCCGGCATGTGGTAGCCGTCTTTCTCCGTATAGAGTTCGTCCAGGATGTTGTTCAGATTCACACCGAAGGTGAGGTATTTGTTCATGTGGTAGTAAGCGGAGGCATTGAACACCATTGCTTGCGGATGGCGGAGCAGTCCCTGAGCAGCCAGTTCAGGCTCTTCTGCTGCGAGTAGTTGCTGAAGTTTGGGACGAACCTGAGGATAGTAAGCGTACCAGTTTTGCTCGATCCGGCGTCCCATGAAACGACCGTTGACCATCAGTTCAAGTCCTTCTTTACCACGGTATTCGATACCGAATGTGATGTTCTGTTTGCGAACGTAGTACATTTCGCTCCAGGGGCCATCGGTCTCGCTTTTCTTCATCTCGGAATTGAGCATGAATGTGGCGTTTGCAAATGCACGCAGAGAGAACTTATTGGCAAAGAGACTTCCGAAGTCATAAGACAAAAGGGCCTCGATACCGCTCATACGACCTTTGTCCGCGTTCATGAATGTGGTTATATTGGTGGTGTAGTCGGTGTTGGTCAGGATTATGTCTTTGTGGTCCGTGTGGAAGTAGGTTACATCGGCTTGAATACCACAGCGAGCATTACTGTATCCGATACCGAAGTCCCAAGTCATGGACTTTTCTGGTTTCAAATCTGGATTGCCGAAGGTTGTACCTAACGGCCCTACGTACTGGCCTGCTTTTTGGAAAGCATCGGGAGCCGTGAATGCACTACCGAATGTGCCATGAGCTGTAAGGCCTTTCACGAATTCATATTTGATTCCTACATTCGGATTGATCACATTGTGAGTTTCCTGTTTGGCTTCATTGTTGAGATACTTGTTCTCTTTCAGATTGAAGAACATAAAGTCGGCACGTGCACCGGCAGAGATCGATAGAGCATCGTTCAGCAGATAGAAATTGGCTTGTCCGAACAAACCGATATTGTTAGTGGCGTATCCGGGGTTGTATGGCATTGTATTTACATCCGGCTGATCGAATCTTTCCGACTCCATCGTCATATTTCGGCTGTCTACTCCGAGTACGATATTTTGTCCACCAAATGAGATCTTGTCCTGAAGCAGGGCACCATAGGTGTAGTAGTCGCTCTTGTAGTTGATGAAGCCGGTAGGATCCGCATTGTTATAGTTCTCCGATTTCTCTATGTTGAAGTAGGGGGAGAACTGAAGCGTGTGGCAGCCTTGTTTGCCGACCAGCTCGAAAGATGTCGAAGAGCGATTCAGATTTTTCTTGGATTCTCCGTAAACACCCCATATAGATCCTCCTGTAGGAATAGCATCTCCGAGGAATACGTTCTGATACAGATTCAGCGACCATTCGGGTGTGAAGTCGATGCCGAAACGCAGACGTCCCGTTGCTACAGTATAGTCACTGGCCTTCATTTTCCAACTTTTGATGCTATCTCCATCCAAGATCGTTTCTTCCAGTTTGCTTAGTGAGAGTAAGCTGTTTGATCCGGTCTTATAGTCCTTGTTCTGCTTGTCCAAGCCCAGACTAAGATCGAATGAGAAAATATCCTCAAAGCGGCCACCCAAGTTGAATGATCCGGCCATGGTTTGGTAGCTACCGCCGAATAGAGAAACGTTGCCATGGATCTTGTCCTTGGATTTGTGGGTGATGATGTTCACCACACCGCCCATGGCATTGGTGCCGTAGATGGAAGAGAACGGGCCTTTGAGGATCTCGATTTGCTCGATGTTGCTTGTGTTGAGCGTAGAGATATTGTCCGTTCCCGCAGGGATGCCGTTTACCAATACAGTTACATACTTGCCGGAAGGCTTGAAACCGCGCATACCGATGTTCGAACTAAAGCCCGGGTATTGTATGACATCGAGCGAACTTTGCGTTTTGAGGATGTCGGTCATGTTGTTGAAGCCGGACTGCTTGATGTTGCGCGATGGGATGAGTTCCATCTTGGCCGGAATCTTTTTTAGAGGTACAGCCGTGCGTGTAGAATAGACCGTGACGGTCTGAAGATTGTGTACTTGTAGCGAATCTGTCGGGACATTGTCCGTCTTGGCAAAAGCCTGCGCTGAAATACCAATCGATAATAGCGCGAAGAAAAACTTTTTCATAATTATTGATATGTTAAAGTGATGAATGAATAATTCTGTTGTGGAGTACTCTTGCAAGGGTATGGAGGCAGAGAGACAACACTTGACGATATGCCGGCGCACTCTGTTCGGATACAATGTCCGTGCTGTTTGTTCCCTCGGATATGCCTTCTTCCGAGAGTATCGTATGCAATATGTTTTCGGCTGTGCCTGTCATGCTCTTGTCCGAGATGATTTGCCAGCGGTTTTGGTCGCATAAATGAGCTATGGCAGCCACTGCGGCTAACAGACGATTGTCTCTGTCTATAGTGCCGATTTCTGTTTCTACAAGCTCTTTTTTCAGCTGTGGATACAGCCGGAGACATTCGGAGACGATCGCATTTTTCGTTATTCCGTAGCGTTTGGTTTGCCATTCTATCGAAGCTTGGCGTGTGGGGGTCATCTTCGTCTGTCGGGATAAGGCTTCGGTAATAGCCTCTTTCACGCTTTGGCCTATCATTTCGCCCAGAAGTACGTGTTTGCCACTATTTTGAAGCACTATCTCCGACTCCTTATTGCAGATGGCTATCAGCGAATCCGTTCCGGAGCCGGTGGCTAAATCTTCTGAATACATGCTGTTTGCCATCAGTTCCTGTAGGGCTGCCGTTTTGGCTTCGGTAGCGGTGACGAGAGCGCGTGTCAGTGTCCCTGCATCCAATGAGGCGTCGATGAACAGGAATACGTTGATGGTGCCCGGCTTGATCAGGTCGGTTTGGGTAAATTCGTTGTATGCTGCGGGTTCTCCTGCCCGTCCACCGTTTACGTCTATGCCTGCCGTGGCAACCGCCATGACCGTTACTCCGTGGTATTGGCGGGAGGAGGTTGCCGTATTTTCGATCAGGGCAGCAGTACCCATGCCCGTGGTTCTGTCAAGGGGGAGTCCCAATTCTTCCGCTAAGGTGGCGTAGTGTTCGGTCATAGTCTTTCCTCGCATCCCGACAGAGCGTTTGGCTATTACGTCGGGATCCCTCCCGCAACTGTTGTTGAAGGCATATCGGAGGTCTTCTCGGTAGCCGCCATTGAGATTGCAGGTGCTCACGACTCCTCTGCGTCCTGCGAAGCCAACGATCATACTTTCCTTCAGGTGGTAAAGAGGATCGCCCATAGGACTGTAAAACAGAGGCGTTTCTTTGTCGAAATCTATTGTAGGGTTTTGCATAGGATGGTTTGTTTCACAAGCATTCATTCGTGGTGAGCGTGCAGCGTTTGCAGCAAGGAACCGATGGAGTCGAAGCTTTTCGAAGAATCGCCCTCCTGTAGAATCCAGCAGCCCTCTCCCACGGTGATTTTGCGGCCGGAGGCATTTGCGGATTCCACATAACCATTCCGGTGCAAAGCACTCAGTGTCCATTTGTAGGCTGCACCCTGTCCTTTTACAGAAACAGGTGTAGCCGTTTTATGTTTGACCGAGAAGGCTCCGCTGTCTATATTGAAAGAAAGAGTGTCGTTGCCGAATACTTTCTCAAAACAGTGGTTCAGTACCAAATCCTCCGGTGCCCCACGACAAATCTCCCCTTGGCTGTTCATCAGCCATACCGTGTCCGCCCATTGCAGGGCCAGATCCATTTCGTGGGTAGAAACGAGGATACTCTTGTTCGTCTTGCGTGCCAATTCGCGCAGCATGATGATCACCTCCAGACGGCTTGGCAGGTCGAGGTGTGCCGTAGGTTCGTCGAGAAGCATCACGGGGGTCTGTTGGGCTAAAGCGCGGGCTATCATCACACGTTGTTTTTCTCCATCGCTTAGCTCTCCGTATTGGCGCGACTCGAATCCCGTCAGTCGGCATGCTACGAGCGATTCGTTCACAATCTCCTTGTCCTTTGCAGTCAGGCTGCCGCGATAATTGACGTAGGGATAGCGTCCGATGACGACAATATCCCGAACAGTCAGGTTTGTGGCCGCTATCTTGTCGGTCAGTACCAGACTAAGCATCTTGGCTTTTTTTCTCATACGGAGGCCGTGTATATCACGTCCGGCAATGGTGATCTTGCCTGCAATAGGCGGCAGTAATCCTGCGATGGTGTGCATAAGCGTGGATTTGCCACAGCCGTTCGGACCCATCAGCATCACCAGTTCGCCACTGAGCATGGAGAGATCGATTTGCTTCGATACGATGCGCTCCGTTTTCTTGCTTCGGTATCCGGTAGATAGTCCCGTCAGGGTCACGTTGTCGGTATGGATCATTGCCTGTTCAGTTGAAGATTAAACGCTTTTTACGGTTGCGAGCGATCGTCATGATTACTACAGGAGCACCGATCATCGAGGTGATGGCGTTGATCGGCAGTACAAAGCCTTTGCCCGGTACCTGCGTGATCATGTCGCACACGAGCATCAGCAGAGCACCGCACAGCATCGTGCCCGGGAGCAGTATGCGGTAGTCCGAGCTTTTGAACAGGATGCGCGTGAAGTGGGGGACGGCTATTCCTAAAAAGGCAATGGGACCGGTGAAAGCCGTAATTGTGCCGGTAATAATACTCGTGATGCCGATCAGGACGATTCGCTGCCGCTCCACATGGATACCTACGCTGCGAGCATAGTTCTCTCCTATGTTGAGCGCATTCATATACTTAGGCATCAGCATAGAGAGCAAAAGGCCCCCCGAAACGATGGGGATCATCAGCGATAACTGTCGCCATGTAGTGCCGGCCACGCTCCCGAAAGACCAGATCAGATAACCTTTGAGCATTTCGTTGTCGGAGAAGAACTGGAGAATGGAAATGAACGAACTGGCCAAAAAGCCGACCATTACTCCGACAATCAGCACCGAGACCATATCTCTGAGCCACGCTGCTACAGCCGAGATGAGCAGAAGTACCAGCATGGAACCTATGCAGGCTGCCGTGGCTACGCCCCATGTGTCAGCCGAGCCGGAGTACAGACTGAGGCCCGGAATGATAGCGAACGACATGATATACAGAGCCACGCCAAGGCCTGCTCCGCTGTTGATCCCCAGAATGGAGGTGTCGGCCAGGGGATTGCGGAAGAGACTCTGCATTTGCAGACCTGCGATGGATATGCCGGCACCGGCAAAGAGAGCGGTCAGAGCCTTCGGCAGACGGAAATTGCGAATGACATAGTCATTGGTCGTTTGCATATCCGATCCGTTGGTCAGAGCTTGCAGCACGTCGGCCGGCGATATATCCAGACTGCCCCATATGAGGTCGGCCACGAAAGCCACGGCAGTCAGTAGAAAGAGTGTGCCGAATATCAATGAGGACCGCGTCATGGCCTTTTCAGTTCTATCCAGTATGAAGTCTCGTACTCGGGCAGAAGCTCCGGCCGAGTGATTTTGATGATGTCTTTGAGCAAAAGATCGGGACGATACAGTCCACTCTCCCAGTAGTCATTGCCCCCATTCTCGTTCACGCGCTTGCGGTCGATGTAGACCTTGCCGGTTTGGGTGGCATCGAAATGTCGGTAGCGTTCGTTCAGAGCGAGAAATTCATCTATTGTCTTGATGTTTCCCATCATCGTACATATCCAGATTCCGGCGTGACGATGGCGACTGAAAATATACTCGAAACTGCACGGCTGGCTACTGACTTTGCCGGCTGCATAGTCGAAAGATACTCGTGCATCTCTGAACATGGCTGTACTGTAGCTGTACTCTCCGGGCAGATACCAAGTCCCACTATAATCCTGCCCGTACATGATGGCAATGGTGTCGGTCTTATCTGCTACCAATTTGCGAGCATCCGCATACTCCGATTCTATCTGTTCGAAAACCTCATGAGCACGACGGTTGCAGCCGAGGAGCATCGCCGTCAGCTTCATCCATTCGGCACGGCCGAGCAGATCCCGCTCTTTCCATTCGTTGTATAATACGGTGTTGATGCCCGATGCGATCAGCTCTTCGTCCTTGTCTGAGATGTGGAATAAATCCTGCAGGAGGATCTCCGGGCGGAGTCCGGCTATCTGCTCTATATTTTTGGTCATACCGGTGCCGATCTCCTGTACATAGCCTTTCTTTACGCGGCTGCGGATGTCGGCGTTGCAAATGTTTTTCAGGTTGATGCAACCCACCAGTTTGTCTATCTGATCGAGTAGGGGAAGCGAGCCTATTTGTGTCGTGGACAGACACGCTATACTGCGTGCCGGTATGGGGATGTACTGCGTTTTCGGGTGTGTCGTCTCAGGACGCTTGCCATCGCGGGGATAAAGGACATAGACGGCCATCGTATCCGGCTTGTCCGGATGGAATATATAGATGGTCTTGTAGCCGGTATGATTGACGGCCTGTATGCCTTTGGCATATTCGAATCTGACAGGGAAATTAAAATCGGCCGTATCTATCGACACCGTTTCCACTCGGGTATCTCTCCCGCGTGAAGAGCCATTACAGGAGTATAAGGCAAAGGCGATAAACGTATAGATAAGCCATCCGAACCTCTTGGGCATAGCTGAATCGTTAGTATGATCCGAGACGAACAAAACGGATTCGCAGACTATGCCATACCCTCGCGGAGGCAGGTGCCCGATGTGAATCAATCCTCTTCGACCCGAAAGAATTAATACTGTATGATACCGGCCCCAAAAAATGGCAGCATCCTTTCGCCATGTACGGCAGGTCTTCCGACTCGGCCTAAATCGCTACGCCTTCCCGCGCCGGCGCGCAGTGGCATCGTTCTGTAGCGACAGGTACGACCATACGGCTACGGGGATAGTTTTGGCTTTGCACCAAATTCCCTTTTAATCATTCGGCAGACTTCCCGACAGACGGGAAAGTCCGCTTTGTGAACCGTACATATGCGGATCGGCTTTCAATGATAAGTCATGCCGGGAGGCATCGGCTTACCGTCTTCTATGAATCCAATCTGACACAAAGATACTGACAGACTGTGACATTACCAATAGTGTCGCCCGGGACGCTCCGGGGGCATGCGCAGGCTGCTATGATCGCCGGCCAACTCTCTTTTGAAAAAACTCCCACGTTCGGCGAGGCATAGCCGCGGAGATTGCTCAACCTTTTTGCACACCAAAATTTTCTTTTCCCACGTTCCGAAAAACGTGGTTCGTAAACTTTTTCACTTTGGTTCGGGAAGTGAAAATTTTACGCGTGGGATCGAAATTTTTTTGGCGCGACTTTTCCGGAATTTGCGCACCACGATTTGCGCTTTTCTCGTTCGGCAATTTTGTCGGCATCCCCATGCGGACGAATCCTCTCGAACGACTCTAAAGGGGATATGCAGCTGACAACTCTGCATACAAACATAATTGCGACAGATGATATACCTTTGGCCGATCGAAGAATAGAAGCCCGTACAGCAATGAACAAGACTATCGGTGTGGTAGTAGCCATGGAGAAAGAGTTTCGCCTGCTACCGGACATCCTCGAAAATAAGGAAGAAATACGGGATCCGGTTTTCCGTGCCGTCGTCGGAATTGTCGGAGGACACCGCGTTATATACGCCCTGAGCGGAATAGGGAAGGTGGCTGCTGCTGTCTGTGCCGGAGAACTGATCCACCGCTATCGTCCCGACTACCTCATCAATATAGGCGTGAGCGGAGGATTGGGGCAGAATGTGGCTGTCCATGATACGGTAGTGTCCACGGCTGTGTGCTATCACGATGTTTCGTGCGGAGCCGATGTCGCTTGGGGGCAGGTGCAGGGTTTTCCCCTGTATTATCCCGTTTCGGAGGACCTTCTCACCCTTTTTCGTTCGCTTCCGGTACCTGTCCGAGAGGGCGTGGTCTGCTGTGGCGATCGTTTCCTTTCGTCAGCCGAGGAGCAGGACTTTGTGTGCCGTACTTTTCCCGATGCCGTTGCCGTGGATATGGAGTCCGCTGCGGTGGCCCAGACGGCGTATATATATGGAGTCCCCTTCATCGCTGTGCGTATTATCAGCGATATTGCCGGCGAAGGTCGGGATAACTTCGCGGAGTATATGGACTTCTGGAGCAAGGCCTCTTCGGCTACCTTTTCTATTCTCGAAAGAGTATTCAGTGCAATGTAGAAATCAGACAATCCCGATATGGAGATGGAAAAAATACCCAGTTTTCAGTTAGATCATATTCGTCTCAAACGAGGCATATATGTCTCTCGCAAGGACTATGTGGGAGGAGAGGTGGTTACGACTTTCGATATTCGAATGAAAGAGCCCAATCGCGAACCGGTGCTTGGAGCACCCGAACTGCATACGATCGAGCATTTGGCCGCAACTTATCTGCGCAATCATCCGCTCTATAAGGACCGGATCGTTTTCTGGGGGCCGATGGGTTGCCTTACGGGCAATTACTTTCTGATGCGAGGCGATTATGTGTCGAAGGATATACTGCCCCTTATGCAAGAGACTTTCCGCTTCATCAGAGACTTCGAGGGAGAAGTGCCGGGTACGGAGCCACGCGACTGTGGCAACTGCCTGCTGCACAACCTGCCAATGGCCAAATATGAGGCCGAGAAATACCTGCGTGAGGTGCTCGATGTGGCAACGGAGGAGAACCTGAACTATCCCGACTGACGATTGCCGGACTGTGCATGGGGCTTACAGTCCGCTCTGCTTCCTACACCTGCTCTCCCCCGCGCTGCTCCTCTTGCTTCCTGCGATGGCATGGGCTCGGGGAAAAAGACTATTTTTGTTTTCCGTAATCAGAGGAATAGCCCATGACATTCGATCTCCAATATACATGTGCCGACTGCGAAGCGCGTGCCGGTCTGTTGACTACAGACCATGGCGCTATAGAGACTCCCATCTTCATGCCGGTAGGCACGGTCGGGAGCGTGAAGGCCGTGCACATGCACGAGTTGGAAGAGGATATTCGGGCTCAGATCATACTCGGCAATACTTATCACCTCTATCTCCGTCCCGGACTGGATGTGCTCAGGCGTGCCGGAGGCTTGCATAAGTTCAATAGCTGGGAGCGGCCTTTGCTCACGGATAGCGGAGGTTTTCAGGTATTCTCTTTGGCGGAGAATCGGAAGATCACAGAGGAGGGTGCTACTTTTCGTTCCCATATAGACGGCTCCAAGCACCTTTTTTCACCCGAAAGGGTCATGGACATCCAGCGCGTTATCGGAGCGGACATCATCATGGCTTTCGATGAATGTTGCCCCGGTGATGCCGACCGCGAATATGCACGTCGCTCGATGCTCCTGACCGGACGCTGGTTGGAACGTTGCCTGCGCAGAATGCGTGAGACAGAGCCTCTCTATGGATATGAGCAGCAGCTATTCCCCATCGTACAGGGATGCGTCTATCCCGATCTGCGCCGCCAATCGGCCGAGATGGTGGCTGCCGTCGGTGCTGCCGGAAATGCCATCGGAGGATTGGCCGTGGGAGAGCCGACGGAAAAGATGTACGAGATGATCGAACTGACCAACGGGATCCTCCCCAAAGATCGTCCGCGCTACCTCATGGGGGTAGGTACTCCGATCAATATACTGGAAGCGATAGACCGCGGTGTGGACATGTTCGACTGCATCATGCCTACGCGCAACGGCCGTAACGGGCAGCTCTTCACTTGGCAGGGTACCATCAATATCCGCAATGCCAAATGGGCGGACGACTACTCGCCGCTCGATCCTGACGGTACATCGTACGTGGACAGCCGCTACAGCAAGGCTTATCTGCACCACTTGATCCATACACAGGAGATTCTCGGTCTGCAAATCGCTTCTATTCACAACCTCGCCTTCTACCTCGAGCTGGTTCGGCAAGCGCGTAAGCATATTCAGATCGGCGACTATCGCACTTGGAAAACGGCTATGGTGCGACAGCTTGACAACAGGCTGTAGCTTATCATCGTGTCTCATGAAGAGGTTGAACAGGTTAGATAAGTATTTGATCAAGCAGTTTTTGGGGACGTTCGTCTTCTCCATCATCTTGATCATATCCGTTTCGGTCGTCTTCGACATCAATGAGAAGATCGACGACTTTATGAAGCCGGAGGTCAGCCTGCACAGTATCATATTCGATTACTACTTCAACTTCGTTCCCTACTACGCCAATCTTTTCAGCCCGCTCTTCGTCTTCATATCGGTGATATTCTTTACGTCGAAGCTGGCGGAGAAATCCGAGATCATCGCGATGCTTTCGGCCGGAGTCAGTTTCAAGCGGCTGATGGTGCCCTATATGTTGTCGGCAACGGTGATTGCCGTACTGACTTTCCTGCTCAATAGTTTCGTTATTCCACCGGGCAATGCTACACGAATTGACTTTCAGAACAAATACATCAAGAACAAGAAGGTACAGTATGCCGAGAGCGTTCAGCTCGAAGTGAAGAAAGGGGTCTTTGCCTTTTTCGGATCGTACAGCGATGCCATGCGAACCGGCTATCAGTTCAGCCTGGAGGAGTTCAAGGACAAGCAGCTCGTTTCCCGTCTGACGGCAGACAGGATCCAGTACGATTCGCTTTACAACTGGCGCATCTTTAACTACAGGATCAGGCACTTCGGCAAGTACAAGGAGACGGTCGAGAGTGGGAGCGAGATGGACACGGTCATTGCTGTACGCCCTGCCGACTTCCTCGTCGCAGAGGACGATGTGGAGACTATGACGACTACCGACCTGCATACCTATATATCGCATCAGAAGCAAAGGGGCGTGGGCAACGTCAAGCTCTTTGAGATAGAGCTGCACAAACGCTATGCAGCCATCTTCTCGGCCTTTATCCTCACCATTATCGGTGCTTCCCTCTCTTCACGCAAAGTAAAAGGGGGGATGGGGATCAATATCGCTATCGGTCTGGGGCTGAGCTTTGCCTATATCCTGTTCATGACCGTTGCCGGCACATTTGCCGTCAGCGGATCTTTGCCTCCGTTTATGGCAGCTTGGCTGCCTAACTTCGTGTTTACGGTCATTGCCGTTTTCCTTTATAAAAAAGCTCCGCGATAGACAGACTTCCGGATCTAATGATACCCACAGCTATGAAAGAGAAAATACAGAAGAATATCCTCATAAAGAACAAACGTGCCACTTTCGACTACGAGATTTTGGACGTTTACACGGCAGGCATTGTATTGGTCGGTACCGAGATCAAATCGATCCGACTAGGCAAAGGTAGTCTGGTCGATACCTATTGCTACTTCCATCGGGGAGAGCTGTGGGTGAAGAATATGTACATAGCCGAATACTTCTATGGCACCTATAACAACCATGTGGCTCGCCGCGATCGCAAGCTCCTACTCAATCGCAAGGAGCTGCGCAAGCTCGAGGAGGCTTCCAAGAGTGTAGGTACGACCATAGTGCCGATCAAGCTCTTCATCAATGAGAGGGGATTGGCCAAGCTGCAGATCGGATTGGCACGAGGGAAAAAACAATATGACAAGCGTGCATCCATCAAAGAGCGCGATGATCGCCGTGAGATGGATCGTGCGATGAAACGCTAAGCAATAAACCATTTAAGAGAAGATATAATACGCTTTCTTATGAAAAGACTGGTAATAATTCTGCTACTTGGCATCGTAACCATGTGTGCCATGGCTCAGACGGGACGCAAACCCGTAGACTTGAAAGAAATAACGAGTGGAATGTTTTATGCTCGCAGTGCAGGGGGCGGGATACGCTCCATGCCGGACGGGGAACACTATACGGAGATGAATCGCGAACGAACGGCTATCGTCCGCTACAATTATGCCTCCGGCAAGGCCGTAGATACGCTTTTCAGTGTCGAACGAGCGCGCGAATGCCCGTTCAAACAAATACAGAACTACGAGGTAAGCAGCACTGGCCACCATATTCTGCTCTTTACGGATATGGAGAGTATCTACCGGTATTCGTATTGTGCTGCCGTCTACGACTATGATGTTCGCCGCAATTTGGTAAAACCTCTGAGCGAGCATGCGGGCAAAGTGATGATCCCTACATTCAGCCCCGATGGTCGGATGGTAGCATTCGTCAGAGGTAACAATATCTTCATCAAGAAATTCGATTTCGACACGGAAGTACAGGTTACTACCGATGGGCAGATCAATTCTATTCTCAACGGGGCAACGGATTGGGTGTACGAAGAAGAGTTCGGTGTGACCAATCTGATGAGCTGGAGTGCAGACAATGCTTTTCTGGCTTTTGTGCGCAGCGATGAGTCCGCCGTACCCGAATATCGAATGCCTATGTATGAGGACAAACTTTATCCCGAAGACTATGCCTATAAGTATCCCAAGGCAGGAGAGAAGAATAGTACCGTGTCCCTGCACCTCTATAATGTGGCGGATAGGAACACCAAGTTGGTAAGCCTGCCGATCGATGCGGATGGATATATTCCCCGAATCGCCTTTACAGACAATGCCGACGAGCTGGCTGTCATGACGCTCAATCGTTTGCAGAACGACTTCAAAATGTACTATGTGCATCCGAAGAGTCTCGTCGCCAAGCTGATACTACAGGATATGAACAAACGATATGTGGACAGCGATTGGATTCAGGCCTTGAAGTTTACGGCGGGAGGTGGATTTGCCTATGTGAGCGAAAAGGACGGGTTTGCCCACATCTATCTCTATGATAACAAAGGGGTGATGCGTCGCCAAATTACTTCGGGAAATTGGGATGTGACCAAACTGTATGGAGTGGATGCTTCGGGAACGGTCTTCTACCAGTCGGCGGAAGAAAGTCCCATCCGTCGGGCTGTCTATGCCTTAGATGCCAAAGGCCGGAAAACGAAGCTTAGTCCGAACGTGGGCACGAATGATGCTCTCTTCAGTAGCAACTATGCATACTATATTAATACGTATAGCAGTGCTGCTACTCCTACAGTAGTTTCTGTATTCAGAAGCAAAGGTGCCAAAGAACTGCGTACACTGGAGGATAACGTTGCTCTCCGTGAACGGCTGAAAGCCTATCGTTACAACCCGAAGGAGTTTACCACTATCAAAACCGAATCGGGACTTGAACTGAATGCCTGGATCGTGAAACCTCTTGATTTCGATCCCTCTCGCCGGTATCCCGTCCTGATGGTACAGTATAGTGGCCCCAACTCCCAGCAGGTATTGGATCGCTATTCATTCGATTGGGAGCACTACCTTGCATCGAAAGGCTATATCGTGGCTTGTGTGGACGGGCGTGGTACCGGTGCTCGCGGCGAAGAATGGCGCAAGTGTACCTACATGCAGCTTGGGGTATTCGAAAGTGATGATCAGATAGCAGCGGCCACTGCTATAGGACAACTGCCCTATGTGGATGCAACTCGCATCGGTATATGGGGATGGAGCTATGGCGGTTATATGACCCTGATGAGTATGTGTAGAGGAAATGGAACGTTCAAGGCGGGCATAGCCGTCGCTCCTGTAGCTGATTGGCGTTTCTACGATTCGGTTTATACCGAACGCTTCATGCGTACGCCCAAGGAGAATGCCTCCGGATACAAAAAGTCTTCTGCTCTTGATGTGGCAAGCCAACTGCAAGGAAACCTCTTGATCGTAAGCGGATCGGCGGACGACAATGTTCATCTTCAGAACACGATGCTTTTTACGGAGGCACTGGTTCAGGCCAATATCCCCTTCGACATGGCGATCTATATGGACAAGAATCATAGTATATACGGAGGGAATACTCGCTATCATCTCTTTACTCGCAAGGCAAAGTTTTTGTTCGACAATCTTTAATAATAGTATCTCAGTAGCTGTAATGGGATGAGTGCCGAATGTGGCGAACGGGATGACCTTGTTGGCTTGTTCCATTCGACATCCATCTCTAATAGCTCTTTGCTGAAAAAACTATGGCCCAACACGTCAAGAAACCCGAATGGTTGAAAATTCGTCTCGCAGGGAATGAGAAGTTTACCGAGACCAAAAGCATTGTCGAGGGACATTGTCTGCACACGATCTGTACGAGCGGCAAATGTCCTAATATGGGAGAGTGCTGGAGTAGGGGTACTGCTACCTTTATGATCGGTGGCGATATTTGTACGCGTGCCTGTCGATTTTGCAACACTTTGACGGGACGTCCCAAACCGCTGAATGAAGCAGAACCTACCCACGTCGCATTGAGTATCAAGCTGATGGGGCTTAACCATGCAGTGGTGACAAGCGTTGACCGCGATGATTTGCCGGATTATGGTGCCGCACACTGGGTTAAGACTATTCAGGAAATCAGGCGGATCAATCCTGGGGTAACGCTCGAAGTCTTGATCCCCGATTTCAAAGGACAAATGGATTTGGTGGATATGATTATCGAGGCCGGTCCGGATGTCATCTCACATAATCTGGAGACGGTACGCCGGCTTACGCCATCGGTACGCAGTGTGGCCACTTACGATACAAGCCTTGCCGTACTTCGTCACATAGCTCAGTCCGGAAAAATGCCTGCAAAAACAGGAATGATGCTCGGCTTGGGCGAGACTGAAGAAGAAATACTGAAATTGATGGATGATGCTCTTGCAGTGGGAGTATCAGTTATTACCATAGGACAGTATCTGCAACCGTCGAGAAAGAATCTTCCTGTGGTGGAATACATCACGCCCGAACAGTTCGAGCATCTTCGGCTCGTGGGTATCGAAAAAGGCTTCCGTACGATAGAGAGTGCCCCGCTCGTTCGCAGTTCTTACCATGCCGAACGGCACTTATAGCGGATTCTGCGAAGTCGAAAATATGCCATTTTGATAGAAAAATGATATAGAGTTTAGCAGATATGAGAGAAATCTATCGAAAAGATATTGTTTCTGACTATTTTTTCTATATTTGCTGCCGACCTTTTCTAATGTAATCTGTTGCGCTTCAATAGCCTTGAAAGCGCGTAAACACAGAGAAGTTCTGTTTCGGTCAAGTATCGGACTGTGATTGATAGCATTAAGTTGTTTCTTTTAAAATAAAACTAACTCAAGCAGATGAAAAAGAATTTTAACAGGATCGTTTCGATCGTAGCGTTCTCCTCTTTGTTGGGAGGTATGGTCTTTGCACAGCCTGCAGAGCGTGGACGGAACCCGCAAGTGCGACTGCTCTCCGCTGAGCGGTCTATGTCCAAGGTTCAATTCCGTATGGACAATCTTCAGTTGACTGACGTTCAGACAGCCCAAGGAGTAGCTCAAGTGCCTACCTTCACTGAAGGCGTCAATATTTCAGAAAAAGGGATGCCCACATTGCCTATCCTTTCTCGTTCTCTCGCTGTTTCTGAAACGCGTGCGATGAAGGTAGAGGTGGTTTCTTCCAAATTCATCGAAAAGAAGAATGTACTGATCGCTCCTTCCAAAGGTGTTATCTCTCGTGCTGAAAATCCTGATCAAATCCCCTACGTTTACGGACAGAGCTATAACGAAGACAAGTTTTTCCCAGGTGAAATCGCTACGCTTAGCGATCCTTTCATCTTGCGCGATGTGCGCGGTCAGGTAGTAAACTTTGCTCCACTCCAATATAACCCTGTGACAAAGACGCTCCGTATCTATACCGAAATCGTTGTGGCGGTGAGCGAAACTGCCGAAGCAGGCCAGAATGCGATTAGCTTGGTTAAGAACAGCACTTTCACAGGTTTCGAAGATATTTATAAGAGTGTCTTCATGAATTATGAAGCTACGCGCTATACTCCCGTTGAAGAAAAGGAGAATGGTCGTATGATCGTAATCGTACCTCAAAAATATAAAGATGACATCGAAGAGTTTGTTAAGTGGAAAGAGCAGCGTGGTTTGGAGACTGATGTAAAAGTCGCAGAAGAAATCGCTACTCCCATTACAGCAGAAGCTATTCAGAAGTTCGTTAAGGAAGAATATCAGAAGGAAGGCAATAATCTGACCTATGTTCTCTTGATTGGTGATCACAAAGATATTCCTGCAAAAATTCTCCCGGGAATCAAATCCGATCAGGTATATGGACAGATTGTAGGTAATGACCACTACAACGAGGTTTTCATCGGTCGTTTCTCTTGTGAGAGCAAAGAAGATCTGAAGACACAAATCGATCGGACTATTCACTACGAGCGCAATATAACAACTGAAGATAAATGGCTCGGTCAGGCTCTTTGTATTGCTTCGGATGAAGGTGCCGGAGGTCAAGGTGACAATGGCGAAAGTGACATACAACATCAAAATGTAATTGCCAATCTGCTTACCAAGTATGGCTATACCAAGATTATCAAATGTTACGATCCGGGGGTGAAGCCCCAAAATATTATTGATGCTTTCAACGGAGGAATCTCATTGGCCAACTATACAGGGCACGGATCTGATACATTTTGGGTAACCTCTCATTTTGGAGTACAGCACATGAAGGATTTGACCAATTACAATCAGCTTCCTTTCATCTTTGATGTAGCATGTGTAAATGGTAACTTCTTGTTTAAGACTTGTTTTGCTGAAGCCCTTATGCGTGCGCAGAAAGATGGTAAACCCAAAGGTACTGTTGCTATTATCGCTTCTACGATCAACCAGTCTTGGGCATCTCCTATGCGTGGTCAGGACGAAATGAATAGTATCTTGTGCGAACAATATCCCTCTAATATCAAGCGTACTTTCGGTGGCGTTACGATGAACGGTATGTTTGCTATGGTTGAGAAGTACAAGAAGGATGGTGAGAATATGCTTGACACTTGGACCGTATTCGGTGACCCCTCACTGCTCGTTCGTACGCTTGTTCCGACCGAAATGCAGGTTACAGCTCCGGCCAACATCTCTCCATCTGCCCAGACATTCGAAGTAGCTTGCGACTATGATGGTGCTATCGCTACGCTCTCTGACGATGGTGATATGGTTGGTACTGCTAAGGTGAAAGATGGTAAGGCTATCATCAAAATAGATGAGGACATCTCTGATGAAACGAAACTGACCCTGACCGTAGTAGGATACAATAAGGTTACTGTGATAAAGGAAGTGAAAGTACAAGGTACATCTGTTGCCAACGTAGCCAATGACAAGCCTTATACTGTAGCTGTATCGGGTAAGACGATAACCGTTGAAAGCCCTGCTGCTGAGCTGACGATCTTCGATATGAACGGTCGTCGTGTGGCTGCTGCCAAGAATGGCATGGTATTCGAAGCACAAAATGGTGTTTATGCCGTTCGCATCGCTGCTGAAGGCAAGAGATATACAGAAAAGGTTATTGTGAAGTAATTCACACAGCAATTCCCTAAAATAAATAGGGCTGTGCTGAAGAAACTATTCGGTACAGCCCTATTTGATTTATAGGTGTACACGCAAGAGGGGGGAGAAAGCAGGCGAGAAAAGAGTATGTTAAAGGAAGTAAATAGCGGCTCAAAACGATGTGGCTCCTTTATCTTATGCCAAGGTGCGTATGAGTCACGGGCCATACGCTTGAGATTATGTGCCATAGCCTCGTTTTAGGTAGAGATGTGGTTCTGTTATCAAGGAAATATATCCTGTTTATTAGAGAAAGATTTTTTCTCGGCCGAGAAGAAATTTTTTGCCGGCCGAGAAAAAATATTTTGCCGGCCGGGGAAATTTTTTTTGCCGGCCGGCAAAATTTATGCTCAAAACAGAAATTCGCAAATCGTTATAATACAGCCATTTGTGTGGAGCCTTGTAGGAAGGTTTTTTCTACTCTGATGGCGGTTCGTGGGCGAGCAGTGGAAAAGAAAAATCGGTACCCATCGGGATACCGATCATTGCCAATCTCCAAACGAAATGGACGTAGCAGCAAGCTATAGGGCAGGGAAGTTTCTATAGTAGGAATGTGTGCAGAGACTGAGCAAGGGGAGGTCGGAAGGGCTATCGCCGTAGCCGTAGGAGATCGCATCCCGCCAGTGGGGCAGGGCGCGATCCAACCTGCGGATTTTCTCCTTTCCCTTGCAGTTCCTGCCTTCGAATCGACCCGTCAGAATGCCGGATCTGATCTCCGGAAGGGTGGCAATGACGGTATGAAAGCCCATCTTTTCGGCCCACGGCTCCACGCAAGGCAGAAGCGATGCTGTCAGCAGCACCAGTCGATGTCCTTCGCTGCGATGCCATTCCAAACGGTGAAGGGCCTCGGGACGAAGAAGGCTTTCGACGACAGGTACGAATCGCTGCGCCATTGCTCGGCATTCCGCCTCCTTTTTCCCTTTCAAGACTGTGGCAAGGATGGCGGCTTTCGTTCGGTCGGCCGAGGCCAGCCGAAGTTTGTAACACATCCACATGGACAGATAGAAAGGCAGTCTGAGCCAAAAGAGAATAGCCGACTGAGCTTGCCGCAGAAAGGGAAGCAAAGAATCGTATCGGGTCAGCGTACCGTCGAAATCGAATATGGCTATGGGCCTATGCGACATAAGGGCTTATCGAATAAAGAATGATCCACACAACTACCGAAAGCTGGAGTCCGTGGTCCTGATAGAGCATATCGGTCGGATTGCAGTGACAGCCTTTCACTATCACGTGTCTCAGATAATGGAATAGTCCGGTGGCAACGGGAAAGACAGATATGTATAGATACCGGCCATTCCTTGATATGACTTCGCCGTCTGTGGCATAGAGGGTATAGAGTATAATGATCGTGGCCGAGAGAATGGCCAAAAGGACATTGAGGAATCCATCGGTATAATGTTTGACGACAGGACGCGATGAAAGAGCTGTCTCCTGCAGCAGACGCAGGTCTTCTTTTCTCTTTCCGAAGGCGAGCAGCAAGGATAGGAAGAGCGTCATCAAAGCCAACCAATGGGAAATGGGTACTCCGCTCACTGCTCCGGCCGCATACAATCTGATCAGAAAGCCGAAAGCTACGAGGAAAGCATCCACGATGGGGATGTGCTTGCCTTTCAATGAATAGAATAGATTCAGCAGAAGATAAAGGGCTATAGAGATCAGGGCATAGACGGCAAAAGGGAAAGCAAGGAACAACAATATCACTCCGCAAGCTAAAGCTACAAGCAGAGCTATCAGTATATAGGCTTTGGAGAGACTCCATGCTCCGCTGGCAATAGGGCGTCGGGATTTGACGGGATGCAGGCGGTCGATCGTTCTATCGCAAATATCATTGAAGAGATAGACTGCACTCGATGCCGAACAAAATGCTATCAGGAGTATGGTCAGCCTTAGCAAGGCCTCCGTATCACAAATCCTGTGTCCGAAAAACAGGGGTAGGAATACGATCAGATTCTTGATCCACTGCTTAGGTCTCATAGAGGGAGAAACGTGATCATGTATGTAATAGGGAAAGCTCCGATCCGATGACTTCTCGCAGTATGACAAGGGCTTCCTCTTCGGCTGCTCGCATTTGGGTCTCGTCCTTTTTGCTCTTGTCTTTCAATCCGCAAAGATGTAGTATGCCGTGGATAATGACACGATGCAGTTCTTCTTCATATCGGAGACCAAGAGCATGGGCATTCGAGCGTACGGTATCGAGGCTGATAAGCAGGTCGCCATTCACCGTATCCGCTTCGCAGGAATCGAAGGTGATGATGTCGGTGTAGTAGTCATGATCGAGAAATTCCTGATTGGCTTTCAGGATATATTCGTCATTACAGAAGAGATAGGAGATTTCTCCCACCATTTTCCCATATCGACTGCATACTTCGGCTATCCACTTGCCGACAATCCGTCTTCTGATCCGAGGAAGGCTGACGCCTTCGGCATAGAAATTGATTTTTGCCATTGTTTTATTGTCGTTTTTGCTCGGTCTCCGTACCTTCAACCAAAGAAAATATAAGTGACAGCAATGGCTGTCAGTGCTCCGGCCAAATCGGCCAAAAGGGAATAGCTCACCGTATAACGTGTATTGCGTATTTTGACGGCTCCGTAGTAGAGGGCTACGACATAGAATGTGGTATCACTGGAACCCTGTACAATGCTGCATAGACGACCGACAAAGCTATCGGCTCCGTGCGTCTGCATGGCATCGACCATAAGCCCTCTGGCTCCACTTCCGCTAAGTGGTTTCATCAGCATGGTCGGGATTCCTTCCACAAACTTCATATCCCCTCCGAAAAAGTCTATCAGCTTGCGCAATCCTTCCGTTATCAGATCCATGGCCCCGGAAGCTCTGAATATACCGATGCCGACCAGCATGGCTAGCAGATAGGGAATGATGGTCACTGCCGTACCGAAACCATCTTTTGCCCCTTCGATAAAGGCATTGTACACATTGATGCGTGCACGCAGTCCGCTGACGACGAATCCGCACATGATTCCAAACAGAAGAATGGACGCAAACGCAGTGCTGATGCTGCTGAATGTTTCCGGAGGAAGAGTACGTCCTGCATAGATTATCCCTCCGATGAAAAGAAGAGAAGAAAGAAGAAAAAGAAGAAGAGGTCTTTGGAGGAAATTGATGCGCTGCCTGATCCCTACGGCAAGGATGGCTACCAATGTGGAAGCAAACGTAGCGATCAGTATCGGGACAAAGATGTCGGCCGGATTTGCCGCTCCGGCCTGTAGGCGATAGGCCATGATGGAAGAGGGTATCAGCGTAAGCCCACTGGCATTGATGGCCAAAAACATAATCATGGCATCGCTGGCTTTATCTTTTTGCTGATTAATCGTTTGCAAACTCTCCATCGAACGGATACCGAGGGGGGTAGCAGCATTGTCGAGGCCCAACAGGTTGGCCGATATATTCATGAAAATATTGCCCAGCGCGGGATGGTTCTTAGGTACGGAAGGGAACAATCGGCTAAGGATCGGGGAGCTGACCTGTGCCAGCTTGCCAATAAGACCGCTTCTTTCTGCTATTTTCATCAGACCGAGCCACAGAGCGAGTACGCCGGTCAGTGCAAGTGCTATCTCAAAGGCATTCTTCGACTGGCTGAAAGAAGCCTGCACCATCTCATCGAATACGGACACATCGCCGAAAACTATGAATCGAACGAGTGCCACAATGAGCGAAACGAGGAAAAAAGCTACGAATATGTAATTAAGAACCATCTTGTAGGAAGAGAAACTATTATTTGGCCAAGAATTGGGCTATAGCCTTCCTGATCTGCTCTACACAGGTCGCCAAATCATCATTTACAAAGCGCAGGTCGAAAAGATGTGCATAACCGATTTCTTTCTCGGCCTTGTCCACGCGCTGCTTAATAGTTTCCACTGAGTCCGTGCCTCGTTTTTGCAAACGAGAACGCAGCTCTTCTATAGAAGGAGGCAGGATAAAGATGGCCAATGCCCTATCTCCATAATACTTCTTGATGTTCTGTGCTCCAACGACATCAACATCGAAAATGACGTTTTTCTCTTCCTTCAGGATACGCTCCACCTCGCTTTTGAGTGTGCCATAGTATTTGTCTCTGTACACTTCTTCGTACTCTACGAATTCATTGGCTTCTATTCTGCGTCTGAATTCTTCCGGAGATAAGAAGTAATACTCTCGTCCATGCTGCTCTTCTCCTCGGGGTGCACGGCTGGTCGCCGAAATAGAGAAATGAAGGTTAAGCTCTCTGTCCGTAAGAAGTTGTTCGATGACGGTGCTCTTGCCTGTTCCGGATGGGGCCGAGATGATGATTAGTTTGGTCATGGGTAATTTTGTCTAAATATGTAGTGGAATGGTTACAATACGTTCAGTACCTGCTCTTTGATCTGTTCTAATTCGTCTTTCATCTGTACGACGATTTGCTGCATCTCCACATGATTGCTTTTGGATCCGAGCGTATTGATTTCTCTACCGATTTCTTGTGCAATGAAGCTGAGCTTTTTCCCTTGTCCGGGTTCGCCTTGCATGGTTTGGATAAAATAGGAAAGATGATTCCGCAAGCGATGCTTCTCTTCGTTTACATCCAATTTCTCGATGTAATAAATCATCTCTTGTTCGAATCGGTTCTTGTCGTAGTCCTTCTCTGATATTTTGGTCAGGTTTTCCTCTATCCGCTCTTTGATTCGTTGGATCCTCTCTGGTTCATACTGCTCGATCTGCAAAAGCAAAGAAGAAATATTAGATATTTTCTCCGTGAACACCTGCTCCAGCATAGCACCCTCTTGTTTGCGGAATTCGATTAGCTGATCAAGAGCTTTCCGACAAGTTTCAATCATGACAGCCCATTCATCTTCTGGGATTTCTTCCTCTTTTTCTTCATCCACCCGAATGACTCCGGGGATCCGAAGCAGCTGTTCGAACCATCCTCCTGCAGGTACTTCCACTCCCATCTTTTCGCCAAATTCCTTGAGTTGGGAGAAATAAGAGGACATCTTTTCTGTATCGAATATCTGAGATACAACATCTGTACTGCCGGATTCTTCGAGAAACAGGCTGAAATCCACTTTTCCCCGCCCTATGTCGGCCGAAACCAAAGCCCTGAGAGGTAGTTCTCTATAACGGTAACGGCTGGAAATCTTCGTTGACAGATCGAGCTGTTTGCTATTGAGCGACTTGATGGTCGCAGTTATTTTTTTATCGGCAAATTGAGTTGTATGCTTGCCGAATCCGGTCATAGATAGAATCATAGTCTTTTTTATATGCGGTTAGGGGAGAAAATAAAAAGAGAATCACAGACTATCATCTATATATAGTCGGTGATTCTCTCATAAATCTATCTTACAGGTTACGCCCGTGGCACTGTTTGAACTTTTTGCCGCTTCCGCAAGGACAAGGATCGTTCCGCCCGATCTTATTTTCGTTTCTTATCGGTGTCTGGGGAGCAGCTGCGCCCTGAGGTCTGCTTGCCGCATCTCTTTGTGCTTTCTGCTGGGCTTCTATATCGTCTTTCTGTGTCCGATACTTGCTCATATCCGTACGCTGTTCGGCCGCGTGTCGGATCTCAATTTGCCGCCTACGCTCCAGCTCTTCCTGAGAAGGAGCATCCGGTACTGGTATCCGAGCACGCATTAGGATCGCTACGGTCTTACGATTCATGGCTTCTACCATTTTGCGGAACAGTTCGTAAGATTCGAGCTTATAGATAAGTAGTGGATCTTTGTTTTCGTAGCTCGCATTCTGCACGGAATTGCGAAGTTCATCCATCTCACGCAGATGCTCTTTCCAAGACTCATCGATAGTATGCAGTACGATAGCTTTCTCAAATTCTTTGATGATGCTTTTCCCTTGAGTTTCGTCTGCTTCACGCAAATTGCATCCAACATTATATACACGCTTACCATCCGTAATGGGGATTAGAATTCGCTCGTACACGGCAGCTTGGGTCTCGAACACCTGATGAACGACAGGATAAGCTACTTCTGCGATCAGGTCCATCTTACGTTGGAAAGACTTGTAAGCTTCATCGAAAAGCATATCGGTCAGCTCTTCTGCTTTCTTGCCTCTGAATGCTTCTTCCGTGATAGGAGACTCTATCGCAAGTGCACGCATCAGATCTTCCTTAAAGCCTTCGAAATCATTGGCGTCTGCATAATTGTCAATCAGAGCCTTACATACATCGTATATGGTATTGAGTACATCCATACCGATTCGCTCTCCCATCAAAGCATGACGGCGACGGGTATAAATGACTTCACGTTGCGAATTCATTACATCATCGTACTCAAGCAGATGTTTACGGATACCGAAGTTGTTCTCTTCCACCTTCTTTTGGGCACGCTCTACGGACTTACTCAACATGTTGTTTTCGAGCACTTCGCCTTCCTTGAAACCTAAGCGATCCATCAATGCTGCGATCTTCTCCGTGGCGAACAAACGCATCAGATGGTCTTCAAGCGAAACATAGAATATGGACGAACCGGGGTCTCCCTGACGACCGGAACGACCACGAAGCTGTCTGTCCACTCGTCTGGATTCGTGTCTTTCTGTACCGATGATGGCCAAACCTCCGGCTTTCTTAACCTCGGCAGAGAGCTTGATGTCGGTACCACGACCGGCCATGTTCGTTGCGATGGTAACAGTTCCTTTTTGACCGGCCTGAGCTACAATTTCGGCTTCCTTCTGATGCAATTTGGCATTGAGCACATTGTGTTGGATACCACGCAAGCGTAGCATTCGGCTCAACAATTCAGATATTTCCACAGAAGTCGTACCGACAAGTACAGGTCTGCCCTCTTCGACAAGGCGTACAATCTCTTCGATGACCGCCGCATATTTTTCACGCGCCGTCTTATAGATACGATCATTCATATCCTTACGGGCGATAGGCTTATTCGTCGGAATAACTACAACGTCCAGCTTGTAGATGTCCCAAAGCTCTCCTGCTTCAGTCTCAGCTGTGCCGGTCATCCCTGCCAGCTTATGATACATGCGGAAGTAGTTCTGGAGAGTAATGGTTGCAAAAGTCTGTGTCGCGGCCTCTACTTTTACACGCTCTTTCGCCTCGATAGCCTGATGAAGACCGTCCGAATAGCGACGTCCGTCCATGATACGTCCGGTCTGCTCGTCTACGATGAGCACTTTATTGTCCATGACCACGTATTGATCATCTTTCTCAAAGAGAGCATAGGCTTTGAGCAACTGATTGACAGTATGTACACGCTCGCTCTTGATCGAATAGTTGGCTATGATCTCATCCTTGGCTTCTCGACGTTTTTCTGCATCGGATTCCATATTGTCCAAAGTAGATAACTCAGCTGCGATATCAGGCAAGACGAAGAACTTCGGGTCATCTGTACGGGATGTCAGAAGGTCGATACCCTTCTCGGTAAGCTCTACGCTATTACGCTTTTCGTCTATGATGAAATACAATTCGTCTGTGACCAAATGCATATTCCTCATGTTTTCGGCCATGTATGCTTCTTCGGTCTTCAGCATAGAGCTCTTGATGCCGGGTTCACTCAGATACTTGATCAACTGTTTATTCTTGGGAAGACCCTTGAACGAGCGATAAAGTAGCAAAGAACCCTCTTCCTGTTCTTTCTTGTCTTCAGATGCCATCTTATTTTTGGCATCAATAAGCAATTGTGAACAAAGTTTGCGCTGTGCCTCGACAACTTTCTCCACATTGGGCAAAAACTCCTCGAACAACTGATCTTCACCTTTGGGAGTAGGACCAGAAATGATCAACGGCGTTCGGGCATCATCGATCAATACGGAATCGACCTCATCGACAATGGCGTAGTTGTGCTTACGCTGTACCAAATCCTTAGGACTCGTGGCCATATTGTCGCGCAAGTAGTCGAAGCCGAATTCGTTATTGGTGCCAAATGTAATATCTGCATTATAGGCCTTGCGGCGGGCATCCGAATTGGGCTGGTGCTTATCTATACAATCCACGGTCAAACCATGGAACATATACAATGGCCCCATCCATTCCGAGTCACGTTTGGAAAGGTAGTCATTGACCGTCACCACATGCACCCCATTACCGGTGAGAGCATTGAGAAATACAGGTAGGGTAGCTACCAGTGTCTTTCCTTCACCGGTAGCCATTTCGGCGATTTTCCCTTTGTGCAATACTGTACCACCGATGAGCTGAACATCATAGTGAATCATGTCCCACAAGATTTCATTGCCTCCTGCTACCCAGTGGTTTTGGTAGATTGCGGTATCTCCCTCGATCGAGACGAAGTCATGATTGATGGCAAGGTCACGATCAAGATCAGTGGCTTTAACTCGAATAGTTTCGTTTTGGGCGAATCTGCGAGCAGTATCTTTGATAATAGCAAATGCTTCTGGGAGAATTTCATCCAAAACGACTTCCATTTTGTCCAAAATCTCTTTTTCCAGTTTATCCACCTTCGTCCAGATTTCTTCTCTTTCGTCCAGATCCTTGCCTTCTACTTCAGCTTTCAATCTGTCGATTTCAGCTCTCTCGTCTTTGACGTAATCTTGTATCTTTTGGCGCAAGACAATCGTACGCTCGCGAAGGTCATCGTCCGACAGTCGTTCGATCTCACCATATGCAGCTTTGATCTTGTCCACAAAAGGTTTTACCTCTTTGAGGTCGCGCTGTGATTTGTTGCCGAAAATCTTCGACATGAATTCGTTGAATCCCATTTATCTTATTATATTTTTTGTAGCTGTTATGATATATAAAGTCCGGCTTAAAGGCAGACCCTATTCTTCTCTTCCCGAAGAATATATTTTCAGAGAGCCACTTCGGGCAATGGCAAGGCGCGAGCCTCTGTCGGAGGACGTATCCGGAGGATATACGCCAAGGTGGGAGCTATCTCTGTCGAAGAGATAGTTCGCTGCACTCTTTGTCCTTTTATGTCGGGTATCACCAAGATAAAAGGAGCTGCTACGGCATTATAACGTATTTGTTTTTGACCTGAATTCGGGGATGCCTCCTCTTCTCCTTCTATCCATCCTCCTTGCAATTGCAAACATACATCCGCGGATTGCCCCAATCGGAACGAACGGACAAAACGATTCGCTTCTTCGTTAATTGCTCCCGAACCTATTTCATGTGCCGGCAATGCAAGTCGTACACCACTCATCTGTCGGGCAAATTCTGCCACTTCTGATTGAAGCCGGCGCATATCGACTTGCTTCTTTTCTGCCAGTTTTTTATCCAGAATCAATCGGCCATCTGCATAATCCAACACCCATTGTCCCTGTCCGTGCAGAGCCATCAAATACATATTGATCAAAGCTTTGCATCGCTTGGGACTGAAGTAGCGACGGCGCTTATGGAGGAATATGCTTTCCTCCGGGATCGAACTATCGAAGTAGCCTGTTCCACTCAGGGCTATTATGCAGTTTGTCAAGCCAATCTTCTTATCCAAAGCCGTGAACAGGCGAGCAAGTTGGGCATCCAAGCGACGGTACGTATCCACCATTTCGGCCTGATGCTCACTCTGATGTTTGGCAGGGTATCTTCCTGCATAATAAGTGAGCGATAGCAGATTGGGCTGTTTGGCCAGTTCCAATCCTCCATACTCGATCAGTCGGAGAGCCAAAGTCGTGACTTCTTCATTGATCGGGGCAGATTGTTTGAAAAGACTGATATTGGAATGGCTGAATCTGTGAGAGAAAGCAACGGGATCTCCACCCACAGGCAAAGATTGGGGCGAGGACATAGGAGTCCATACGACATTGCTCAATTTAGAAGAGGGAGAGTCCGCCGAGGAGTTGAACTTATCGATGTACCAAGGGAAATCTTTGTAGTAGGTAGTCGTAGCCCACATCCCTTTACGGTTTTCGAGCCAAAAAGCACCATTTCCGGACTGGCCGGCAGCTATAATTGCTGCAACGGCATTCGGAGCTATCGCATATACTTTGCTTCTGCCATCGGTTGCAGCTCGTAGCTCATCACCGATAGTGCCGGATGTAAGCCTGAGTGGAGATAGATGTTCGGAGGTATAATTGCCTAAAAAGTTTTTGTCTTCTAAAATGGATACCCGCCTATTCTTTTCTCTTTCAAATACAGTACTACCTGTAATACTGTGACGATTGGGATAGGTGCCGGTATATATGCCTGCAATAGCCGATGCTTCGTCTACGCCATCGAATCCGAAGTCTACATTGCTAAAAACAAGTCCATTCTGCAGCAGATGATTGAATCCACCTGTGCCATATTGCGAGCGACAAAACGAGAGGAGATCACCCCTCAATTGGTCAATGGTAATTACCACCACCAGCTTGGGATGAACCGATTGCCCCTGTACCGTAACACTCCCTATAGCCAATACGGCCAAAAGGGTCGTTACCAGTCGTTTCACCGAACGTTCTTTTTCCATCTATTTACCAATATCCAGCGAGCGGAAAGCAACCATAGAGCAATGCCGAACACATAGAGAGGAAGCACTACTTGTTGGGGCAGAAACCATATTGCCAAACCGATCAAACTTAGCTCCGCAAAGTTAATAAAATGATAGACAAAGCCTGCTCGGTGAAAGCGTGGTACCGCAGTCAGAGGCACCCCGATAAGCAGATGAAGGGGATGAAGCAGGAAAAGATTGTAATTCGGGTTGGTATGCGGATGTTCTGAGAAAAATGACAGAATGAAAATAACACATCCTGATAGTCCCATAATGGTTAATAAAACAGAGTCATATAGATAGCATATATCCTTGCGGCGGACATCCCAAGTGGCTACTGCAATAGAAACTATCAGCAAAGCTATAGAAGCCAATAAAGGCGTAGGCCAACCCTCCTCTGCAGGCTCCATACTGGCCGGCTTAGCCGGGAACCATTCCTTGGTATCCCTGATGAGTGGCGTTGATCGACCATTGGAGTAGAGTAGAGCGGTACGTGGTAGCAGATCCAACATTCTATTCGGCAGGAATAGCTGCTCCTCCGGATTGGCATAAGTATCTGTTTTCGCTCCGAGAGCCAGATCGATGCCGAACTTGACCCAAGGGGCATCGGTGCAGCATTCGTCGATCAGCTGTCTCCACTTTCTCTCCTCACCCTCATGAGGGATTTGCAAGGTAGCTCCTGTGGTTTCTTTTATGATCTCGATGAGGCGAGTAGCACAGTTGTCATAAAAGATATTATAGCGGTATCGTTTATTCTCGGGGCGAATATTCCATGTCAAATACTGCTCGGCTTTCTCGATCTCTTCCTGTGTGAGATTCAATACTAATTCCACAATTCCTCTTCCGCTCCGAAGGTATTCTTCTGCATAATAGGATGTATAAAGAGCTTCAACGTAGTAATTCGTTTCCCCTTGCACAAATCGAAGCATGAAATTAGGTTCGTTATAGTCGAACATGCCATAATTGTAAGCAATATCCGTTCCTTGTACAGGATTGAGAATCCTGAATGCGACATGACCGTAGCGAGTATATACCGCTTCTGTGGAAGGAGAAGAGATCAAGAGGCTCATCTGCAGGCCTTGATCTTTCACCTCTGTGCTATCTGTCTGTGCATTGGCTGGAAGTCCGCTGCCCAATAAGATAGTCAAGATGACGGAGAATAGTCCGGCCGAAACCTTCAGTGTGCTTAGATATTTTTTTACCATCGTGAATTGCCAATTATGAGAGTACTTCGTATTATTTTCCGCATAAGCTTGCGAACGGGCAATAGCTGCAAGTCCGTATGTCCTCAGTTCCTGTAAAAGGAATATCGGGATCGAACAATTCGTCCAAACAAGTTCGCAACCTCTCTTCGAACATTTCGCAAATTTGATCAAAATCCGTAATCTGCTCAACTGCTTTCCCTACTTCCTTGAGAACGACCACGCCCGTGTAATCCTCTTTCTGCTTGTACAGCTCCTTAAAGCCATATATCGTCGGACACAGGGGGAGTTCGGCACCCTCTCCCTCGTTCTCCATTTGCATCTTGGCCATGAGGGCATATAAGAGTGTTTGAGCTATGGCTGTTGGATGTTTTTTATTTTTTCCTGCCATCGGGTGTTCGAACATAAGGTCCCATGAGCCAAGCTCTGTGGTAGTATCTCCACTTTTGTAGTCCACTATACGACGATATTCCTCATTCAACTCGTCAATGCGATCTATGATTCCGTGTAGCCGCACTCGGCTACCATTGCTAAGAGAGAAGCTGCCTTTGACTTTGCGCTCTGAGTCTATGTAGCGAAAGGGAGCCAATGATTTGTCATGCTCCAAGATCCGTCGCACATACTTCTCTATCATGATGCAATAAAGATGATTCAATCCCGACAAAGCTCTCTGAGTATCGGCCGATCGGAGATATTCTTCTGTGTATGCTTGCCTTACTATCCTCGCGATAGTAGCATTCTTCGGATCCAACCACCGAGATAAAATATCCGAAGAAACTATCCCATCACCACAACAAGGCTTGTAGATCAACTCCATGGCACGATGCACCACGGTGCCGAAATCATTGGCAGCCATCAGTTCATCGGAAGCATTCTCCTCTCGTATCCCTCTGACGTTTTCAAAATAAAAACGAAGAGGACAAGCCACATATGTATTGATGCTGCTGGCCGAAAGAGCAGACAGACGTTCTTCCGGATCGAATGATTCTTCGTCCTCGCATTCGAGGAATCGGTGCAGTCTCGTCAGTACATCTCCCTCTTTCTTGACACATATAGCAGGAGTATGTGGAAGCGAACCTGTCAGGTGCAATTCCTGTACCTTTAGAGACATATCGAAAAGGAAACGCATCTGTCGGATATAACGGCTCTCCTCTCCTCCTCCAAGCTGGTCCGAACGAGCATCGTACAGCATCGTTACACTTTCGGCTCGCTGAATGAGACGGAAAAAATCATAAGATTGGGTGGCTTCGTTTACCTCATTGACCGGAAGTCCATATCCTCTTCGCAATGTGTAAGGTATCATTGTCGTTTCATAGACACGCGATGGAAGTTTACCCTCGTTGGCAGAGAGAATGATCAGATGTTTGAAATCCAAAGTTCGCGTTTGATCTATTCCCATGATTTGCAGGCCTACCAGAGGTTCTCCCTCGAACGGGATGCTCACTCCGAATACCAATCCTTGCAACAGAAGAGCCGCAGAACGAACTGACATATCCATGGCATAGGATTCGACCAGTCCTCTGAGCCTGTTGAGCATATTGCGATAGTGATAGATCTGCTCCAGCTCCATATTATTGGTCTGTTCCGATTGGTCATACTCCGAATCGGTTAGTCGGAAGAGCATGTTTTCGGCAATTTTTTCAAGGAGCAGGAACAACCGGTCGAGTAGCTGCTGTCCACTATCCGGTCGGCTAAAAAGCAGATCGGTCAGTTCATCGCCCCAAAGTCTCTCCTCCGGTACGTAGTACTGCTTGCTTACTTCCCGATCCGAGAGAAGAGCACGCGAATGATCTGTCAATAAGGGAGCGAGAAGAACACTATTGAGCAAGTCAAGAACAGCATCCGTCCGAAAATGAGGAACTTTTTGAATAAGACGGATTTCTGCCTGTACTTTGATCCACTTCTCGACAAGAATGGAAATGGCACTCTGAGAGAGAGGATAGCCCATAGTCACATTGATACGTCCTACAGTCTCGGCCAGACTGCTCAATACGGGCATCAACATTCGTGTATCGGGAAGAATGATAGCTGTTTCTATTCTTTCCTTGTCAGAATAACCTTCAGGGTATAACTCCTCGATCAGCTGCGGCAAAAGTTTGGCCTGAACAATCTCGGAGGCGGTACGTATGATCCTGATATCAGGAGCCGGTTTGTCTTCCGATGAGCCTGTTCGACCGTTCTCGGAAGACTCTCGCCACGGAGTCTGTTGCCCGAAAATCTCTTTGTTATGATCCAGAATAGTGCGGGAAAGATTACCTGCCGAATGCAATAGAGAGAGGTCATCATCAAAGCAAAAATCACATATCCCTTCCGCTTTCATACGAACGAGAATATATTCCTCGACAGGAGAAAGGGCGAACAAACCGACAAAGACATATTTATCAGGATGCATATTCCCCCTTCTGTCTGCGGATGAGAGCAGCTCTCGTACCGATGTTTCTCTTTGCCGGAGGCGATCAGCGGTATGACGAAGGATCATCCCATGGTATCCGTTGCTTTGGTCTGCAAGGCGTTGGTTGAACCGAGTATAAAGTGGAGATAATAGCTTCCAGAAGTCCAGAAAGCTCTGCTGACATCCATTCTCCATTTTGCCGTTTGCCGGGGAAAAGGATTCCCAAAAACTGCGAATGGCTGCTACCTGTCTTTCGCTCAAAAAGGAGAAATCGTTCTCCATCTCCCGAAAGTCTTTCAGATTGCTGTACAAGGCTTTGGCCGATACGAGGTGTTTGTCTATCTCATTGAAGTCTTTCAGGATAATATCGCCCCAAAAAATAAACTGATCGAAAGGTTCCGCCTCAGGCCATATCTCTTTGTAAGTATTGTATAGCTCGAATAGCAAGGCCGTTCTGTCAAGCTCTTTGTAGGGAGACAGCCCCAGCAGCAAATCCTTCAGATTCGTGGTCCGAGGTGCAAACAAAGGCTTTGGGCTAATCTCCGACAGATGGTGCTTGAAAAAAAGACCGGCTCGTCTTTCAGGAAAGACGAAGCAAAGCTGGTGGATGTCCTCCCCGAACTCTTTGTAGTAGTGGGTTGCTATCTGTCTAAGGAAAGGGAGCATAAGGCAATAGCGTTATTCAAGATGTGTAGAGCCATGGGGGCATATATACTGCGCGTATGATAATAGACATAACCCAAATAAGCACCCAAGACGATTCGGGGAAAAAATCCCATCAGATCGAGATGCGCAACGCTGAAAACTATAGCTGTCAGCCAGATGGCAGCATGCCATCTATTGCGAGTAACACGACGCATCCATCTTAATACGGCTCCTCTAAAAAACAATTCTTCCGTAATGCCCGGTATTATTGCGATAGCAAGCAAAGCCCAACCTTTGCCTCCCTGCAGCATCTCCTTTATCAGACTTGTATAATGGGCACCGCTACGGTTGATTTCTTCTTGCCAAGCCGGAGGGAGAAAGGGTAGAAGGAGCTTTACGCCTTTGGTCGTTAATACTACGGTCAAAAGACATCCGGCATAAGAGAGTAACAGCAGTACTACTTTGTGCCAATCGGTCTGATACGGTTGTAAGCCCAAAAAAGATGCAGGCCTGTCTGAAAATAAAAAGGCTTGCCATACAGCCCCTCCCCCGAATACCACAACGCTGAATAAGCTTGTCGCCAATAGCAACGGCAAGCCTTCCTGTCCGTACCCGAACAGAGTAGGGGCTAAGTGAAGCACAGAGATCAGGAGATAGCCAATAATGAGTATCAGAGCGAGATGACTGAGTATAGCCCAATCCTTAAAAAGAGCCTTTTTCATTGCTTACAAAAATACGATGGAAACTCAACAAAGCCAAAGCCTCGGAAAAAGCATTTCTCGGTAAGAATACGACCAATGGCTATAGATCGATGCCGATAGCAGAGAAATAAGGGACATTATTAGTGCTTCGCTTGACGGAAAACACAAGGAAAAGGCAGATTAAAAAAAGAGAAAAGGCCGATAAAAACCGACCTTTTCTCTCTCTAATGCGGAAGCGACGAGATTCGAACTCGTGGTACAGTTACCCGTACGACAGTTTAGCAAACTGTTGGTTTCAGCCACTCACCCACACTTCCGTAGTACAAGGGGTTGCCCGAATACGATCGCAAAGATACTACATCTTTTGATTTACACAACCCTTGCAGGCGTGTAATTTCTCTTGAATTTTTAGTTAAAGAGCTTGAAAGGAGCAGATTCTGAGCGATAGCCCAAGAGATTGCACAGTCTTTTATCTCTATCTGTATCCATGTATGCTCGGATGGGAGCCTCCTCTCTCGGAGCAGCTGTGCCGGATTTGTTCGTTGCAATGTCTTGAGAAGACCGTGCGTTAAGTGTGCAAAAATGAAGGCTGTGTAGTGAGGGAGAACCCTCTGCACAGCCTTCGGCTTGTAATGTGATACGAATATTCTACAGGATGTTTTTTCGAAAGGAATCAAAAAAGCATCCTTCTTGGACTCATGCTTACATCATGCCGCCCATTCCTCCCATACCTCCGGGCATGGCCGGTGCGGCAGGATTATCTTCTTTCTTGTCAGCGATAACGCACTCCGTAGTCAGGAACATACCTGCGATAGACGCTGCATTTTCCAATGCTACACGCGTTACTTTGGCCGGGTCGATAACACCGGTGGTGTAGAGGTTTTCGAAAACATCCGTACGGGCATTGTAGCCGAAGTCGTCCTTGCCTTCTTTCACCTTCTGTACCACAACGGCACCCTCTTTACCGGCGTTCGCTACGATCTGACGAAGCGGCTCCTCGATGGCGCGTTTCACGATCTCGATACCTGTGGTTTCGTCTTCGTTCTCACCCTTGAGACCTTCCAAAGCAGCTATGGCACGAATGTATGCCGTACCGCCACCGGGTACTGTACCCTCTTCGATTGCAGCACGCGTTGCACTCAAGGCATCTTCTACGCGATCCTTCTTTTCCTTCATTTCCACTTCGCTGGCAGCACCCACGTAAAGAACAGCTACACCGCCGGCGAGCTTGGCCAAACGTTCTTGCAGCTTTTCGCGGTCGTAGTCGCTGGTCGTATTCTCGATCTGAGCTTTGATCTGCGTGATACGTGAAGCGATGCCTTCTTTGTTTCCGGCTCCGTTAACGATAGTAGTATTGTCCTTATCAACCGTTACCTTCTCAGCTGTACCGAGCATATCCATCGTAGCATTTTCGAGCTTCAGACCGGTCTCTTCGCTGATAACCGTTCCGCCCGTCAGGATAGCAATGTCTTCGAGCATAGCCTTGCGACGATCGCCGAATCCGGGAGCCTTCACTGCACAGATCTTGAGGCTGCCGCGCAGACGGTTTACAACCAAGGTAGCGAGTGCTTCGCTGTCGATGTCTTCTGCAATGATGAGGAGGGGCTTGCCCGTCTGAACCGTTTGTTCGAGGATCGGGAGCATCTCTTTCAGCACGGATATTTTCTTGTCGTAGATGAGGATGAAAGGATTTTCCATTTGCACCTCCATCTTATCCATATTCGTCACGAAGTAGGGAGAGATGTAGCCGCGGTCGAACTGCATACCTTCCACCACTTCTACCGTAGTGTCGGTTCCCTTGGCTTCTTCTACCGTGATAACGCCTTCTTTCTTCACCTTGCGCATGGCTTCGGCAATGAGGCTACCGATGTTTTCGTCTCCGTTGGCAGAGATCTTGGCTACGTGCTCGATCTTCTGGAAGTCGTCGCCCACTTCCTTAGCCATACCTGCGATGTGAGTTACCACAGCCTTTACAGCCTTGTCGATACCACGCTTCAAATCCATCGGATTGGCTCCTGCCGTAACGTTCTTCAGACCCACGCCGATAATGCTCTGGGCGAGGATCGTAGCCGTAGTCGTACCGTCACCGGCATCGTCATTGGTCTTGGAGGCTACTTCTTTCACCAACTGGGCACCCATGTTCTCGAACGGGCACTCCAATTCTATCTCTTTCGCTACGCTCACACCGTCCTTGGTAATGTGCGGAGCTCCGTACGTCTTGCTAAGGATAACGTTACGACCTTTCGGCCCGAGGGTAACTTTAACGGCATTTGCCAGTGCATCTACGCCCTTCTTCAGAAGGTCGCGAGATTCCATATCGAATTTGATTTCTTTTGCCATAGTCTTTATTATTTATTATTTATTGTTTTTCTTTTTTGGAGGATTATTGTCTCTTCCTTTACCACTGGGGTTTCCTGTTTTTGAAGGCCAACCTGCAGTGTTACCTTGTTCTGATTTTTTTGTTTTGCCCATTAGATGATTGCCAAGACATCGTTTTGGCGCATGATGATATATTTTTCGCCCTCCAGCTCTATTTCAGTGCCGGCATATTTGCCGTAGAGTACGGTGTCTCCTGCTTTGAGCACCATCTCTTCATCTTTCGTGCCGTTCCCGACAGCGATTACTTCACCCTTGAGAGGTTTCTCTTTGGCCGAATCCGGAATAATGATACCGCTCATTGTCTTTTCTTCTGCGGCAGCCGGCTTTACAAGTACGCGGTCTGCCAATGGTTTGATGTTCATTGTAGCTTAGTTTGTTATTGTTAGTTGATTGTTTGCTTGTACAATAGGAAGCCTCTTATGTAGCTCCGCAATTTTTTACGTCAATAGGCATACCAATGCCGATTTCCTGACGGATTCCTGTCGGAATATGCCGGTTTCGCTGTCAGAATGGCAGGATTGTGCAAACTGTCATTTGCACGTGGCAGAAAAAAGAGGAGCTTGTCAGAAAAAGCCGTTACTCTCCGGCTTCGTAGAGTTTCATGACGGCTTCGCACTGTTCGTCCGCAGGAAGCAGGGCATCTATCCAATGAATGACGAATCCGCGACGTTCCATGCCACGAAACCATGTCATCTGGCGTTTGGCGAATTGGTGAATGGCCGTTTCGAGTCCGGTAAACATGGATTCGTAGTCTGTCTGCCCTGTCAGATACAGGGTGACGAATTTGTATTCAAGCCCGTAATAAATCAGATCTTCGGCCGGAATACCACTGTCGAGAAGACCCCTGACTTCTTCTATCATACCCTCGCGCATACGGGCATGGAGCCTGTCCGTTATCCTTTTGCGTCGGGTGTCACGATCCAGATCGAGACCGATGATCAGGCTGTCGATAGGAGGAAACTCGGTGCTTTCGACCGGATTGTTCTTGATGAATTCGGCTATTTCGATAGCCCTGATAGCCCGCTGCGCCGAGTCCACATCCGTCTTATTGTGCAGAGGGCCGTATGCAGCCAGTATATGAGTCAGCTCTGCCAAAGTCTTCCCCTGCAAGCGGTCACGAAGCGAGGGGTTGGGCGGAACATCGGGGAGGTGGTAGCCTTTGAGCACGGCTTCGATATACATACCCGTACCTCCGCAGAGGATCGGATCCATGCCGCGAGCGAGGATCGATGCGTAGGCTTGGTGAAAGTCGTGCTGGTAAGCGAAGAGATTGTATTTGTCCCCTGCCGGTCTTATATCGATCAGGTGGCAAGGGATCGTAATCCCTCCCACCTGATAGTCGGCCAAGTCTTTGCCTGTGCCGATGTCCATGCCGCGGTATATCTGTCGCGAGTCGGCACTGATGATCTCGGTTCCCAACCGATATGCGAGGCTTACGGCCAGACGTGTCTTGCCGCATGCCGTAGGCCCCAGGATCGTTATCATCCGCGGTCTTTGAGTATGACGTCGTGAGCACCGCCTTCGACGATACTGGTGCTGCTCACGAGGGTAATCTTGGCTTTCTCTTGCAGCTCCGGAATGGTAATGACACCGCAGCTACACATCGTAGCCTTGATCTTGCCGAGTGTGATGAGCAGGTTGTCCTTCATCTTACCGGCATAAGGGACATAGCTGTCCACCCCTTCTTCGAACTTGAGCGTCTCGGTGCCGCCGCTGTCGTAGCGTTGCCAGTTCTGAGCGCGGTTCGAGCCTTCGCCCCAGTATTCTTTGACGATATTGCTGCCTATCTTCATCTTCTTGGTCGGCGACTCGTCGAATCGAGCGAAATAGCGTCCCATCATCAGGAAATCGGCACCCATGGCCAATGCCAGTACCATGTGGTAGTCATGTACGAGTCCTCCATCGCTACAGATGGGAACGTAAGTACCGGTGCGTTGGTAGTAGTCGTCACGAGCCTTGGCTACGTCTATTACAGCCGTTGCCTGACCGCGACCGATCCCTTTCTGCTCACGTGTGATACAGATGGAGCCTCCTCCGATCCCTACTTTGATGAAGTCCGCACCGGCCTCGGCCAGGAAGTTGAAACCATCGCGATCGACCACATTCCCTGCACCTACGGGCAGGCTGTCTCCGTATTTCTCCTTGATCCAACGGATCGTATTGCTCTGCCAGTCGGAATAGCCGTCCGAAGAGTCGATGCACACCACATCCACACCGGCCTCCACCAGTGCAGTCACGCGCTCCTTATAGTCGCGCGTATTGATACCGGCACCTACGAGGAGGGTCTTGTCCGTGTAGTTGGAGAGTTCGAGCGGATTGTTCTTGTGGCTGTCGTAGTCTTTACGGAAAACGAAATACTGCAGATTCTGATTTTCGTCGATGATCGGTAGCGTATTGAGCTTGTTTTCCCAAATAATATCGTTGGCTTCGCTCAGCGTAATGCCGAGCTTGCCCACCGTAAGTCTCTCGAACGGCGTCATAAAATCTTTGACCGGCTTCGAGGGCGAGTCCGTGCTGACGCGATAGTCTCTGCTCGTGACGATACCCATCAGGCGGCCGTTGGGCGAACCGTCGTGAGTGATACCTATATTATTATGTCCTGTCCTTTTGACCAGATCCAATACATCGGCCAGCGTATTGTCCGGCCTGAGGTTGGAGTCGCTGGTGACAAATCCGGCCTTGAACTTCTTCACACGACGAACCATTTCGGCCTGACTCTCTATGCTCTGCGATCCGAAGATGAACGAAAGTCCCCCGTTGCGTGCCAATTCGATAGCCAGTGTATCATTGGAGACCGACTGCATGATGGCCGAAACGAATGGGATATTCAACTTGATACGGGGACTCTCATCGCGATCGAACTTAATGAGAGGAGTCTGAAGAGAGATGTTTTGGGGAGTGCACTGTTCTGTAGTGAGGCCGGGAATAAGAAGATATTCGCCGAACGTCCTGGAAACTTCATTGATGAAGACAGCCATGTTCTGATGTGGTGTTAGGTGTGAAACTCTGAAATTTCCTGCCAAATTTATATGCTTTTTCCCAAACAGCCAATCTTTGATCGCAGGTGCAGATTAGAACAACGTGCCGGCGGCATTACGATCGGGCTTGCCCTCATCATGCGACACCTCGTTGCCGGAATGAAAACCATGCTTTCTGCCACGAATCGGGCAGTGTCGCTTCCTTCGTATTCGGCTAAGGAAATATCCTATCCTGCGAGAGGAAAAAACGACTCGTGAGTCATGCTGCTCACATTGCCGTCTCGGTTCCAAAATCGGCTCTATTGTCGTTCGTAAAAACGTGGCGCGAGAATTTTTTTGTTTCCATGCGGAACGAAAATTTTCTCGCGCCACGTTTTTCAGAACGAAGTCCCGGAAAAATTTTGGTGCGTAAATATCCTAAAGCGAGATTATAGAACATTGCCTCTTGCATCCTTTGTCAAATAAGCTTGTTATACGTATTGAAAGAATTCGTCTGCCATCCATCGCCCTCTTCTTTCGATACTCCGTTCGGCTATGGGTATTGTCGGTTCATTTGTGGCTCGCAGTGCGACTATCACCTTTTATTTGTAATAAAAAGGTCTCGATCGGGGATTTTGCGCCTATTTTGCAAAGTCTGTTTTGCAAAATAGAAAAACTATACTACCTTTGTTACCTAAACATTGCGATACCCAATCATGAATAACTTTTTCAAAATACACGACAACTTGCTACGCAACCTATCACCTTCGCTGCGTAGGGGATTGATGGATGAGATCGATTGGAACGACAGACTGATCGGTATCAAGGGTGCACGAGGCATGGGGAAGACCACATTCCTCCTCGACTATGCACGCGAAAACTTCGGTATAGGCAATAGAAAATGCCTGTATATCAATCTGAATCAACTCTATTTCACCACAGAATCTTTGGTGAAGTTCGCCGGTGAGTTTGTCAAGCAGGGTGGAGAGACACTGCTACTCGACCAAGTATTCAAATATCCCAACTGGTCTGTAGAGCTGCGTCAGTGTATGGAGCTATATCCGGACTTGCGCATTGTCTTTACAGGATCTACGGTGATGCGTCTGAAAGAAGAAAATCCCGAGCTGAACGGACTGGTTACATCGTACGTTCTGAACGGTTTTTCATTCCGCGAATTTCTCAATCTCAAAACAGGGCTGTCGCTCCAGCCTTACAGCTTCGATGAGATCGTGTCCAACCACGAACAGATAGCCCCACGAATCCTCGAGCAGGTGAATCCTCTTGACTGGTTTCAGGACTATCTTCACCATGGATACTATCCCATATTCCTGGAGGATAAGAACTATTCGGAGAATCTGCTGAAAACGCTCAATATGACGCTTGAAGTAGATGTGCTTTTCATCCGACAGATCGAACAGCGATTCCTGCACAAACTGCGCAAGCTGCTCTACCTGCTGGGACAACGTGCTCCCGGATCGCTCAACATATCGAACATTGCGAAGGAAGTAGACACTTCTCGCACGACGATAACCAACTATCTGAAGTATCTGTCCGAAGCCAGACTGATCAAGGAGCTTCACCGCGAAGAGGAGACGGGTGCCAAGAAGCCGGCTATGATCTATCTGGACAATACCAATGTGGGATACGTAATCCAGCCGGAACCTCTCAACTATATAGACGTACTCAAAACATTCTTCCTCAATCAGGTCAAGAGTCGCAACGAAGTATGTTTGGGTTCTCGATCTCAAATCGCATTCTGCGTGAATCGCCAATATCAGTTCTGCATAGATGAGAAGATGAGCCGTCGCTACAGACCCGACCGCTACTATGCCATCCAGAACATGCGCAGCGGTACGCGCAACATGATCCCCCTCTGGCTCTTCGGATTCCTGTACTAAAAGCAGGGCAACGGGCTATGAAGGTCGATCGGGGCATCCGCTTGTCCTCACTTTGCTCTGATTCCTTAGTGTGCAGACGAAGAATATGGACAGAGCCGATGCATCCGCAACAACCGACTCTGTTTCAGAGTTGCTAATTAGAATACAAGACCGAATTATTACTTTTTATAACTAAAAACCAAAATGGCTAAAGAAAAAAAATTCCTAACTTGTGACGGGAACCAAGCCGCTGCACATATAGCTTATATGTTCAGCGAAGTGGCTGCCATTTATCCGATTACACCTTCGTCTACGATGGCTGAGTACCTGGACGATTGGGCTGCTGCCGGCCGTAAAAACATTTTCGGCGAAACGGTAAGAGTCCAGGAGATGCAAAGCGAAGCCGGTGCAGCCGGTGCAGTTCACGGCTCGTTGCAGGGAGGAGCACTAACCACAACCTTTACGGCATCACAGGGCCTATTGCTCATGATTCCGAATATGTACAAAATTGCGGGAGAGTTGCTACCCTGTGTTTTCCACGTTTCGGCACGTACTATCGCCTCCCATGCCCTCTCCATCTTCGGAGACCATCAGGATGTCATGGCTGCACGTCAGACCGGCTTTGCTCAGCTCTGTACCGGATCCGTGCAGGAGGTCATGGATCTGGCCGGCGTAGCACACTTGGCAACGCTGCGTACTCGCATCCCCTTCATTCACTTCTTCGACGGTTTCCGAACCTCTCATGAGATTCAGAAAATCGAAGCCCTCGACAATGAGGACTTAGCCCAGTTCATCGATTGGAACGATGTAAAGCGTTTCCGCAAGCAAGCTCTCAATCCGGAGTCGCCCGTGACTCGTGGCACAGCACAGAACGGTGACATCTATTTCCAGAACCGTGAAGCATGTAACCGTTTCTACGATGCAGTGCCCGAAGCTGTTCAGTATTACATGGATCAGCTGGCTACGGTCACTGGACGCCACTACCATCTGTTCGACTATTACGGAGATCCTGAAGCCGAGCATGTGATTATTGCCATGGGTTCGGTGACAGAAGCTATTCGCGAAGTGATAGACTTCCTCCGTGCCAAAGGCGAGAAAGTCGGACTGCTCAGCGTGCACCTGTACCGTCCTTTCAGTGCCAAGCACTTCCTTGCTGCTATGCCGAAGACAGTGAAGCGCATAGCCGTACTCGACAGAACAAAAGAACCCGGAGCAACGGGCGAACCGCTCTACCTCGATGTAAGGGATTGCTATTATGGCATGGAAGACGCTCCGTTGATTGTGGGTGGTCGCTACGGTCTTTCTTCCAAGGATACTACTCCGGCGCAGATGAAAGCCGTATTCGACAATCTGAAGCTGAATGTCCCGAAGGATCATTTCACCGTAGGCATCGTCGATGACGTTACTTTCACCTCTCTGCCTCTCGGAGAAGATCTGATCTTCGACAATCCGTCACTGGTGGAAGCCAAATTCTATGGACTCGGTGCTGATGGTACTGTCGGAGCCAACAAGAACTCGGTAAAAATCATCGGTGACAATACGAATAAATACTGTCAGGCTTACTTCGCTTACGACTCGAAGAAATCGGGCGGATTCACCTGCTCGCACCTTCGTTTCGGCGATACACCCATACGCTCTACCTACCTTGTGGTGACACCGGACTTCGTGGCCTGCCACGTGCCTGCCTACCTGCGTATGTACGACGTGCTGAAAGGTCTGAAGAAAAAAGGAACTTTCCTACTCAATTCGATTTGGGCTCCGGAGGATATAGAACAACATCTGCCCAACAAGGTAAAGCGTTATTTGGCGAAGAACAACATCCGATTCTACACGATCAACGCTACCGCCATAGCACAACAGATCGGACTGGGCAACAGGACGAATACCATCCTTCAGTCGGCATTCTTCAAGATTGCAAACGTGATCCCGTACGATCTGGCTGTAGAGCAGATGAAGAAATTCATCATCAAGAGCTATGGCAAGAAGGGTGAAGATGTAGTCAATAAGAACTTCGCCGCAGTGGATCGAGGTGGCGATGTGGTGGAGATAACGGTGAAACCCGAATGGGCTGACCTGCCCGACGATCCCGTGGTACGCCACGAAGGTGACACGGACTTTGTGCACAATGTGGTACGCCCGATCAATGCGCAGGCCGGTGACGACCTCCCCGTATCTGCATTCCTCGGGCGCGAAGACGGTACATGGGATGCCGGCACAGCTGCTTCAGAGAAGCGTGGTGTGGCTGCATTCGTTCCGGTGTGGGAAGCTGACAACTGCGTACAGTGCAACCAGTGTGCCTACGTATGTCCTCACGCTACGATCCGTCCGTTTGTCCTCACCAAAGAAGAAGAGGAGAAAACCGGCGTCAAGGTGCTCAAGGCCGTAGGGAAGCAGTTCCCCGACATGGGCTTCCGCATCCAGGTGAACGTAATGGACTGTCTCGGCTGTAGCAACTGTGTGGATGTATGTCCGGGCAATAAGAATGGCAAGGCTCTGACCATGCAGCCTATCGAGGAGCAGTACGAAGAACAAAAGAATTGGGATAAGATGATCTCCGGCGTGACCAGCAAGGCTCACTTGGTAGACATCGCGGCCAATGTGAAAAACTCGCAGTTTGCTACCCCGCTCTTTGAGTTCTCAGGTGCATGTGCCGGTTGTGGTGAGACTCCCTATGTGAAGCTGATCACCCAGCTCTATGGAGACCGCCAGACGGTGGCTAACGCTACAGGCTGTTCTTCCATCTACTCTGCTTCGGCTCCTTCTACTCCTTACACGAAGAACGAGCGCGGCGAAGGCCCGGCATGGGCCAATTCATTGTTCGAGGACAATGCAGAGTTTGGTCTCGGTATGCACTTGGCATATAAGAAGATGCGTCGTCGCCTTGTGAATCTTGCAGAAGAAGCTCAGCAGTCTCCCTGCTGCTCGGACGAGCTGAAAGCTCTCTTGAGAGAATGGGTAGAAAAGCGTCAGGATGCTGCCGCCAGCAAAGTTCTTGCCGATAAGATCAAACCTCTTGTCGCTGCTTGTGATTGTGATATCTGCAAGAGAATCGGCCGTGTCGATTCATTCTTCATCAAGCGTGCACAGTGGATCATAGGTGGAGACGGTTGGGCATACGATATTGGTTTCGGTGGTTTGGATCACGTGATTGCCACCGGCATGAATGTGAATATCCTCGTTCTCGATACAGAGGTTTATTCCAATACGGGAGGACAGTCGTCCAAGAGTACTCCGATTGGAGCTATAGCCAAGTTTGCCGCAGCCGGTAAGCGTATCAGGAAGAAAGACCTCGGTATGATTGCTGCTACGTACGGCTATGTCTATGTGGCACAAGTGTCTATCGGAGCCAATCCGGCACAGACTCTCAAAGCTATCCGCGAAGCGGAAGCCTACGACGGGCCTTCTATCGTTATCGCCTACTCGCCCTGTATCTCACACGGTATCAAGAGCGGTATGGGCAAGACTCAGGCCGAAGGTAAGAGAGCCGTTGAGTGTGGCTACTGGCACCTCTGGCGCTACAATCCCGAACTCGAGAAAGAGGGCAAGAATCCATTCCAGATGGATAGCAAAGAACCGAATTGGAGCGAATTCAAGAACTTCCTCAAAGGCGAAGTCCGCTATGCTTCGCTGTACAAGGAATTCCCCGAGGATGCCGAACAGCTTTTCGACGCTGCGTTCGAAAATGCCCAATGGCGCTATCGTAACTACATGCGTATGAGTGCGGCAGACTGGTCATTGCCTCTCGGTGTTCAGGACATCAAGGAAGAGAAAGATCGCGAGAACTAAGCGTATAAAATACGTCCTCATAACAAAATCGAGGCTGTGCGGCAAGGATTCCATCCTTAGCGACACAGCCTCTACTGTTTCTACACGTATTCATTTGTTTCTGTTCAAACTGCAGCCTCAGTTCACTTCTCTTGTTTTTTCTCCTCTTACCGATTTCAGGAAAGATATTGGGAGTGCCTCGCGAAAAGTGTGTATTGGCAGAGTGCCGTGTGCTGCAATATGAAAAGATAGCCCTGTAAAGCGATTTGTACAGCTCTGTAATCAAGCCCATTCAGAAGGTGGGGGCAATAGATTCTTGCTTTAAGTCGTACAATCGTATAACCCAGTCTATTGCTTCAAACAAAGAAATGAAGGGGCTGTGTCAAAATTCATTTTTGGCGCAGCCCCATTTATTTTGGTTTGGGGTTGGTTAAGCCACCAGTTTTAGCCTTTGAGGGATATTTTTGTGTCTTTCGAGGAGGTAGAAGCGTATGAGGCCGAGATTGAGGGTTGATATAGGTCTTTTCGGGGTGTTTTTCGCCTTTCGAGCAAGCTTAGCCCATAGTTTCTTCAGATTAAAGGCCATAGCTAGAAAGGCGAAGTCCATCTTCACCTGCTCTAAGCCCATATGTCTGAAACGCCGATACCCCATATTGGCCTTGAATTGCCCAAAGACTGCCTCCGGCTCAATACATCGTCGCTTGCGGTGCTCTAACCCTTGCTCAGAAGTAAGCCGATCTCTAGCCTGAGCTTTGTATGCATTG
>NZ_KB899155.1 GCF_000378065.1 Porphyromonas gulae DSM 15663 | reverse complement strand
ATATCCCAATCCTTCAATGGTGTACCCGCTGCTTCTATTTTACGTTTGATACTCTGCTCAATAGGTGATAGGATGACCCAGCTCTCAGAGGACGAAAACTCGCAGATGGTGTGCTGTTGCTGAACAAAAAGGCTCAATTTCCATTCGTAATAACATCAAGGATATAGCGAGAAAGAGTGTTTCTGTCACACTTGCAAATCTTTGCAATCTGACGTTTAGACACATTTTCTTCTAATAATCCTTTGATGAGTTCTTGTTTATGATATAGTTTGTGCTTTTGGGGACAGGTCTTTCTTCCTTTCGGCCTTCCAAGCGTTACTCCCTCGGCACGTTTGCGGGCGAGTGCTTCCTTAGTGCGTTGGCTGATGAGGTTACGCTCAATCTCTGCTGACAGTCCAAAGGCAAAAGCGAGTACCTTGCTTTGGATGTCGTCGCCAAGTCGGTAGTTGTCTTTGATTGTCCAAACACGACACTCTTTGGTCATACAGATGTTGAGAATTTCCATAATCATAAAGAGATTACGCCCTAATCGAGAGAGTTCGCTACAGATGATGATATCATCTTTCCTGATCTTTCTTAGAAGACGGCCGAGCTGTCTCTTATTATAATTCTTTGTGCCGCTGATAGTTTCCTCGATCCAATCGTCAATTATCAACTTTTGTCTGTCACAGAAATTCGTGATTTCGAAACGCTGGTTCTCTACAGTCTGCTTGTCACTGCTCACTCTGATGTATCCGTATATCATAGTTGTTTTTCTATATGGTTTTACCTGATACAAATATGAACAGATATATAATTGGATACTCGGGTAAGGTGAATATATCACAGTAGCCCCAAAGTGTTACAAAGAGCTATGATAAACCCTGTAAGGATAAGGTTTTCTTGCAGGGTTTGTCAGTGATTATATGATAGAGTAGGCAAAAGAAAAGCCATGAATCCCAATAGTCAGGATTCATGGCTTTTCGCTTAGAGTGAGGGATTCTGTCAGCTCAACAGTTCTCTTACGATCGTACTGATGAGGCTTCCATCGGCTTTACCTGCCAATTCTTTGCTGGCTACCCCCATTACTTTGCCCATCATTTTGCTGTCAGTAATGCCGAGACGGCTGATTATTTCCTTTAGGATGGGTGTCAGCTCCTCGCGTGAGAGCTGCTTGGGCAGGTAGGCTTCGATCACTTCGGCTTCGGCGAGTTCCGGTTCAGCCAGTTCGGGTCTGCCGTTTTCTACAAAGATGGCAGCACTCTCGCGACGCTGCTTGACCATCTTTTGCATGATCTTGAGGGCCGCATCTTCGGTCAGTGTGCCATCGCTGCCTTTGGCCGTTTTGGCTTCGAGAAATTCTTTCTTCACTCCGCGAAGGGCTTCGAGCTTCACTTTGTCGCGAGCGAGCATAGCGGCTTTAATATCGTTGCTGATGAGTTCAAAGTAGTCCATTGTATAGGCTTGTTTATTGGTTCGGATGTATTGTTAATTGAATGAGATCGTGGTCGGAGAGCTTGGCCGTTCGCTTTCGGAGGCAGGTCGTTCGCTCTCTTCCGAACTGACAATGTCTTTCTTCAGACGACCGGCCGACTCTGCTATCCGCATGCGTATATTGTCGATACGAGAGAGCAGTACTCCTGTACGGCTGTAGGCCGGTTTCTCTTCGAGGGCCATGATCAGTTCGTCGTTGTCCAATTCATCGAGGTTGAGTATGATCGGTTTGAAGTCCACCACCTTCACTTTTTCCAGTTCATCGGGGCGGTAGTAGCGGTTGATCAGATCATTGTCCCGTTCGTTCTGCGTCTCGATCTCACGAGAAGAGATGGGATCGCTGATGACATTGCCGAGGTTGTCTCCGATGCGGATGCTCTCGCGTGTGGTGTCCAGATCGAAACCGGAAGCCAGAATGGTGATCTTCACTTTCTTGCCCAACTCCGGATCGGTAGTATAACCCCAAATAGTATCGAATCCGGTTTCTATTTTGGCCGTGAGTTCGTTGATGGCTGATAGTTCGTCCGTACCCAGCGGGTCTTCCGTGCCTTGATAGATATTGAAGAGTACGCGCCTTGCCTTGAAAATGTCGTTGTTGTTGAGTAGGGGAGAGGTAAGAGCCTCATTGATGGCCTGCTCCATACGGTCGGGCCCTTCTCCGTAGCCGGTACTGATGATGGCTATACCACCGTCCTTGAGCGTCGTATGCACATCGGCGAAGTCGAGGTTGATCGTCCCTTCTTTCATGATCATCTCGGCGATACCATTGGCTGCGTTGGTGAGTGTCTCGTCTGCCTTGGCAAAAGCATTGTCGAGCTTCAGATCTTTGTATATGATGCGGAGCCGTTCGTTATTGACTACAAGTAAGGCATCCACGTTCTTGCGCATTTCCTCCACCCCTTCGAGAGCCTGAAGAATCTTGCGCTTGCCTTCGAATACGAATGGGATGGTAACGATGCCGACTGTGAGGATATTGAGTTCGCGCGCTATCCGCCCGATGACAGGAGCTGCACCGGTACCCGTTCCACCGCCCATACCGGCCGTTACGAAGACCATACGGGTATGGCCGTCATCCAATATCTTGCGTATGTCGGCTTCGCTGGCCTCTGCTGCTCGTCGTGCTACTTCCGGACGGCTACCGGCTCCCAGACCGTTGGTTACCTCGCGACCGAGTACCAACCGATCAGGTACCTCGCTGCGGTCGAGAGCCTGTACATCGGTATTACACAGGAGGAACGATACATCGCGTACCTTGCCGTGGTACATGTTTTTGACAGCATTGCCACCACCACCGCCGACTCCGATTACTTTGATAATAACGGGCAAGCCGGAATCCGTATAATTAAAGTTCAGCAATTCGTCTTCCATATCTATCTGTTATTATCTTGATTAGTATCTTCGTCGAACAAGGAGCCAAACTTTATGAAAGCTCCCTTGAGCTTGTCTCCAAATGAAGGCCCGGTCTTTTCTTTCTTTTTGACGGTCTGTTTGGGGGAGTCTTCACGTTGTCGGTCAGTATTGCCCCTCTGTTCGTTTTCCTTTCTCTCTATTTGCCGGTCTTGTGCGAATAGATCTTGTACGGTGTCGTTGGCCGGTGTTTCTTCTTTGGTCTCTATCTGGCTTACCAGTTCACCCAAATTGGTCGTGATATAATCTGTGCAGGCTTGGGTGGCCTTATATGCCAAACCGATGGTAGAGATATGCCCTTCGATAAAAGAAATAGCATTTTCTGTGTCGATGCGATCCATTCGAATTTTGGCCGGAGTGACCTCTCCGAGTATCTTCTTCATGGCAGCCATATATTTGTTGATCTTGGCACCACCTCCATTGAGGATAATGCCGGCACCGATATCTTCAAGGAGGCCTGAGAGGCGTAGGATATTGAGGTAGTTGGCTGTGATTTCGTCCATGCGAGCCTTGGCCAAGCGATTGACTTCGGAGGAGCGGAACTCCCTTTCGGAGAATTTGTCGGCAAAGGTCATGCGGAATGATCCGTTGGACTTATTGTCGTTGATCATCGACACGTTGTTGATCTTTATGTTTTCCGCCTCTTGTTCTGTCAGTCGGAGGCTGGTCAGGTCCCTTGTGACGTTATAACCTCCCATCGGAAGTACGCGAAGCATAGCCAGTAGCCTGTTTTTATAGATGGATACAGATGTACAGCCGGCACCTATATTGACGTAGCAGCATCCCAATGTCAGCTCATCATCCGAGAGCAAGACCTGCGCTTCACAAAGAGGAGTGACGAGGATGCCGGCTAAGCGCAATCCCAGACGTTCTTCTATGGCGATGCGGATATTCTGCTTTACCGAACGGCGAGCAGTGATCAATTGGAAGCGGGCTTCAAGCTGATGGCAAAATACTCCTTTGGCCTGTATCTCTTGTTTCCCGTCCACATAAAAGAGCGGATCGGTCACATCCAAAACTTCCTTATCGGGGAAAGAGGCTCCTCGCATTTCAGCCCAGAGGGATTCGATATGCTCGGTGCGAATGACCTCTCCTTCGGGAGCCATGGCTTTGCGAACGATATACTCTTGCGAGGCGATCGACTGCCCTCCTACACCGACATATAGCGATGTAATATGGGTGTTGTCTTCAAGTCGCTCATTTAGCTGGCTGACGATGCGTCGGATAATGGCTGCTGCTTCGTCGATATTGTGTATGCATCCGTGGCGGATGCAATTATTGGCCGGTTCCTCATAAAAAGAAATCGGAGAAACACGTCCATCTTCCGTTTTGCGAGCCACCATACCTCGGATGTACCAACTGCCCAAGTCAATGACTGCATAGATTGTGTTCATACTGCTCATACTATGTGGTGAAGGTAGCTACTCGCAAGAAAAAACTCTATCTTCTCTACTGCACTTGCACACGGGCAGCTGCAGGGTAAAGAGGGGAAGAGGGAAAAGGAGTGGCGACCACCTGATCTTTAAACTCCAAATTTAATGTTTTAAACGTGTCCCATCCATATTTTGGGATGGCTTTGTCCAAAAAAAGGCGTAGGTTCGATAATTTTTCTGCCCAATTCGGTGTGCTACCTATTACTATTTCAGTTTTACCCATACGGGGAACGAGTATAATCTGCCCGTCATCAGGGACATAAACCTGAGCAAAAAAGTTTGACCAAAACGGATCATCGCTAATAAATGCAATGAGATCGAAGAGGGGGCCGGTGGCTAAGGATGTGGATATATGCCCTGAGGCCATCAGGACAGGGGCTGCATACTGCAGGTTCGGAACGATCACACTCCTGTCGGTGGATACATAGAAAGAGGTATCAGACCTAACTACCATAAAGAGCGGATCTTTCTGCTCCACGGTCAGATACAACTGACCGGACGGGGAGGCGTATAGTTCTGCTCCATGGAAAAGTGAGTTGGCACGAAGCTTCCTTTCCATGCTGTGTAGGTCGATAGAATCGAGCTGTTTGCCATAGGGCGTGAATCCAAGACGTTTCAAATCCCGTTCCACATCGTTTTTTTGCATGAATGCATGCTTCGTTTTGCCCTCGACACGGACCTCCAAGCCTGAGCAGCGTGTACCGTCGGGATAATCCGAAAAGTAAACGATGGCTGCAACAAGATAGGCGAGTACGAGGAAAAAGCCCAGTATATAAAGTACCTTCTTCAGCATAGAGTTTGAAGATATTGTTTGACCGGAATCACTAAACGATCGATATCGCCGGCTCCGAGTATCAATACGACATCAGGTATCTCGTCGTTGTGTAGATAATCGAGCAGTTCGTTTTTGCTCACCAGTGTTTTATTCGGATTGTCGATCAGATCCAAAATCAAACGGCTGGTTACACCGGGCATAGGAAGCTCCCGCGCGGGATAAATATCCAGCAAAACGACCTTGTCCAACATCGAAAGGCTCTTCGCAAAATCCTGATAAAAGTCTGCTGTGCGACTATAAAGATGTGGTTGGAAGATCCCCATGATACGTCGGTCGGAGTATAGCTCGCGTACGGAGCGAATAGCAGCATCCAATTCTACGGGATGGTGTGCATAATCATCGATCAGGACTACACGGTCTGTGTCCAAGACTTTTTCGAAGCGACGATGAGAGCCTTTGAAAGATGCGATGCCACTTCGAAGCTCTTCCAAGGTGACGCCGTTAAGATGTGCGATAGCCATAGCTGCTACGGCATTCTCTACATTGATGCGTATGGGTACGCCGAGTTCTATCTCTCTGAGCCGTCCACCCGGATAATACCAAGTAAAAAAGAGGCGACTATCCCTGATCGTGATGTCGGAAGCGTAATAATCAGCCTGCCGATCATCGGATGAATATGTAAACAGTCTGACGTCGCTTCCCAGCCGAGGATTGACCGGTGCACCGTATTTAAGCAGCAGTACTCCGCCGGATTGAATTAGAGAGGTGAAATGTTCGAAGCTGTCGCGATAATTCTCAGCCGTACCGTATATATCCAAATGATCTGGATCAGCAGATGTGATGATAGCCATAAAAGGCTTCAGATGGTGGAATGAACGATCGAATTCGTCCGCTTCGACGACTACCAAATCACTTTTGTCCGAAAGCAATAAGTTTGATTGATAATTATTGGAGATGCCTCCGAGGAAGGCGTTGCAATCCACATGGCTGTATCTCAGCAAATGTGCCAGTAAGGTAGAGGTCGTAGTCTTTCCGTGTGTCCCGGCGACACAGAGTGCACGTTCCATCAGGGTTATCTCTCCGAGGATTTCAGCACGCTTCATTACGCGGTAACCATTGGATCTGAAGTAGGTTAGTTCCGCGTGATCGGCAGGTACGGCAGGAGTATAAACGATCAACGAATCGGCCGGAGAGAAAAACGCCGTCGGAATCAAATTCAGGTCATCGCTGAAGTGAACTCCTATTCCTTCTTTGATCAATTGGTCAGTAATGGGACTCGGTGTCAGATCATACCCGCACACTTCGAATCCTTTTGCATGGAAGTAGCGAGCAATAGCACTCATGCCGATCCCTCCGATCCCAATGAAATACACTCTTTTCATTGTTTTGCACTTTTCTCTGATTCCACTATTCTTGCTATTTCGTCCACAATTCGATCTGCCGCCTGCGGTTTGGCCAGTTTTCGGATCTGTTCGCTCAGAGAACTCAGTTCTGTCGGATTGCGAACCAGAGACAAAGCTGTATCGGTCAGTAATTCCACAGCTTTCGCGTCCGGAATTAGAACAGCAGCAGCGCGAGTAGAGAGAGCTAAAGCATTCTTCGTTTGATGATCTTCAGCCACATTGGGCGAAGGAACCAGTATGGCGGGTTTCCCCAGCAGGCAAAGCTCCGATATGGAGCATGCTCCGGCGCGTGATACAACCAGATCGGCGGCACGATAAGCATAGTCCATTCGGGTGATAAAATCATTGACATAGCATTTAAGCCCGGGATGATTCTCTACTGCGTTTCTGGCCGTTTCGATGTAGTTCTTGCCCGTTTGCCATATAAGGCGTACACCGCTTTCGGCCCATTGCCCTAACTTCTCTGTGATGCTTTTGTTAATGGTGAGAGCTCCCAAGCTCCCTCCGACCACTAAGACGACAGGCGATTCGGACTGTTCGAGTCCGAAAAAGTGGAGAGCTTCGGATCGGTCGGGACGGCCGAACTCTATTTCCGGGCGAATCGGATTGCCCGTAAAAACGATTTTTTCAGCAGGAAAAAATCTGTCCATTTCGGGATAGGCTACACAGATTTTATGTGCTCCTCGGCTCAAGAGCTTATTCGTTATACCGGCATAGCTGTTTTGTTCCTGGATAAGGGTAGGGATACCGAAGGAGTGTGCTCTGCGCAGAGTGGGACCGCTGGCATAACCACCTACGCCGATCACAACATCGGGGCGAAAGTTCTTTATAGTCTTACCGGCCAGTCTCAGGCTTCGGAAAACGGCAGTGGCTACCTTGAAATTCGACAATACATTTTTCCTGTTTAGTCCCTTGATGGGTAGGCCTACGATTTCGTAGCCGGATCGTGGTACGCGCTCCATTTCCATTCGTCCGTCAGCACCGACAAATAAGATGTCACATTCGGGATATCGGCGACGGAGGGCATCCGCAATGGATATGGCGGGGAAAATATGTCCTCCTGTCCCCCCTCCACTTATGATAAAACGCAGTTTGGCGTTTGACTTTTCGTTATTCATGCGTCCAATATATTTATTTCTTGTGGTTCATCGTCGGATACTTCTGCTTCGATCGCTACTGCTTCGGTAGTCTCTTCCTCTTCTTTGTTTAGCGTTGTCCGTCGCGAGATACTCATCATGATCCCGAAAGCCAAACTCGTAATCAGGTACGATGTCCCTCCCTTACTAATGAGCGGGAGAGTCTGCCCCGTGACGATAATTCCCGATGCTACGATGAAATTGAACATTGCTTGCAATAGATACAGCAGCCCGAACCCCATCAGGAGCATTCCCTCGTAGCGGCTGACTGCCCTTTGGGCTAACTGTGCCAATCGGAAAAATAAGACGAAATAAGCCAGTGGGATCAGTATCCCCCCAACAATGAAGCCCATCTCTTCGATGATAATGGCATAGATATAATCCGAGAAAGCCTGTGGCAATATATCTCTCTCGATACTGTTCCCCGGCATTACTCCGAACAGCCCTCCACGAGCGATAGCAATCTTCGCATGTGATTCCTGAAAGTTGTCATCCGTAATGACGTACATCATCGAATCTCGCTGTTCAGGGCTTAAATCTTTTAGCGCCGGATCACTTACGATACGGTTTTTCCAAGTGGGAGCACGATTGGATAGTTTGCTCAGTGTTTGCGACGGTAGCGTAAGCAATAGGATATATGCCAGAATGGCAAAGGCTACTCCCCCGATGAATAGCCAGAAGAGATTCTTGCCGGGAGCACCTCCGATCCAGGAAATAAAGAAAAAGAAGGCTGCAATGAGCATGGCTGTGGATAGATTGTCTTTGGCAATGATAAGGATCGGGATTGCCGTAAGTATCGAGAACCAGACAAATCTTTTCTTGGCAGACAGGTGTCCGAGCAATGTATAGATGATAGCGGCGATCATGACCAGAGCTATCTTCATCAGCTCTGAGGGTTGGAATGTAAGGCCGAATGGCAGGGGGATCCAACGCGAAGCTCCGTTTATGCTCGTTCCATTGAATACTGCAATGATCAATAATACCAAGGATAGAAGGTATAGTCCCCCTCCCAAGAACTTCAAGGTCGTGGAGTTCAATCGGGATACTAAGACAACTGTTACAATGGACATGATGATGAATGCCCCATGCTTCAGTATGGGCGACATCATTCGCCCCTGATATGCCAAAGTGCTGGATGCACTATAGACTTCTACCAAGGAAATGACAACGAGAAAGAAGAAAACGACCCAAAGGGTCTTATCTCCCTGAAACAATTTTTTCCAAGCCATTTTCCTAATATCTCATAGATTCAATACCTCTTTCCGAAACTGATCCCCGCGATCCTCATAGTTCCGGAAAAGATCGAAGCTTGCACAGGCAGGGGAAAGAAGTACCGTATCTCCTTTGGATGCCATCTTGTATGCAAGCGAAACAGCTTCGTGCATTGAACGTGCATCCGCAATTCGCCTGATCTTGCCATCGAAGAACTTATGTAGCTTCTCGTTGTCTACTCCGAGGAAGATAAGGCCGTCTACCTTGGATAGTACCAGATCTTCTATATCTGTGTAGTCGTTCCCTTTGTCCGTGCCTCCCATAATGAGGATTACTTTGGTTTTGATACTCTCCAGAGCATACCAGGTGGAATTGACGTTCGTCGCCTTGGAGTCGTTGATGTAATCGACACCTTTGACGCGTGCAATCTTTTCCAGTCGATGTGGTACGTTTTTGAAGTCCTGTAAGGCTTCTCGGATATCTTCATTCTTAATATCCATAGCCTTGGCTGCAATGGCCGTTGCCATAGCATTGTGTCTGTTATGCATGCCGGACAGAGCCAGAAGTTCCTCGTCCATAACAAAAGGTGAGTTAAGATTCATGACAACCAATTCGTTCTTTTCATTGATCCAAGCAGTCGTATTTTCTGTTCGAGCTTCCATGGCAAACGGCATACAGCGAGCAGTAGGATGATGTTCCGCCACCCATTGGCTGATAAAAGCATCGTCCTCCCAATAGATGAAGCAATCCTCGGGCTGTTGGTTCTGTGTGATTCTCATTTTCGCTTCCGCATAAAGTTCGAATCGGTGATCGTATCGATCTAAATGATCCGGTGTAATGTTGAGCAGAATGGCCACATTAGCCCTGAAGTCGTACATATTGTCCAGCTGAAAGCTGCTCAACTCTATTACATAATAAGGATGCGGGTCGAAAGCCACCTGTCTGGCCAGACTAAAACCGACATTGCCTGCCAAACCGACGTCTAAACCTGCTTTGCAAAGCAGGTTGTACAACCACATTGTGGTCGTTGTCTTGCCATTGCTACCAGTGATGCACACCATGAAAGCATCGGTGTAACGTCCGGCAAATTCTATTTCAGATACGATTCCTATCCCTTTGGCAAGGGCTTGGCGGATAATCGGTGCCGTGTCGGGGATGCCCGGGCTTTTGATGAGTTCTCCCGCTTGGAGGATTATCTCCTCCGTATGCTGTCCCTCTTCGTAAGGTATGGCATACCGCTCCAACTCTTCCTTGTATTTCGGGGCTATCTTTCCGTAGTCGGATACAAATACACTCAGACCTTTGGCCTGTGCCAAAAGCGCAGCACCTATTCCGCTTTCTCCTGCTCCGAGAACGACTATATCATATTTTAATTGCTCCATCTTCCCAGTTCGTTTTTCTTTTATTTATTATCGCATCTTAAGTGTGGCTATAGTAATTGCAGCCATGATGATCCCCACGAGCCAAAAACGAACGGTGATCTTCGATTCGGGAATCGCGTGCAAAGGCTTCTGTAGCCATGCATCTATACCGGCATTGCCCTGCTTTTGGAAGTGGTGGTGCAGGGGGGTCATCTTGAAAATGCGTTTCCCTTCGCCAGTCCTTCGTTTCGTCAGCTTGAAATAAAATACCTGAATCATAACGGAAAGGCCCTCTATGATGAACACGAAGCAGAGAATCGGCAGTAGCATCTCTTTGCGAATGATCAGAGCGAAAACTGCGATGATCCCTCCCAAAGTAAGACTACCCGTGTCTCCCATAAATACCTGTGCCGGATAAGCATTGTACCACAAGAAGCCAATAGTGGCACCGACGAAAGCAGAGGCAAAAATGGTCAGTTCCTCTGCACCCGGGATAAACATGATATTCAGATATGATGCCATCTCGATGTGGGAGGAGACATAGGCAAAAATGGCCAGTACGACTCCGATAATAGCGGAGGAGCCTGTAGCCAATCCGTCCAACCCGTCAGTCAGATTGGCGCAGTTGGAGATAAATGTCACTACCAGCACGGCAACACATACGAAGAGAATCCAACCGAATACCACTTTAGTCTTGCCTTTGAAGGGAAGTAAATCGGCATAGTCGAAGTTGTTGTTCTTGACGAAGGGGATTGTGGTCTTGGTCGATTTTACTTCCTGTTTATTGTAGTGTACTCGCTCCACCTGTCCGTCCCGAAGCACCTCGGTGTTTTCTTTTATCACTACGGCAGGATTCATATACAGTACTATCCCGATGATGAAACCCAGTCCCACCTGTCCGATTATTTTGTAACGCCCGTGCAAGCCCTCTTTCTTCTTGCGGAAAACCTTGATATAGTCATCCAAGAAGCCTAATGAGCCGAGCAGGACGGTGGTGACGATCATAAGCAGGATATATACATTATCAAGACGAGCCAACAATAGGGTGGGGATCAGAATGGAGATGATAATGATCAGGCCTCCCATCGTGGGCGTTCCTTTCTTGCTGAGCTGGCCTTCCAACCCCAGATCACGGATAGTCTCGCCTATCTGTGCCTTTCGCAGTTTTTCGATGATTCGGTTGCCGATAACGGTGGCAAGCAATAATGCCAAGATAATGGCTACCGCGGACCGAAACGATACATAGTGAAACAGTCGCGCTCCGGGGAGGTGCAGTTTTTCGAGATAGTCAAACAGATAATACAGCATGATGTCTATAGAGTTTATTGAACGATACGATCTTTCGACATGGCATCGCAGACCACTTCGCGATCGTCGAAATGGTGTTTGATGCCCTTGATTTCCTGATAAGTTTCATGACCTTTGCCAGCTATCAAAACAAAGTCACCCTTCTCTGCCAGCATGCAGGCCGTGCGGATGGCTTCCGCCCGATCGGTAATGAGCAGCGTTTTCTTCCTGTCTTCTGTCGAAAGTCCGGCAGCCATTTCTTGGATTATCTCTTGAGGCTCTTCATCGCGCGGATTGTCCGATGTCAGGATCAGACGTTCGCTCCTGCGGGCTGCCTCCTTAGCCATCATCGGACGCTTGCCTTTGTCCCTATTGCCTCCTGCTCCTACCACTGTGATCACTTTGTGCGATTTTGCCAATGGTCGTATGGTGTCCAATACGTTGATCAGTGCATCCGGCGTATGTGCATAATCCACGATGGCCACATAGCCATCCTGTGCGGTGAATGCCTGGAAACGGCCGTCCACGGAAGTCAATTCGGAGAGGATACGCAGCACTTCTTCCTTGTCCTGTCCCAATTCGCAGGCGGTGCCGTACACGCATAGTAGGTTGTAGGCATTGAAATCCCCTACCAGACGGACAAAGACTTCTCTATCATCCACGTACATATCCATGCCGTCGATATGCCTTTCTACTATCTTGGCTCGATAGTTTGCCATGCTCTTGAGTGCATAGGTACACACACGTGCTTGGGTGTTCTGTGCCATTACGAGGCCGTTCTTATCATCGGCATTGATCAGAGCGAAAGCTTGAGCACCGAGGCCATCGAAAAAACTCTTTTTGGCTCGCAGATATTCCGGTACGGAACCGTGATAGTCAAGATGGTCACGAGTGAGATTCGTGAAGATTCCGCCGTCGAAGTCAAGAGCACCGATTCTCTTTTGTGCCGCTGCATGAGAGCTGACCTCCATAAAAGCATATTCGCAACCTGCATCTACCATTCGACGGAAAAGAGCATTCAATGCCAATGGATCCGGTGTGGTGTGAGTGGTCGGTTCGGACAAGTCATCCACATAGTTGCAGACGGTACTCACGAGACCGACTTTATAGCCCATTTTTCGGAAGAGTCTGTGCAGCAGGGTTGCTACGGTGGTCTTACCATTCGTACCTGTCACACCCACCAGAGTCAGGTGGCGCGATGGATGCCCGTAGTGTGCCGAGGCCAATGAGGCTAAGACTTCGGCCGTATCGGACACCTGGATAAAGCAGCATCCTTCAGGCTTTTCTTCCGGAAGGTCCTCCACGACAAAAACTCGGCAGCCTTGTGTAAGGGCTTGAGGTATGTAGATATGTCCATCTGTCTGTGTGCCACGAATGGCTACAAAGAGCGTGCCGACGGTAGCCTTGCGGGAATCGGATGCAATATCCGTGATCTCCTGTTTGGTATCTCCTATGACAGCTATCGGGCGCAACTCCGAGAGGTATTGTTCGAGTTTCATTCCTTGTTCTTTACATAGATAAGTCGATGACAACAGTCTGCCCCACTGTCACCTTAGAACCATACGGTAAGGATTGGGCCACTACATGCCCCCATCCATTTGTCTTCACTCTCAGTCCAGAGAGTTGTAGCATATATAGAGCATCCTGTGCCGATAGGCCACGGACATCGGGCATTATACCGCGTTTGATAGCCGGCAAAGGCTTCAGACTTATGCGTCCGCTCTCCTCCGTGGCGCGTACCCACTGGTTTTTGTCGGTCTCGGATGCTGACTTGACGGGCAGATTCAAAGACTTCAATGCTGAGACGATTGGCTCGCGCTGTCCGGCACGTACAGCAGGCAGATGCTTGATCTCCGGTAGTGGGCTTATTGTGTCGAATGGTTCCGGCTCCTGTATCGCCAGTAGTTTTTCCGCTATCTGCTTGACTACCACGCCGGAGATTCCCCCACCGGAGGGATATACGCCACGGGGGCCTCGTACAACCACCATACAGGTGTACTTGGGATTTTCGGAGGGGAAGTATCCGCAGAAAGATACCAAGTGCATCGTGCCGCCGGCTCGATAGCCACTCTTGCCTTGAGAGATCTGTGCTGTACCGGTCTTTCCGCTGATGTTTACTGTGGGGCTTTTGACCGGCGAACCGGTTCCCTTGGCTACTACGTTCGAGAGCATATCCTGTATGGCCACAAGTGTAGAGTGCTTGCAAATGGAATCGCGCAGTACTACCGGCTGATGCTCCTGTACGATCTCCCCTCTATCCATCACTTTCGTTACGAAGTAAGGACGCATCATCTTGCCGCCATTGGCGATGGCGTTGTAGAAGGCCAATGTGTGGATCGGTGGAATCTGAGTCTCGTATCCGAACGACATCCATGCCAGGGTCGTGCCGTACCAGCGGTCGGGGTTGTCCGCACGCTTGCGTACTACGGCCGGCGCTTCGCCGGGTATTTCCAGCCGGAACTTGTCCGTGATACCGGTTCGCCTCACGGCCTCCACGTATTTGTCTGGATCGTGAGCGAAACCTTTCAGAATGATTTTGGCTACGCCTACGTTACTTGAGTACCAAATGGTCTGAGCTGCCGTAATGGGACCATATCCGCCTTTGTGGGCATTATGGTCCCTGACTGTACGCTTGCCTACGGAGAAGAGGCCGTTGCCCGTTTCGATGATGTCCTCCGGATGTACTATACCGGCATCAAGGGCAACCATCATCGAAACGGTCTTAAACGTAGAGCCGGGTTCTGACATGTCTGCCACGGCGTAGTTCTTGGATTCGATATATCCGCCGGACGATGTGCGTTGCAAATTGGTAATAGCCTTCACCTGTCCCGTGGCTACCTCCATCAGTATGGCTGTTCCACTCTCTCCCTCTACCTCTTCGAGCTTGTTGCGCAGCTCTACCTCAACTATGCTCTGCATATCCATATCGAGGGTGGTGTAGACATCGCAACCGCGCTTCGGCGACTGTATCGTATTCAGTATTCTTCTGCCTCCTACATAGACGCGGCTGGCCTTGCCCGTCTCGCCTCTGAGTTGCTTGTCGTAGAACAGCTCTATGCCGTTCTTCCCTTGCGACAGGCCTCCGTCCATCGATCCGTAAACGCTGCCGATGGTACGACTGCCCAATGAGCCGAACGGCATCATTCGCTTGGCTTTCTCCTCCGGACGTATGCTTCTCGGTATGGGGCCAAGGCCTTTGCGAGGCACACGTGCCAAGGGAGCCATATCGTACAGCTCTTTCATTTGCAGGTAGGATATATCCCGATTGATCACGGGCCAATAGCGACTCTTCTTGGCCATGCCTTGCTTCCATTTCTTTTTCAGGTCGGCCGGCTTTATCTTTTCGTATTGGTTGGAGAGCTTCCGGCTGATGTTGTGTGCCAGTGTATCGAGAAGCTTGTTCAGGCTATCCTTTTTGATTGATTTGAGCGGATCGGCTTGGAAGTCGAAGTAAAGACGGAAGTAAGGAGCCGTTATGGCCACGGCTCGTCCGTCCGCAGCGTATATGTTGCCGCGGATGGGTGCCAAGTCTACCGGTTCAGGTCGATGAAGAGTCTCCCCGATAGCACGCCATCTGTCTCCTTCGACAAAAATCGTCTTCAGAATCTTGCCGAATACTACGAGCAAGACCAGAATCATCAAGGCCCCTACGATACGGTAGCGACGTACAGCCTTATTGGTTACGGGATTGTTCCTCTCTTCCTGTTTCATGCCGGTAGTCTATTTCTTGCGTTGATCTTTATCGACCGGACGATAGAGGATGTAAGGTGGGGTCTGCGAGAGCGTCAGCTCCAGGTTTTGGGCCTGTATGGCTTTTTCCACATTTAGCTTCTGACTCATGGCGGTTACCTCAGAGGCTTTGAACAGGGCACGATAGCGGTAGTCCTTCACCTGCTCCTCGAGCCGGCCTATCTCGCGCACCTGCTCGATGGCTTCGTATCCGTTCCAAATGTTGATCACAGACATCAGAACGATGACCAGTCCCAACTTCCAGTTGCTGGTTATCCAAGGATGCTCGATGAAAGACCCTCCCATCAAGCTCCAAAAGCTATTTTTCTTCGTTGAAGTCGCCGTGTAAGCATCCCGAAGAGGTGCTTCCTCTTCTGTCGAGGTCTCCCGCTCAGGAGAGACCCCTTCTTGCTCGCATAGGATGTCCTCCCCTTCGTCGATATTGTTTTTAGTAGTCTCTTCCATTATATTTTTTCTGCTATTCGTAGTTTGGCACTTCTTGCACGAGGATTGTCGGACAGCTCCTTCGTCGATGCCGTCAGGGGCTTACGGGTGATGTGTCGCCAAGGGCTTTGCGGTGCTCCGTACAGTCGTAAAGCATCTTCGTCAGGTGCCTTTACGGTTCCGTAGCGGAGAAAGTTCTTGACCATCCTGTCCTCAAGCGAATGGTACGTCATTACGACAAGTCGTCCACCGCTTCGCAGACAACCGAGTGCTGCTCTGAGCATCTGTTCCAAGGCTCCCAGCTCATCGTTCACTTCGATGCGCAATGCTTGGAAGATACAAGCAAGCTGTTTCTTCTCTTCTCGCGGAGAGACGAGACTGCGCACGGCCTCCAGGAGTTGTCCCACGGTTTGCAGTCCGCCGGAAAGGGACTCCCTGTGACGGACGATGGATGCCGCAAGGCGGCGTGCCTGCTTCAGTTCACCATAATGATAGAAGAGGTCGGACAGGGACGAGGCATCGTATTCATTCAGGATGGTGGCAGCATTTTGGCCGGCACGAGCATTCATCCTCATATCCAACAGAGGGCTTTCCGAACGGAAGCTGAATCCGCGCTCTTCCTCATCGAAGTGGTGCGACGATACACCGAGATCTGCCAATATGCCATCGACTCCATCCTCTCCGTAATAATCCATAAAGTTGGCGAGGTAGCGAAAGTTCGAAGGGATGAAGACGAAGCGCTCGTCTTGTAGGATATTCCGGCACGCATCGGCATCCTGATCGAATCCGTACAGCCGCCCTTTGGAACTCAATCGCTCCACGATGGCACGGGAATGTCCCCCTCCTCCGAATGTGACATCGACATAGCATCCGTCAGGATCGATTCGCAATCCTTCCAAACACTCATCAAGCATCACCGGAATATGATAAACAGTCTCTTTCTCAGGATTATGCATACTGGTTTGTCTCCCCTAAATCTTCGCTTGCGATCGTTTGCTATACCACGCTCCAAAGTTAGCCAATAACGTATAAACAAGAGGAAAAATCATGCAGATGAGACCAAAAACTTATCAACACCGAAGGGTATATATCGAGGAGGAAATGTTGAAAAACTTTGACGGAAAAATGTGTGCAAATACTGCCGTTTCTGCGCCTCGACGGCTTTCTGCAGTTGTGCTCGTGCAGATTCAATCCCCAAATATCCATGACGGGTGCTATCGCACTTACAGAAATTTTTGATGGCTGACATGCAAATAAAGAGAATGCCCTGCGAGAGTACTGCTACTCTTACAGGGCATAGCCTTTGTTTTGCGCTGAGTGGTGTGTCGGTCGATCAGAATGCAGCACGGATTTTCTCTGCGGCTGCAGCCAGCTCTTCCTGCGAGGGCGTTAGCTTTTGGCGCCCGAAGTGCATATCTACCTCCGACTGCATCGGTACCAGGTGGATATGTGCATGAGGCACTTCGAGGCCTATCACCGTCATCCCCACTTTCCGGCAGGGGAAAGCGCGCTTGATGGCGGCAGCCACCCGTTTGGCGAAGATGGTCATCTCACTCAGATCAGCATCGTTCATGTCGAAGATGTAGTCCACCTCTTGTTTGGGTACGACCAAAGTATGCCCGTGGGCAAGGGGATTGATGTCGAGAAAAGCGAAGAACTTATCGCTCTCGGCAATCTTGTGGCAAGGAATTTCACCTGCGATGATACGGCTGAAAATAGTCATGGAACAAACTTTTTGTGTTTATAAACTAATGTCTATAATCTCGAATTCCACCAGTCCGCTCGGTACCTTGATCGAAACCGCATCGCCGATTTTCTTACCCATCAGACCTTGCGCGATAGGCGTATTCACGGAGATTTTGTTTTCTCTCAGGTTGGCTTCCGAGTCCGAGACGAGGGTATAGGCCATCACGGCACCCGTCTTCACGTTCTTGATCGTCACCTTGTTCAGTATCTGAACGCTTTCGGTACTTACTTGCGATTCGTCGATGATACGGGCGTTGGCGATCAGCCCTTTTAGCTGTGCAATCTTCGTCTCGAGGATCCCTTGAGCTTCCTTTGCTGCATCGTACTCGGCGTTTTCGGATAGATCGCCCTTGTCGCGTGCTTCTGCTATCTGCCGAGAGATCTCGGGACGCTGTACGCTTTCGAGTTCGGCCAGTTCGGCCAAAATCTTATCGTATCCTTCCTGTGTAATATAATTGTATGCCATACTTTCTTGTGCGTGGTGTTAGTTTAGAAAAACAATCCTTCATGCTGCTCTCGGCAGCCATTCTCACCCAAAGCTAAAAAAGAAGCCCGGAAGATACCCATATATATGGAATGTCTCCGGAACTCTCACTGTCCTTTGCTTTGGCTATTTGCGCAATTTCGCGTCCGCTGCAAAGATAGTAATCTTTCTTATATGAGCGACTTTAGCCCTCCGGTTGACCCCTGATCCGACTTCCTGCAAGTCTGCTTGGAGCCTCTGCTTCCCCCTCTCTTAATCGGGCAGTGGAGACGCTTCTACCGATTCGCGCAGACCCTTCTGATCGATCAAAGATCGAACTTCTTCTCCTTGTAGTTGTCTTTCGATAAAGGATGGGAAATGGGACGGTTAGCCCGAAAGATGAAAAATGGTTTTTTCGAGCCAAAAACGGTCGACTTGCGGCACGTGTTTTCGCGAAAACTCGCGCGAGAAAAAAATCGTTTTGGCGCGAGAATTTTTTACTTCCCGAACCAAAACAAAAATTTTTACGCGCCACGTTTTTTCGGCGCACGAATCGAAAAAATCTCGCTCGTAAATGCCCAAAGGGGTACGGAGGCTCGGGGAACTTCGGATTCCTGTCGAAGTGTGGGGATTTTTGTCTTTTGTCGGGCGTAAGTCTCCGTACTCTCGATCTTTTCTACGTCCGAACGAACTGTGCCTTGCGCTAGTGCTCGAAATTTTAAGCTGCCGAGCTCCTTGCCTGAAATGGAATTTGGGAAAAGTGGTATATTTGCAAGTCTCATCCAAAAGTATGCGGCATCATGGGTATTCGTGACAAAAGAGCAAGTCTCAACAATAAGAAGCAGCGCATCTTAGCCTGGTGGAGTCGTCATTGGTACGTCAAGTACCTGGTGGTAATCGGCTTCTTCTTTTTGGTGACGTTTGTTTTCGGCGATGCCAATATCAGTAAGCAGATTCGCTACAAAAGCCGTATCAACAACCTAAGGAAAGAACTACGAGAGGTAAAGGAACGCTATCATCAGGACAGTGTGCGTCTGGAAGAAATCCGAGCCAACAAACAAGGAATCGAGCATACGGCCCGAGAGTTGTATCTGATGAAGCGTCCCGAGGAAATCATTTTCCTGATCAGAGACAGCGTCCGCAATCAATAATTAATGAAATAGGCAGATAGGGATGAATCCGCAGCAAATTCGCGAAATAAGCTACCGCGTCGGCAGCCTCTTTTTGATATTCGGGGCAGCATGCAGGCTGGTGCGCTTTGCGCCCGGAGATTATCTCTATGCTTTGGGCGCAGTGCTCTACTTGCTGTCCTATGCTCTGTCCCCTGTCGCGGATTTGGATACTCGCACGCGAAGACTCTATAGGATGAATGTCCTTTCCGGAGCATTCTTTGTTGTTTCTGCCGTATTGGTATTTATAAGAGAGGATTCGCTTTGGCTCCTGTTTTTTTCCATCGGCGTCGTCTATATGATTTATGCCTCCTTGCTTTTGCTTTTTAAGAAAGGACAAGGGGAGCAAGATAAAAAGAAGAAATAAGACTCTTCACTAACGAAATATGCAACCCTCCAAAAGTCGGTCGCCACGCCTGAGGCGTCAGTCGGACAAGGTCTTCGAGGTCAGAGAAGAAGACACCCTTTTGCCATTTCTCATTGGCATACTGAAGGATAATAGTCGTACAGCCGTCAAGCAGATCTTGACGGGGCGGCGTGTTTCCGTCAATGGCATACCCATCACACGACACGATGCGGAACTGAAAGTCGGCGACAAGGTTGTCGTACATCGGACACAGCTACCGGAAGAGCTTCGCCACCCTTTGGTGCGCATCATCTGGCAGGACGATTATTTCGTTCTGATCGAGAAGAAAGCCGGTGTGTCCACCGTAGCCAGTGGTGTCAATAAGGATAGGACTGCTCTGCGTATTGTTAGCGATCATCTCAAGCAATACGACCCCGAGCTGAAGATCTTTATGCTGAACAGGCTGGACAAAGACTCTGCCGGAATGGTGCTTTTTGCCAAGAGCAAAAAAGTGCAGGCCTTCGTGGTGGACAAGTGGCAGAAGGTGGTATTGGAGCAGCGTTTCGTGATAGCCATCGAAGGGGATATGCCCGATGCCGAAGGTACACTGGATGCTCCTCGACATCAAATGCCGACCAAGGGCAAGCAGTCTCGCATCGTGCCCGAAGCACCCTCCGGCGATTCGGCCGGAACGGCTCGTTACAAAGTCATTCGTCGGGGACCGGTATGCTCGCTCGTGGAGGTAACACTACTGAGTGGTCGGAACAATCAGCTCCGTCGGCAGATGGGGCAGCTGGGGATCCCGATCGCAGGCGATTGGCGGCAGGGTAGTTCTTTCCGCCATCTGGATTGCCTGGCTATGCAGGGGACGCGCTTCGTATTCCGCCATCCGGAAACCGGTGAGACGCAGGAATACAAGCTGCCTTTGTCCAAGCTCTTTCGCAGGCTGATGCATATCGAAGAGGGTTCTGCAGCAATCGAAACAATATCGAAGAAGAAAACGCGTTCCAAATAGGTACCTGACTAAATTTTAATAATCCAACATATAATAATGACAAACATGAACCTCAGAAACAGCAAATGGACGGTAGCTTTAACCCTCCTGTTTCTCTCTATGTTGCCCATTGGGGCATCTGCCCAGATTATCAAGGACGTAGTCGTTTGGAAGACCTCTTTGCAGGACAGCGATACGCCCGAGAAAACATTGGTGTTTACGGCGACGATCAAATCCGGATGGCACCTTTATGACCAGAACCTTCCCGAGGATGGCCCTACATCTACGGAGTTTCTGTTCGATAAGATGACAGGAGCCAAACTGGTCGGTAAGGCTACTCCCGACAAAACTCCCATCGACCAATACGACAAGCAGTTCGAAATGAATCTGAGGTGGTATGAGAAGACTGTCTCTTTCCGCCAGAAAATTCAGGTGACGGATCCTGCCAAGTTCTCTATCAAGGGTGGTGTCCGCTTCATGGCTTGTAATGATGAAAACTGTCTGCCTCCCGAAACGAGCGACTTCTCTTTCGATGCTTCGATGATCAAGAGCAAGGCGGCAGCTCCTATTACCGAAGCAGAGGCCGCAGAAGCTGATATGGCTGCCGAAGCGGTTGCTGCTGAGGTTGCAGCGGATACCGCATCGCAGGCCGATGCTGCCGATGCTCTTTCGTCCAAAGCAGACCTGTGGACGCCGGTTGTGAGCGAACTGCGTGCATACGGCGATGATACGCTCAAACAGGCGGAGAGTGCTCCCTGGAAGATTTTCCTCTACGGTTTCCTCTATGGTTTTGTCGCTTTGCTTACTCCTTGCGTATGGCCTATGATCCCGATGACGGTGAGCTTCTTCCTCAAGCGCAATAAGGACAAGAAGAAAGCCGTAAGGGATGCCTTTACCTATGGTGCTTCCATTATCGTTATCTACGTGGTGCTCGGCTTGCTCATCACGGGTATTTTCGGTGTCAATTCTCTGAATAGTTTGGCTACGAATGCGGTCTTCAACATCATATTCTTCCTGCTGCTGGTAGTCTTCGCCATCTCTTTCTTCGGAGCATTCGAGCTGGTGTTGCCGTCATCTTGGACTAACAAACTGGACAGCAAGGCAGACTCTACAACCGGTTTGCTCAGTATTTTCTTCATGGCCTTTACGCTGGCTTTGGTGTCTTTCTCATGTACCGGTCCTATTATCGGTACACTTTTGGTACAGGCCGCTACGGCCGGCTCCAAACTGGCTCCGGCCATGGGTATGCTTGGCTTTGCCACTTCATTGGCTTTGCCCTTTACCCTTTTTGCCGTCTTCCCCAGCTGGTTGCAGGGCATGCCTAAGAGCGGAGGATGGTTGAATATGGTGAAGGTGGTACTCGGCTTCCTCGAATTGGCGCTTGCTCTCAAGTTCCTTTCCGTGGCGGACTTGGCCTACGGCTGGCATATTCTCGACCGTGAGACCTTCCTCGCTCTCTGGATTGTCATTTTCGCTCTGCTCGGTTGCTATCTCTTGGGATGGATTCGTTTCAGTCATGATAGCGAATGGCCGTATCTCTCTGTGCCGCGTTTTATGATGGCTACCGTTTCTTTGGCTTTTGCCGTGTATATGATCCCCGGCTTGTGGGGCGCTCCGCTCAAGGCTGTGAGTGCCTTTGCACCACCGCTCCACACGCAGGACTTCAATCTTTATAGTGGCGAAGTTCATGCTCACTTTACGGATTATGAGGCCGGTATGGCTTTTGCTCGTCAGGAGAACAAGCCTGTGCTCCTCGACTTCTCCGGCCATGGCTGCGTGAACTGTAGAAAGATGGAGAACGCCGTATGGATCGATCCTACGGTAAAGAGCATGTTGGAAAAGGACTATGTGCTCATTACCCTGATGGTGGATGAGAAGAAGCCTCTGGCCGAACCTCTGACCATCGTATTCGATGGCAAAGAGAAGACTCTGCGCACCGTGGGCGACAAGTGGAGCTACCTCCAGAGCCACAAGTTCGGAGCCAATGCTCAGCCTTTCTATGTGGCAATTGACCACGAAGGCAAGCCCCTGAGTGCATCTTACTCATATAATGAGGATGTACCTCAGTACGTAGACTTCCTGAAAGGTGGTTTGCAAGAATTCAAAAAGCGCAAAAACAAGTAATCGTTTTTCATCAGGCGATGCATACACGCGCTGAGAAGTTGGAGGCTTTCGGCCGTCTGCTGGATGTCTTGGATACGTTGCGAGAGCAGTGTCCGTGGGATCGGAAACAGACGAACGAAAGCCTTCGAACAAATACAATAGAAGAGGTCTATGAGCTGAGCGAAGCTCTTCTGGGCGAGTGTCCGGACGAGATTCGCAAGGAGCTTGGCGATGTCCTGCTGCACGTGACTTTCTATGCCAAGATAGGAGAGGAAAAAGGCCAGTTTGATATTGCTTCGGTCTGCCATGCCCTCTGCGACAAGCTGATCTATCGGCATCCGCATATTTACGGCGATGTGCAGGTGGAAAATGCTGCCGAAGTGGTACGCAACTGGGAGCAACTCAAACTCCGAGAAAAGGATGGGAACAAGTCCGTTCTCGCCGGTGTGCCGAAGTCTCTTCCCGCTTTGGTGAAGAGCTATCGCATGCAGGAGAAAGCTGCCGGCGTAGGCTTCGACTGGGAGCAGCGAGAGCACGTATGGCCGAAGGTGGACGAGGAGCTGAACGAAGTCCGAGGAGCTATTGCCTCTGAAGATACCGATGCCATGGAGGCAGAATTCGGGGACTTGCTCTTTGCCGTGGTGAATGCTGCCCGTCTTTATGGTATCAATCCGGATAATGCTCTCGAACGTACCAATAGAAAATTCGACAGCCGTTTCTCCTATGTGGAGATGCGAGCCGGACAGCAGGGCAAAGCCCTCAAAGACATGACTCTTTCTGAGATGGATGCGCTGTGGAATGAGGCAAAGCAGAAAGGATTCTAACCTCGTTCCAAGGGGAAAAAGCTATCTTTGTAAGCACGATTTAGCATTATTACTATAATGAACGAAGACATTAAAAAGAATACCTCGGCATCGGAATATTCGGCCAGCAATATCCAAGTATTGGAAGGCTTGGAAGCTGTCCGCAAGCGACCGGCCATGTATATAGGTGACATCAGCGAAAAGGGATTGCACCATCTGGTCTATGAAGTTGTGGACAACTCGATAGACGAAGCTTTGGCCGGATACTGCGACAATGTAGAGGTAATCATAGAAGAAGATAACTCCATTACGGTTCGTGACAATGGTCGCGGTATTCCGGTGGACTATCACGAGAAAGAAGGTAAGAGTGCTCTCGAAGTGGTTTTGACCGTACTGCATGCCGGAGGTAAGTTTGACAAGGGTTCATACAAGGTCTCCGGAGGTTTGCACGGAGTGGGTGTTTCCTGTGTGAATGCGCTTTCCACGTATTTGCGTGCTGAGGTGCATCGTGACGGGAAGATCCATATGCAGGAATTCAGCTGTGGCAAACCGTTGCACGATGTGGAGGTGATAGGCTCCACGGATCGTACGGGGACAACTATTCAGTTCAAGCCGGACAGCTCTATTTTCTCTGTTACGGAATACCAATATTCGATACTGGCCAAACGCCTTCGTGAGCTTTCCTATCTGAATGCGGGGATCACTCTTTCGCTGACGGATAAGCGAATAATCAAGGAAGACGGTAGCGGTTATAAGCAAGATGTATTCTATTCGGAAGAAGGGCTGAAGGAGTTTGTCCGTCACCTCGACCGTATGAAAGAACCACTGGTGGACAACGTTATCCACATCGTTACCGAGAAGCAAGGGATCCCCGTGGAGGTAGCCATGACATACAATACTTCCTATCTGGAGAATGTATATAGCTACGTCAATGACATCAATACGATCGAAGGCGGTACGCACTTGGCCGGATTCCGTCGTGGACTTACTCGAACTTTGAAGAAGTATGCCACGGACTCCAAGCTTTTGGATAAGGTGAAGGTGGAGATCACCGGCGACGACTTCCGCGAAGGACTGACTGCCGTGATCAGCATCAAGGTGGCCGAACCCCAGTTCGAAGGACAGACCAAGACCAAGCTCGGCAATAATGAAGTGACCGGTGCAGTCGATATGGCTGTAAGCGAAGCTCTCGAATACTATCTGGAGGAGCATCCGAAAGAAGCTAAGCTGATCGTGGACAAAGTCGTATTGGCAGCAACCGCTCGTCAGGCAGCCCGTAAGGCTCGCGAAATGGTGCAGCGCAAATCGCCCTTGTCCGGTGGAGGACTGCCGGGTAAGCTGGCCGACTGCTCTTCCAAAGATCCGGAGCAGTGCGAACTCTTCCTCGTCGAGGGTGATTCGGCCGGTGGAACCGCCAAGCAAGGACGCGACCGTGAGTTTCAGGCTATCTTGCCGCTGAGAGGAAAGATCCTCAATGTGGAGAAAGCCATGCAGCACAAGGTATTCGAAAGCGAAGAAATCCGCAACATATATACTGCTTTGGGGGTGACGATCGGAACGGAAGAGGACAGTAAAGCCCTCAATCTCTCCAAACTTCGCTATCATAAGGTGGTGATCATGACCGATGCTGATGTGGACGGTAGTCATATCGCTACGCTCATCCTTACGTTCTTCTTCAGGAATATGCGTACGCTTATAGAAAACGGCTATGTCTTCATCGCTACTCCTCCTCTCTACCTTTGCAAGAAGGGGAAAGAACAGGAGTATTGCTGGACGGAGCAGCAGCGGCAAGCGTTTATCGACCGTTATGCCGATGGTAATGAAAGCCGTGTGCATGTACAGCGTTACAAGGGTCTTGGTGAGATGAACGAGGAACAGCTTTGGGAGACGACGATGGATCCGGAGAAGAGGACGCTTCGTAAGGTGACGATCGAGAATGCTGCTGAAGCAGACGCCATATTCTCCATGCTGATGGGAGATGAGGTGGGTCCGCGCAGGGAGTTTATAGAAGAAAATGCTACTTATGCAAGAATAGATGCTTAGTCCTAAGAACTATCAGTACTATCCTGCGGCGCTCCGACAGCTCTATGAAGAGCTTGACGGTGCGCCGCAAGCTTTTGAGGGAGGAGAGTCTCCTTCTCGGCCTGTTATCGGCTTGACGGCCAATTACAATGCCTCCGGCTCGTGTATCGCCAGAGCCTATACCGAGTCCGTGATCCGTGCCGGCGGTTTGCCTCTACTTATTCCTCTGACTGCGGATATGAGGACTATACGCCATTATGCCACGCTCATCGATGGACTGATTCTTTCCGGTGGAGACGATTTGCTCCCTTCCTATCTGGGAGAAGACCCGATCCCCACACTGGGCGAAGTCAATCCTGAGCGAGATCGGAGCGAACTGCTATTGGTGGCCGAAGCCTCACGCCGCAATGTGCCGATCCTCGGTATCTGTCGGGGGCATCAACTCCTTGCGACAGCTTTCGGTGGAGGGATGTATCAGGACATATATGCCCGGTTGGAAAATCCGCTGGGGCATAATCCGAAAATCCCCATATCGTTTGCGGCACACCAAGTCCGCTTGCAAGGCGATTCCGTATTGGCTCGGGTACTTGGCCTAAGCGATGGCAAATCAATACAAGTCAACAGCCTGCATCATCAGGCAGTCAGCAGAGCACCGAAACCTTTCCGCGTGACAGCCCTTTCGTCCGATGGCATTATCGAAGCCATGGAGGCCTATCCGGAGAAGCCTATCCTCTCGGTACAGTGGCATCCGGAGCAAATGGCCTATGCCGGTGATGCCCGTCAGCAGAAGCTGTTCGATCATTTGGTCGCCGAGGCATCTCTCTTTGCCAGAGCCAAAGCGGTGCACCGCTCTGTAATTGTGCTGGATTCGCATGTGGATACGCCCATGCATTTTACTCCGGATTTCGATTTTATGAAGAGAGGAAATACGCTGGTCGATGGCCCCAAGATGTGCGAAGGACTTGTCGATGCCTGTGTCATGGTTGCCTATCTTCCGCAGGGCGAGCGCGATGATGCCTCACTGAAACAGGCTACGGACTACGCTACGGAGAAACTGGAGGCTATTCGTTCCCAAGTGCTCTTGCATCCCGAAAGTCTGATGCTGGCGACCAATCCCGAAGAGGTGCGAGAGGCTAAACGTAGAGGTTTGCGTGCCATTATCCCCGGCATAGAAAACGGCTATGCCATAGGCAAAGAGTTGGCTAATATCGAGCGGTTTCGTGACATGGGAGTCTGCTATATCACGCTCTGCCATAATGGCGACAACGATATATGCGACTCTGCGCGTAAGAGCAAGCATGAGCATAACGGCCTGAGTGACTTTGGTCGGGAGGTCGTTCGGGAAATGAATCGGTTGGGGATTATGGTGGATGTATCCCATACGGCTCCTACCACCGTTCGTGATGTCCTTCAAATCAGTACTGCCCCGATCGTGGCCAGTCACTCTTCGGCTCGCGCCCTATGCGATCATGCACGCAACCTGACAGACGAAGAAGCCCTCGCCATAGCCCGCAATGGAGGAGTGGTTCAGGTTTGCCTCTATGCCGGATTCATCTTCGAGCAGGAGGAAGAGGCTTCTGTGCGGCATGCTGCAGACCATATCGACTACCTCGTCAGGTTGTTGGGCATCGAGCACGTAGGTATCGGTTCTGATTTCGATGGAGATGGGGAGTTAGTCGGCTGTAGGGGAGCCAATGACCTGATCAATCTGACTGTCGAACTTCTACGTCGCGGCTATACTTCGGATCAACTCAAGCTACTTTGGGGCGAAAATTTTCTTCGAGTAATGCACGATGTGCAAGAAAGATCAAAGTGTCACTAGATGTAGTCTTTCGGTGCGTTTTAGCTGCCAAAGATTCGATTTTGGTGTACAATTATTTGCAAATGTGAAAATAACCTCTATCTTTGCATCGTGGTTTTTTCATAATAGTATTAGATTTTAAGGTTAACAAGAAGATCGAAGGCTGTCGGGAGACATTCTTTAGATTGCGAGATCCCGACCTGTGCTTATTGCGCAGGGCGGGTTTTTGTTTTTAAGGCGATCTTTTTTTGTTACTCGTTACCCTTGTCCGAAAGGATCTCAAAAAGAGCAAAAAGCGGAGGAACAGAAAGTTTAAGATGTCGGACAGTGAGGTCATGACTGTCCTGGTCCCGTTTCATCTGTCAAAATACCGAGATTTGAAAGCTTTTTATCTTCATACCACCCACTCTTGTCAATCCGAGTTTCCACTTCTTCTCTCTTATAATCGCTTTGTAGAGCTGCAAAGCAGGGTGGGCTTCAAGTTGATAGCATTTCTCAATATGTAGTCGTCCCTTAAAGAACATTTTTAAGGGACGACTATATAATAGGGCTGTATTGTTAGTTCTGAGGAAGATTGATTAGCCCTAAACAAACATCTCCACCCCAGTTGCGGTCTTGGGTGGAGTTTTTTTACTCGTAAGTTTTTGGGTGTAGAAAAGGGCGTAAATCTCATAACTTGCTGATTTACACCCTTGTTTGCGGAGAGAGAGGTTTGCGAACAATACCCCACAACTCCTTGTATCGTAGACTTTTATGCCTTTTTTCTTTTTTATTGTAGCCAAATTGTAGCCACAAGAGAGTATTTAGAGAGTACTCATAGATACTGCTATTGGAAATACTCACTTGTATTTCTTTGGTTCAAAAGTACTCAAAACAGGAACACTTTCCAAACTATTTGATAGGAAATATTTTATCAGCCTCTTGGCTACAATTTTCAGTGCACGGTGCAAGCCCTTATATATAAAGGGACTTGCACCGTGCACTGACTTTCATTAACCTATACATGGCAAATCCTCCTCAATGGTATCATAATACCAAATAATGGTAATATAATATTCTGTTTCTGAGCTTTTCTCTATGGAACTTTGCAGTAAAAAATATAAATACTTATACGATGCCCAAAAAGAAATGCCCCAAAATGGAAGAACAAGGATGCCTGTTTATTGTCTGTCCAACTTTAGAAATGAGACTTCGAGCTTCTTCCAATCTCAAGAGAGTTGCAATGAATGCAAACATGGAATACTCCAATTTTATTAAAGCTTGTAAGTTAGAGAGCAATCTCAATCTTCGCACCTATCTAAAGTGTGCAAAGGCATTTGACAAGGAGGTTGTTTTACTTCATCTCCCTTCAGGCTTTGTGGAATCTATTACGACTCCTCAGAAACATCAATGGTTCTCTACTATCGAACAAAGAGACCTCATGGAGATTGTACGCAAGCTATTCCAAATAGACACAGAAGTTATACTTTTCCACATTGAGCACTTTGTGCATCAAATGAAAGAGCAAGGAGATGATGAGAGCATGAAGCAACTATTCGCATCATTGTTCGAAGTTGTACAGAAACTTTTGAAGAATTATGGACACAAATAATCCTCTATCGTTGCTTGACGAAGTCAGAGCTCTTCGTGAAGACATCAGACAGGTGACAGGCTTCATTCTGGAACTCAAACGTGACTACTCGGTACTGGAGGATAAAATAGAATTGAATAGTTCTGATGTTCTTCGCCTTTTGGGCATCTCGAAAGCATCATTGGCGCGTTGGCGAGAAGCTAAAGTTATTCCCTATCGCTACCTGTCGAGCAATCATGTGGTTTATCCTTTCAAGGGCTTATATCTTGCTATCAAGACGGGACGAGCAACTTTCAAGGGCTTTCGCAGGTTAGAAGCTTTGCAGAGAATGAATGCCTACAAAGATGGTATCATTAAAGGCTATATGGGCGAGGATACGGTAATATTTGAAGAACTATGAATCTGAAAGAAGAAATCTTAGCTCGCACCAATCGGGGTTTAGAAGTATTCTGCTTTTATATGCCGATTGATTTCGTGCCCAAACGTAACTTTAGAAACCCTTTGTACGACGATAGGCATGCCTCCTGCAACATCTATTTGGATGCTAAAACGCAGTGTTACCGAATGAAAGACTTTGGTAATGATATGTATTCGGGAGACTGTTTTTGGTTTGCTGCTACTATTTTGGGATTAGATGTGAAAACAGATTTTCGTAAGGTCTTGGAGTGTATTATTGAAGATCTACATTTGAATATCTCAGATGAAAGTAGTGAAAGGAAGAGATATTTGCCACGTCCCTCTCCCCCTGTTATCAAGCCTAAGCGACCTATAACAAGCACAGAGCACCTCAAGCGATTCAAGTTATACGAACAAGCTTTTACAAATGAAGAACTAAAATTCTGGATGCGTTATGGCATCAACAATAAGACCCTTGAACGCTTCCATGTTCGCTCCTTGGCTCGTTATGAGTCCATTTCATCTCAAGGGAAGCCCTACTTCCTACAATCCTCTCTGGAGGAGCCGATGTTTGCCTATATATTGGGAGATTTTGTAAAACTCTATCGCCCCAAGAGTAAAGTACGCTTTCTTTATGGAGGAGAGAAAACAGAGGATTATATCTTTGGTTTTGAGCAGCTCCCCAGTAAGGGAGATATACTCTTCATTACGGGAGGAGAAAAAGATGTACTCACACTCGCTGCTCATCATTTTCATGCTATTTGCTTTAACAGTGAAACGGCTCTTATTCCTGAGCCCACTATCGAAAGTTTACAACTCAGATTTCGACACATTATCCTCCTTTATGACACGGATGAAACAGGACAAAGAGAAGCCGAACGCCAGGCAGAAATACTCTCCCATCGCAACGTGTTGAGCTTGACTCTACCCTTGGCAGGAGGCAAAAATGAGAAAGATATATCAGACTTTTTCGCTTCGGGTAAAACCGAGGCAGAGCTTAGAGCCCTGATAACTCATAGGCTATCGGAAATATATACACAAACAATGATGATGCTACGTTCTTGTGAGATAGATTATGACAACCCGCCGGATGCTTCCAAAGCCATAGTGTCTGTAAAAGGTGTCCCCCTTGGAACACAAGATAATCTTCTCTGTATTACGGGAGGTGAGGGCACAGGGAAAAGCAATTATATCTCGGCTATTCTTTCCGGAGCCCTTGGCATAGAGCGTTTGAATCCCGAACAAACCTTGGGCTTGGAGATTACAGCTAACCCCAAAGGCTTGGCTGTATTGCATTACGACACAGAACAATCGGAAGCTCAGCTGTATAAGAATTTAGGCAAGACCTTACGAAGGGCTTCTTTATCAACTGTACCTGAATTTTATCACTCGTTATACCTTGCCTCCTTCTCTCGAAAAGATCGTCTCAAACTGATTCGCGAGAGTATGGATTTGTTTCACCACAAACATGGAGGTATTCATCTGGTTGTAATTGATGGTATTGCAGATCTCATACGCTCGGCCAATGACGAAAGTGAGAGTATTGCCATAGTAGATGACCTCTATCGTTTAGCCGGGGTTTATAATACTTGCATTATTTGTGTGCTTCACTTCGTTCCCAATGGTATCAAACTCCGCGGTCATATCGGCTCAGAATTACAACGTAAGGCAGCTGGCATTTTATCTATTGAGAAAGATGATAACCCCGAATATTCAGTGGTAAAGGCTCTGAAAGTAAGAGATGGCAGTCCTTTGGATGTGCCGATGATACTTTTTGGCTGGGACAAGGATTTAGATATGCACGTTTATCGAGGGGAGAAATCAAAGGAGGAGAAGGAGAAGCGTAAGACAGATGAACTTATTGCTGTTGTGCGAGAAGCGTTTAAGCATAGCCACAGACTTTCATATCAAGAACTCTGTGAGGTGCTGATGCGAGAGATGGAAATCAAGGAACGTACTGCCAAGAAGTATATTGCTTATATGAGGGAGCAGGAAATTCTGACTCAGGATACAAGTGGGTATTATCAAAGAGGAGAGTTATGTCGAATTTAGAGAATCAAACCGAAGAACTCTGGCAAAAACGCCTGTTTGAACGTATTTTATCTCTGGAAGAAAAAGTCGACCATCTGCTCGTTCTACAAGAGCAAAGGATCGACACAAAGATTCACCCTCCCTTAAAGCCCGAGTATCTTGACATTATCGATGTATCTAAACTTCTTAAAGTGGAACAGAAGACTGTCTACAACTGGGTTTGGTCCGGTAAAATACCCTATCTTAAGGCTAATGGACGATTACTCTTTAAGCGAAATGAGATTGATGAGATGCTAGAAAACGATAGAATATTGGAGTAGATGTTGCAACAAATAGAATATCAGAAGTTTGCATGCTCGAACTTAATTGTCTAAATTTGCAAATGGGGACGAAAAGTGTCCCTGTTTGCAAATTTGAACAATAGGTAGATTGCCTGAAGATGGTTTACGGAACTTTTATTGAAAGTGTGCTTGCAGAGGGACGACTAACATTCTCTCGCGAGGAACTAATTAGTCGTGGAGTATCTCCTGAGTTAGTAAAGAGAACTATCTCTAGATATACTCAGCTGGGTAAACTATATTCTATCAGACAAGGTTTTTATGCAATTGTTACTCCAGAGTTTAGTACTCAGAATAGAGTACCAGAGGTGTTATTCATTGATGACTTAATGAAATACCTACATACTCCCTACTATGTTTCTCTATTATCTGCCGCAGCTTTACATGGTGCCGGTCATCAACAACCAATGAGTTTCTTTGTAACACAATCAGGCACAAAAATTAGGAATATTGAGACAGGAAAGCATTTGATAGATTTTACTTTATCCCAACATTGGGAAAGTGAGTCTGTTATGTCATTAAAAACAAGAACGGGATATATCCAAGTTTCCACACCAGAAGCAACAATCTTCGATTTGGTTATATCTCAAAAGAAAATCGGTTTAGGGAGAAGTATTGAGGTTATTCAAGAACTGACTGATATTATACAAAAGTCTAAAATGAGATCACTAGTTCGTTTCTACCCTGTTGCGATACGACAAAGAGTAGGGTACATCTTGGACTTCATTGGTGTAGATTCAACAATAATAGAATCTTCTCTAAAATCTGAAATCCTACATAAGGTGCCTTTTTCTCTGTCTAAACCAAGAGTTGGTACAGCTGACGAAAAGTGGAAGGTTATAATGAATGAGACAATAACAACGGATATCCTATGATTCCTCAAAGATATATTATAGAGTGGCGACATATAGCTCCGTGGACAAATGATGCCCAGGTAGAGCAGGATTTGGTAATTAGTCGAGCTTTAGTTGAGATGTTTCAATCTGAGCTGTTGCGCAATGCTTTGGCTTTCCGAGGAGGAACAGCCTTGCATAAGCTATTTATTGCTCCCCAAGTGAGATACTCTGAGGACATTGATTTAGTTCAAATCTCATCAGAGCCCATAAAGCCAATCCTTATGGAAATCCGTAAGCGGTTAGCATTCTTAGGGACAAAACGTGTCGTTAAGCAACACATTCATAACAACACGATATTGTATCGATTTGAATCAGAGATGCCTCCTATTGTCAATCTCAGACTTAAAATAGAAATCAATACACGAGAGCACTTCAGTGTTCTGGGACTACAAGACTTCCCTTTTCGTGTTGAGAATTCATGGTTTTCAGGAGAGACCACCATCAATACATACAAATTAGAAGAGTTATTAGGAACAAAGTTGCGTGCATTGTATCAACGTCGCAAAGGTCGAGATCTCTTTGATTTGTATTGGTCTCTCAAGCAAGGAAATGTTGATTTAGAACAAGTATTGGCTTGTTACCAAAAGTATATGGAGTTTGTCGTAGACAAAGTCCCTTCTAAAAAACAGTTCTTAGCGAATATGGAAGATAAGATGCAGGACGAGGAGTTCCTCTCAGATATGAGAGCTATTATTCGTCCAGGGATAAATTACTCTCCGCAGGAGGCTTGGACATTGGTAAAAGAGAAACTAGTTGATTTGTTATAATGAATCTTGGCACAATTTATTTTTATATTTTCCACTTGGGCTTAGAGATTACCACACGACTCATGATGCCCGGGTTTTCTGGCTCGCTCTTCTTAGGAGCGTGCATAGAGGACTGCGGCGTTGTCATGTATTGGGGCAAAGTGTGAGTAGACTCTTGCGTTGCCTCTTGAGAGGTCGTGTTTTGTACTCCTCCTTGTCCTTGCCTCTTCTTCTCTCCATCTTTGATTTCTTCCTTCTCAGGCTCAGGCGGAGCAAGCTCTAAGGCAATTTTTCGGTCGAGTTCGGCAGCTTGTCCTTTGAGCAAACGCAGTTCGTTCTCCTTCTTCCACGATCCATTGGCAATTGTCGTGTACACCCCAATATCTGCCGTCGCCTTGGCAAGTTCCTTCTCATGTGTCTCAATGACCTTAGGGATACGTTCGAGGGCATTGACAAAGTTAGCACAGGCAAGTTTAGGATCACTGGCGAGCTTACCATTGTTATAGGTGTAATAGATACCTTCCTGCCCTTTGACAAAAAATCGATTGGACGACATCTGAAAGAGGTCTTTCATGGAGCTTTCGGTCTTGACCGTTATCGAGAAGCCATAAATCTCCCCAATCTTGTGATGCTCGCCATTGGTGCGGGCTTTCTCCTCAATCTCCTGAAGGCGTGCTGCCATCACCTTGATGTCTGCACCCTCGTCTACGCCTTTCAGAATAAGCTTATTGATGGGATTGCTCTCAGCATCTCGCTCTACTCGGCTCTCAAAGGTTGATAGGTCTGCTTTGGCTTCCTGCACTCTTCCCGTATGGTACTCGATAGAGTGCTGTATCTCTGCCAATTTACCACTCGCGGCATCACGCTCTTTGAGAAAGGACTTACGCTCTGACTCAAGAGCTGTTATCTTCTTATCAAGCTTGGCTTTCTCCAAAAGGTCTGTATTACCCGAGAGTACGGCCACATATTCCGAGAAGTTCATACCGCTATCCTCGTCCATAGAACCCTCGTCAATCGTACGAGAGCCGAGCGTATTTGTCTTGAGCTGATTGATGAAGAGCTGCTTGTTGTGCAGGAGATTGAACTTATAGCTATCTAATGAACGCTCAACGGCATAGATAATGACATCAACCTTATTGTCGGCAAACTCTTTGGCCACAAGGTTCCCTTTACGGATGGCTCGTCCATTGCGCTGCTCAAGGTCTGAAGGACGCCAAGGCGTATCGAGATGATGAATCGCTACCGCTCGCTGTTGGGCATTAACTCCCGTTCCAAGCATTTCGGTGGACCCGAACAGGATGCGTATACTTCCCTTATTCATACCCTCGATTACTGCTTTTTTAGCCTTCTCATTTTTGCATTCTTGAATGAAACGGATCTCTGATGAGGGTATGCCATAGTCTTCAGTGAGCTTACGCTTGATTTCCGAATAGACATTCCACTCTCCGGGCTTGTAAGTCCCGAGGTCAGAGAAGACAAATTGCGTCCCTTTTTGTGCATTATACTTTTGGTAGTAGTCGTTAAGCATTTTGGCGCAGTGAGAAGCCTTATTGTCGATGTGGTCTTCGTAGGCAGAATCAATCATGCGTAGGTCAAGACTCATCTTCCTCGCGTAGTCGGTTGCTATAAGCATTTTCGCCTTTTCCTCTTTTTCGCTTAGTGGTTCACGACCAAGAAGAGTGGCATTACCGGTCTTAGCAAACTCCATCAGTCGTTTGATAAAATCCTCCTGCTCAGGTGTTGGCGGAATGTTGTGTAGGACTTCATTCTTCTCTGGCCGATCGATACCGATGTCCTTGGCAGTGCGGAAATCGCAGATCTCCGCATAGAACGAGGCGAGTTCCGGTACCTTAATGAAGGTGCGGAAGCGTTCCTTCTGAATGATTTCATTTGTTACTGAAAACTCATAGTCGGTGCTTTTCTTGGCAAAGACTGCTGCCCAAGCATCAAAGCTGTTGATACCTTGCTTCTCAAGGGCTTGCGGACGCAGGTATTTGAAGAGCAAATAAAGCTCGGTCAAACTATTGGAGATTGTAGTGCCGGAGAGGAAAGTCGCCCCCAAGTCCTTGCCCGACCGCTCCTGAATGGTACGAATTGCAAAGAGCATATTGAGGGCCCGTTGTGAGCCATCGGGGTTCCCCAAGCCTGATACACGGTCATGACGGGTATTGAACATCAAGTTCTTAAATCGATGCGACTCATCCACAAAGAGGTGATCAATGCCCATCATCTTAAAGTCTACGGCATCGTCCTTGCGTTCGGCTATGCTGTCTTGGATATCTCGGAGCTTAACCTCTAAGGTCTGCTTCCGTTTTTCCAAGCCCTTGAGCATACCCCGAGAGATGTCCCTACCCTGTTGGCGCAACACCTCGAGGTTCTCTTCCACCGAGTCCATCTCCTTTTGCAAGATAGCCTGCTGTATTTCGAGGGCTTGAGGGATCATTCCAAACTGCTCGTGGGTAAGGATAATACAGTCCCAATCATTGTTCTTGATGTCGTTGAAAATACGTTGACGGTTCTGCTTGGAGAAGTCCTCTTTACCGGGATAGAGGATTTTGGCATTAGGGTAAGCTTTGCGAAAGGTATCGGCAATGTCAAAGACATTCGCCTTTAGACCGATAATCATCGGCTTATTCACCAAGCCCAATCGCTTCATCTCGTAGGCTGCTGTACACATAATGAGAGTCTTGCCTGCTCCTACTTCATGGTCGCAGATACCCCCTCCATTGTTTTTGAGCATCCAGACGGCATCTTTTTGGCTCTTATACAGGCCGGGAATCCCTAACCTCTTGAGGTCGAGGTTAGGGAAAGATTGATGCGAGCCGTCAAAATTTGGACGGACGAAGCAGTTAAAGAGCTCATTGTAGCGATCAGCAAGTTGCTCCTTAAAGCTCTCGGGACTTCTTCCCAGCCAATCGACAAATCCTTGGCGGATTTCTTCAATTTTGGCATTGGCTTGCTGTATCTTCTCACCATCCCTGACTTTGATAGTTTTTGTTTCACCCGTAGTCTTATCTACCACCTCCTTGTTCTTGTTGATGTCGGGGATGGTATTATGTAAGGCATGCTTGAGGAGATGTAAACCATCATAGCGACGAAACTCTCCTTGTACCGCATACTTGTGCCAGATACTGGCATTCTTCCTATCACAGCTAATCGTGTACTCATCCATGTTGGAATGGTAACTGATACGAATGTCCGTTTCAAAGAACTCGGAGGCAAACTTCTCATATACACTACTCGGAATCCAACGCTCTCCGAAGTTAAAATCAAGGTCGCTAAAAGGAATTGGCGTTGGGCGCGCTGCCATGAGTGCTGCCAAGCTCTGCTTGCCTTCCTCATGGTCGGGGTGGTCAAGCAACCAAGAGGCAAGCCTATCGGCTTTCTCAATCACATTGCCTGATACGAACTTGTCGGCAACCTCGTAACCATCTATCTCGGGATTGAAATAGATGCGTCCTTCCAAGGCAGAGAGGATATCCGACTCTTCCATCTCAGGAAGCAGAGAACTCATATAGTCAAGTTCTACCGTGCCGTACTTATTGAGCGAAGCACTGAGTGCTTCCAAGGGGTCGGCAGCAATGGTGAGTTCGGATGTGGAGAATCCCGTTGGATGGTCAAAGATATCGGCTTTGACAAATTGACCATTTTCTGACCTTTCGAGGAAGAGCATCTCCACCCCTGTGGCATCCATCTTGATGATATCGGTATTGCTTTTCTGATTGAAATGTCCCCAGCGAGCTACATAACTATCATATAGTCGATTGAGTTTACTGCGCTCCTCTGTTTCTTCGGAGTGGTTGATTGCTTCGTAGTCGTATAGGCGGTGATAGCTCTCACGGATTTCAATGTAGGCTTTGAGCTTTGAGAGTTGCGCATAAGGCAAATCCATCGGATTGAAAGTCGGATGCTTTTTCAGATCGGAGATAAACCCCACTTGACCATTCTGTAAGACGATAGAGCCATCCCTCAGATGTGAATCTGGCGTAGAGAGAAAAGGGCGAGGTGAAGCGTCAAAGATTTTCTTAGTCTCGATAGCAGATTGAACCGGATAAGCCTCATTTTCATTTGTATAGTCGAAAAGACTACGTTCGTAGCCACTTGTTGCTTCCTTTTTTTTGTTGGCTCTATGACGACGCTGTGTAGTTGAATGAGCGGTCTTTGTCGTGGAAGTAGTATTTGATTTCTGCTTGGACGCAGAGATCGGTTCTTTAATACCCTCATTGAACAGTGCAACCTCTTGTGTCCATAGGGTGTACTCCTCCGGAGCAAAAAGAAAAGTCTCAGACCAATCAGGATTCTCCATTATGGGATGGTGATCATCATCGAAGTAGACCGTTTGACCATTCATCTCTCGGGGAGGTTCTACATCTGTTCGTATTTCGGGTACCTCCTTCTGGTATTGATGGTGTAGCGTCAACGTAGGAACACCTTCGGGAGCGGGTTCTTCTTGGGACGTAAGACCGGCCGTAGGTGTTTGCTTTTCTTCTGTATTCTGTACCTCAGTTTTTCCCACCTCTGTCTCTTCTCCAATCTCTTCTGATACATTCTCCATCGCGGGAGTAGCTTCCTTAGTATATCGTCCTCTAACAAGGTCCTCGAGTTCCGCGATTTCGTGAAGTTTCTGAGGTTTGAAGTATAGATCTCGCTCTATGCCTAAGCCATGTATATTGACTTCCGCCATCTCATCGAGAGACATAATACCGAGTTCCCATTCATACCCCATGGTTACCGCACCGAAGCCGATACGCTCTTTGGGGTCATATTCGAGCAAATAAGCTGTGTAAGCTCCCATCGGAAAGAAGTAGCGAGCATAGGCGACTTTATCTCCGATAAGTTCCCCTTCAGTGCTGTAGAGTTTAGGTAGCTGTTTCTCGATGCTCTTAGGCAGGAGCGTGTAGGCATCGTTAATCTTGTCATCCTCCTCTGCACCTTTGCCTTTTTCCTCTTTGGACTCAGACAAGCCTGCTGTTACACCCAATTGACGGAGCTTCTTTTCGGCTTCAGCTTGTCGCTCTTCCTCTGTCATAGCAATGCCTGTCTCATACAATTTTCTGTCAAAACGCGTCCTTATATCCTCTGAGAGCTGAAAGCGTAGACTTTGAGCCATCTCTTCAATACCACCATCGAACTCATAGACCCACGTGGGTTTACCATAAGGGTCTGTACCCATCGTGCGACTTGTGGCGATGGTGTGTTTCATCACTTCCTGCCACTCACCCTCAAAAAGAGAGCTATGATTAAAGGCAATAGAGAAGCCATCACCTTTGGGTATCGGGAAAGTGCTGATAAAGGCTTGCTCCATCCCTTCGCCAATATCTTTACCCGACTGCTTTTGCAGGACAATGAGGTCGCTTCCGACTTCTGTGCCGGCATTCTCACTGAACATACCCGAGGGTAGGCGAATAGCCGAGATAAGCCGACTGTTTTGCATCAGATAGCGACGGATAGGCTCGTTACGGGGAGCATCGAGGACACCTTGTGAAGTGATGAAGGCAAGTAGCCCACCCTCCTTGAGCGTATCCAGCCCTTTAACGAAGAAATAATTATGAATGGCTCTGGTAGATTCGCTCTTGAGTACATCCTTACCCTTGGTATAACTACGGTCGTAGACCATAAAGTCTCCAAAAGGGATGTTACTTGTCACAAGGTCGTACTTATCCTTGTCCTCCACTTCTCCAATGGCTTCAAAGGGTTGATTCTGCACGAAGATATTCCCTTCACCATAGGGGTGAAGGGCTTGTGAAATGCGAGCCGTCAGGAGGTCTTTCTCCATGGTATCGACAAGACTTACCTGCTTGGCAAAGGTCTCGGCAAAAGCTCCCATGCCTGCGGAAGGATCCAAACATCGCTTGATGGTAACCCCGGTTGTCGCAATGGAGTCGGCAATAGCTGAGACAATATGTGTGTCCGTGTAGAAGGAGGTGAGTACACTCGCCTTTATACTATCCCAATAGCGTTTGGCGGTATGGGCATCTATTGCTTCTCGATAAATGAGTTGCTTGAGTTGTTGCGTGGGGACAAATAGGTTTTGCTCTGAGCCGGACCAGTGTCGGATGTCCTCGGCTTGGTCACATCTGTTGAGGACACACTTGAGTCCTCCAAAACCTTGGTAACCCCTCAATATTGTTTTTTCAGCCTCGGTTGCCTCTCGACGCTCTTTCTCTAAGCGGAGTACGACACGAATAGCTTCGGTATTAGCCTCTAAAACAACTTTCTTATTGTATGCCATGGTTGTAAATCAGATAAGGTTACACAGTCGATAGTGAAGAGCGTATCTTGCACTATCGACTGTTCGTTTTTTGCGGTGAAAGAAAAAAATGTTTTTATCCCTTCTTTTTCTTACCCTCAAACTCAAAGGTTGTACTGTTGTCGTCTTGGAGAACGAGTCGAGCATTGAACTTCTTACCGGCCTTGCTCACTAAGCCTTTGAGAATGGGTGTTCGTTTGGTATTGATCAGGTCTCTGAGATTATCCTCAGAAAGAAATGTGCCACAAACTTCTCGGAAGATGACGAAGCCACAGCCCTCGTGTCGGCACTTGGCAATCTTTGCATAGATACCGACACTTTCGTTACCACACTTGGGACAGCGATAGGTCGGGTAGCTCTTTTGGGGAAGCGATAGCTTCAAAAGCTCCTGACAGATTTGCTCGGTATACGCTGCAATACGCTGACTAAACTCTTGGGTAGATGCCGAACCTGCTTCAATCGCAGAAAGAGCAACTTCCCACGCTCCTGTCATCTCAGCATTAGCGATACGCTCGTCTTTGACAATCTCATAGACCGAAAGTCCTTTTTCTGTGGGTACGATGCTTTTCTTCTCTCGTCGGATGTACTCTCTCAAAATCAGAGTCTCGATGATGTTTGCTCGTGTGGCAGGTGTTCCGATACCACATTCTGCCATCGCTTGACGGCTTTCTGCTTCTTCGACCTCTTTGCCGGCATGTTCCATAGCTGAGAGCAAAGTCGCCTCAGTATAGAGGGGCTTAGGTTTCGTTTTGTGTGTTGTGATTCCGGCAGAGCTGACCTGCAGGGTTTCTCCTTCTGTAAGGTTGGGAAGAGAAGCCAACTGCTCTTCTTCATTTTCTGTCTCCTCTCCTTTGTTCTTCTCTTTACCCTCTTGAGCAACGGCTTTCCAGCCGGAAGATAAAATATGACATGCTTTCCAAATATAGGAATGGGTGCCATCCGTGAAGATGACCTGCATACGCTCCTCTTCTGAGTTCGGAGAGAAGGCTTCGATAAAGCGTGTACAAATCATCTGATAGATGGTGTTTTCATCTGCACTGAGCCCCAATGCCCTTTCTCCGGTTGGGATAATGGCATGGTGGTCGGTGACCTTACCATTATCTACGCTATGACGGTTGAGAGGAGCTGTCAAGCCCTCTCCAAGCATACTGAGAATAGCAGAAACTTCCTCGAAGACATCTTCACTGATGTAACGACTGCCTGTACGTGGGTAGGTTGCGACTTTCTTCTCATAGAGAGATTGAGCTATTGAGAGTGTCTTCTCTGCCGAGAAGCCAGACTTTCGATTTGCCTCCTTCTGAAGTGTGGTAAGATCATACAAGAGAGGTGGAGGGGTAGTTCCTACCTTTCTTGTGAGCGATGATACGGACAATCGGCCCTGACTGAGGAGAGCACTGAGAGCAGTCTGTGCCGAGACCTCATTATCGAAGCTGTTTGTGCTAATGGCTTTGAGGAGGATCCCCTCCTTCTCCACTAAGGCATTCACTCTCCAATAAGGGACAGAAGAGAAGTTCTTGTTTTCAAGGTAACGACGGCATACCATCGCAAGCGTTGGTGTCTGTACACGTCCCAAAGAGTAACCTCCCTTACGAGCGATCGACAAGGCCCGACTGGCATTGATACCTACAAGCCAATCAGCCTCACTTCGAGCTTTAGCGGAATAGTAAAGGTTATCATAGTCTCTCCCTGCTTTCACCTGAGCTAAGCCCTCACGGATAGCTTTATCTGTAAGTGAACTAATCCAGAGTCTGTCGAATGGCTTGTGGCAGTCGAGGTATTGATAAATCATGCGAAATATCAACTCTCCCTCTCTTCCTGCATCGGTTGCTACGATGATGCGTTCTGCCAAACCAAAGCAATGACGAATGGCTTTCAGTTGTTTTAGAGCAGCAGGATCATCACATAGTTCTTTATCCTTGCGGACTTGGCGAACGATGAGTCGGAAGGGATCGGGACGAATGGGCAGGTCTTCGGCTTTATAGGTAGATAAACCATAAACTTCGGGCATGGCCAGCGTAATGAGATGCCCCATCGCCCAAGTCACGAGGTAGCCACCTCCTTCGAGGTATCCCTCCTGTTTCGTATTTGCCCCTACAATACGGGCAATATCACGAGCTACCGAGGGTTTCTCGGCAATAATACATATTTTCATTTGTTGTTCAATTATTTAGTTGTAATTTTGAGCCTACTATATGACTCGCACTTTGTGGGGAATATCTTCAGGCTTTAGTATAATCAGTTATGTGCTGCCTCTATTACTCGGTTTTACTGCAGATTGTTGTACAATTTTAAGTTTTACAAGAAAGGAGATACGGCTTATGGATTATATTGTATTGGCTCTTGGGGTTGTGGCAGATAAAGACCTTTATATGTAAAGATGATATATTCCTAAGACATAGTGATTAACCCCACTGCCGCCACCTACAGAGACTCGCTTTTGCGAGTCTTTTGCTTTTTACATCTTGCGTCCACGACGCTGTTGTGTCTTTCTCTCTTGCCTCTCTTTTTGCTCCGCTGTGAGCTGTGTTTGGCCGGATTTGAGAGGTTCCTTTAAGTGCTTAGTGGCTTCGTTGCTCTTGCCTTGGTTATTGACTGCTACCTGCGTCTTGTGTTCTTCAGCCACGGCTTCGACCTTGCCATTTCCTTGTTTCTTGTCAGGATTGTATTTGAAGAAGCGTGGGCGGTTCTGCTCCTTATCCATACGTACATAGGCATTAAAGCTTTTACCCTCCTTATCTACCATATTTTTGAGATAGAGCGTGCTACCACTGTTCAATGCTTCACGCTGTTTCTCGGTTAGCTCCAAGCCACAGAGTTTATGAGGCACTCCTCCTTGCTTCTGCTGTTGATCTTGGCGCTGTTGGAGACTTTTGCTTTCTCCAAAGATAAATTCGATACCTTTCTTCTCGGCATTTACCTGCAAGGTCGCATCAAAGGATTTGCCATTCTTCGAGGTCATACCTTCTACTTTCACCGCCTTGCCTTCTACGAGGTCTTTGTACTGGATATCAGAGAGAGTAACACCCTTAATCTCTTTGGGGATAGAGACACGGTCAGCACGCAGAGCGATAACCTCGTTGGTCTGTGGATCAATAGACACATAGGCGGCAAAAGACTCGCCATTCTTCGGAGTTACTTCAATGGTTTTTCCAAGGTTGCCTGTTTTGAGAAGCTGTTCCTTCTCCTCCGGAGTAAACTTATGTCCCATATAGGGGAAATCCAACTGCGGCTCTTTACGCATAGCATGAACGGCTAAGCCTATGTTACCATCATCATCAGTACGGAAAGCGAGGCGTGCTTCTGTATAAATAGAACTGTTGCCATAGGGTACAGCGATGCCCACAAGGTCGCTCTTCTGCCAGTTGAGCATCTTCTCTAAAGCTCCACTCGCTTCGAGTTTCTCTCGGTTTAATCCGAGATCTTCGAGCATACGCCAATCAATCTTTTCTGGATCAATGGCTGTAGCATTTTTTTGCATGGGTAAAAAGTCCTCAAAGTGTACCTGACTCTCTTGGAGTTGTGCTTTCACTGTGGGGCTTTGTCTGTTTTGAAGAGCTGTGCGAAGGTGCTCCACACCTTGTTCCACATTGTTAGCTACCACCTTATACAGTCCGAAACGAGAAGGGTCATTGAACTGTTTGAGGAAGTTGGTCATAAAGTTCTTGAAGAGTCCATCCTTGCTGTTGAACTTCAAGAAGGAAGCTTGATTGGCTTCCCGTGCTTCTGAGGTCTTGAGTTGGCCACTTTCGTCAATACTCGAAATGACAGAAAGCGTACCGACCTCTTGGTCGTTTTTCACGGCTGTGCGGTCTTCTAAGACCAACACGTAATCATTGTTGTTCGAATCCATAATTACTTGTTATTAAAGTGGTTGTTTTTGATGGGAACAAATATATAGGCAATAATCCTATCCTTATAGATGTCGGGAAATCACGGGAAATCACAGGAAGAAAAATAAAGCATATAAAAATTTTCTTGTTTCAATTTTTATTTGTAACATTGTGATCGATAGTTAAAGTAAGACATAGCGAAATTGCTTTAAAATGTTCCGTAGTTGTATAACACATAGTTGTATAACACCATGTTTAAAAAGATGTCTGGTTAACAAAGTCTTTTGGATAGTGCTTTCGTTAATCATACCTTGTTTGTCGTATGCTCAGACGGCTGCAACCAAATTGTGGGGAGAGGTTAAAAATTCCACTGGTGAGGTAATGGATTTTACCAGTATTGTTGTGATGAATCCTAATCTACCCAACAAGATACTGGCATCAACGTATACGGATGACCGTGGCAAATATCAGATTGCCGTTCGTTGTGATTGTGATAGCTTGGTGCTTCGTGCGTCACGAATTGAAATGAAGCCTGTTATTATGAAAATCCCCAATTTATCGGGGCAATATGATATAGAGGTAGATACAAAGCCAATTGAATTGTGTGAGGTTGTGGTAAAAGCGAAAAAGATGTATTCTAAGAACGATACCATCAATTATAACATAGCTTCTTTTCTCTCTTCATCCGATCAGACAATTGCCGATGTTTTGAAAAAGATGCCCGGCATTACCGTATCGAAGAATGGGCAGATTTCCTATCAGGGCAAGCCTATTAAAAACTTCTACATAGAGGGTCTCGATCTCATGAAAGGATATTATGGGATCGCAACAAATAATATTGACCCTAAGAATATAGGGTCGGTGCAAGTATTCGAGAACCATCAGGATATTAAAGCCCTGAAAGGACTGAAGCCGGAAGAGCAAGCCTCGATTAACATACGGCTGAAGGAGGGAGTGAAGGGAATATTCAATCTGATTGCAACGCTCGGAGGAGGCTTTGCCAATGAGACTCTATGGAACAATGCCACCATCGCCACTTATTTCAAACGCAACAGACAGCTTCTTGCCACATACAAAGGAAATAATAGTGGCGATGACTTGTCGCAGGAGCTTTATTCTTTTGACAAAGACTATTCGCGAACAAGTACAATCTCAGCCATTACAATGCCTTCTGCACCAGAGATAGATAAGCGTTTCTATTATTTCAATTACTCACATAGTGCTACTTTCAATAACGCTTATCGTATCGGGAAAACAGGAGAGTTGGGGATCAATGCGGCATATCTTCACGACAAAGACGAGCGGAGCAATTGGTCGAGCATCGGCAATACGCTGCCTGATGGTTCTCAGAATGTGGTCGAGGAAACCATGATGGGGATGGCGAAAAGAAAAAAGGCTTATGGAGACATCACCTACTTGCAAAACAGCGACCACTACTACATGAAAGAGCAGGTGAAGTTCGACTGGAACAGAGCCAATGCCAACAGCCGAATAATAGCTGGGAACAATTCTATTGACCAATTCGGGAAGGTTGATTCATACTGTTTACTCAACAACTTTCACCTCATCAATGGAAATTCAAAATACAGGGGTTATGAATTTACCTCTCTTATCAATCTTGAAAAGAGGCCTCATTCTCTTACTGTTTCTCCCAATCTGTTTCCTAAAATTATTGCAGACCCAATATTACATCAGCAAGTAGGTACTCATAATTTTACTACAGAAAATAGTTTTTCGTTACTTTCTGCATGTAGAATAGGGAACATGCACGTACATCCCTCAGCTACAATGAATTATCAGCGCACCGCGTTGAATAGCTCACTTGCAAACTTCAGAAATGATTTGACTTTTAGTCTCATCAATGTGGGTGTTGGAGTACAAGCAACATATAATGGAGAGAAGTTACATGCCTCTTTATATATGCCCATAAGGTACAAGCATTTCCGACTGTCTGACATAGTAGAAGGCCAAACGAGAAAAAAGTTTGGAGTGCGCATAGAGCCCTCTACCTCTGTTACTTACAACATCAATAGTAATCATGAATTAAGATTAAACTCCAATATTTCTTATTCTACTCCGGTCATTGAGAATTTATACACAAATAATATACTCACCTCATATCGCCAACTTTTTGCATATGATATTACAGGATTGTTCGAGGGTCTTAATCAATATCATTCTTTGGGCTACTCATTCAAGAATATCCTTTCTATGAGCTTTGCGGGGATTGATTTTTTGTGGCATCATCAGAGTCCGGAGGTTCTTTATGGATCATACTATGACGGCATATCCGAACACTCTATCAATCAGCCTACTAAGGAAAAAGCCAACACGCTTACGGCAAAAATCCACGCAAGCAAAGGATTTGATTGGAAACGGCTGAAAATTGGGGCATCGTTATCTTATTCTTATTACAACAATCCTCTGTTGGTACAAGATAGGATACTACGATATATTGGCAATGCAATATCTGCAAATATAGATCTCTCTTTTGCTCCATTAAAATGGTTCTCTCTTTCTTATCAGGGAGAATACTATCAGATGGTTTCACATCAAAGAGAGAGGCAACACCAGCCACGGTTACGCACAGTAAGCAACAACGCCTTGCTGAGTTTCACACTGCCAGCAGGAATAATGCTAACAACCTCACTCAGACACTATTACAACAACTTCAACAGGGGAGATAAGTCATTTCTCTTGCTGAATGCTGAGGCAAATTATACCATCAAACGTTTTAGCTTTACGCTCTCTTTTGACAATTTGCTTAATCACAATACATACTCATACTCTGACATATCGGCACTCACTGAAAGCCGATCAGTATATAACATCCGTCCTCGTTGTGTATTGTTGAAAGTTAGATTTAGAATAATATAAACCCTTTAGAATATGAGACTCCTATTTTCCATCGTTTGTATGTTCATATCATTTGTCGCTCATGCGCAAATAACAACACCATTTCCGCAAGTGCTTCAAAAGAGTAATGCCGTTGATACGGCACAGTACAAGGTTACATACCAATTGAGATATAAAAATCATCCTGCAGACAAGGACTATCACAGCGATATACGCAATGTGTATATAGGCAGGCGCCATGTGAGAGATTTTAGCGATATCATATTCCATTTTGACTCGCTTAGCACAGAAGCCTTCAGGCGTGGAGCTGTGGTGCGAAGCAACATTCAAGGAGAGCCATGGCCAATAGAATTAATCGTTGGGCGAACCAGTCGAAACGCAGATATTAAGTATCGTATGCCACTACAAATAGGTGTATTGCATTACCAAGAGGATATCCCCCAATTCAATTGGGATTTCACAGAGAAAACTGATACTGTTATTGGTTACGTATGCTCTATGGCCACCGTTTCGTTTGCAGGTAGAAATTATGAGGCATGGTACACAGAGAAAATTCCCCTGCCGTTTGGGCCATATAAATTTGGTGGTCTACCAGGCTTGATCCTAAAAATACAGGATAGTGAGAACCAGTACGTTTGGGAGGCAGTAGGCTTTGAAAGATCAAATACTCCGATGATGACATACCATTATGAGGGAGAGAAAAGGTGTTCTCCAGAAGAAGCGAGTAAAACTATCGCTCGTATATTCAAGTCACCATTTTCTTTTATTGCCGCAAGTATGGGTGGAGGGAAAGTAATGATAATAGATAAAAATGGAGATGCCCCAAAATCAAGAGATATTGATGGAGACTCCATTGCATACAAAGCTTTGGAAGTCAAAAACTAAAAATAATTGCCTTGCAGTTGTAGTGTTTAATCAAATTATGTTTAACAATTCAGTTAATTTCTTATGAGAAAAGTCAGTATGAATGAGCTCTCAAAAAGAGCAATGAGCGCTCGTGAAATGAATGCGCTTGCAGGTGGCAATGTTTGTGGATGTGGATGTCATGGTTCATCTTCAACACAAGACAATGCAAATGCAAACTACAAAGGGAACTTGTCATCCAGTGGTGGGCAAGCTGTAGTAATTGCTGACATGAACGATGGTACTAAAGTGGTAATAGAAGTTAAGTAGTTGCCACTTTTCCTTAATGAGGGAGTGTATGGTTGGGGGATTATTCTTCGGAACATGCACTCCCTTCGTTGTATATGCAACATATTATAATTCTCGTTTGTCTACATGAAGCAGTTAACAGCACAAGATATAAAATTGTTTTTTGCTAATACACAGCAAATTACATTTGAAGTCACAGAAAGATGCAATCTAAATTGTAAGTATTGTGGCTATGGGAGTCTATATAACAACAAAGATCCACGGCATAATGGCAATCTGACAAAAACAAATGCTCTTGCTCTCTTGAAAAATATAAAAGAGTTATGGGGTAATGGATATGATGCCTCTGGCCCATCTGTGATTCATGTCAGTTTTTACGGAGGTGAACCCCTCTTGAATATGGAGCTTATTCGCCAAGTAGTTGATTATGTAGAATCAGATATGAGAAATGATTCCAAGAAATTCGTTTATTCAATGACGACAAATGCAACTTTATTGCGTAGATATATTGATTATCTCGTGGAAAAGAATTTTCATTTACTTATCAGTCTCGATGGTGATGAGTATGCTAATTCTTATAGAGTTGATCGTAGAGAACATCCTGCATTTTCTCAAATTATAGAAAATGTTGATTATGTCCAAGCTACATATCCGGACTTTTTTCTTAGCAATGTGACCTTTAATTCGGTCATAACCAACAGAACTACAGTCAATTCTACCATATTGTATGTTCAGGAACGGTATGGGAAATCCCCCTCAACTAGCGAAATCAATAATGTCGGCATCAATCCTTTGATGTTGAATACCTTTAAGGAAATGTATCGGTCTAAGAATGATGATTTGAAAATTCAAGAAAAGCACGCCCCAAACTCTTTTGAGCTCGCCTCTAATTTCGAACGTGTAGCCAAATATTTCCAGATGTATAGCGAATATTTCTTTTCAGATTACAATGAATTGCTGTATTTGTCGAATACTAATAAGAGTAAGCCTCCTACAGGAACTTGCTTGCCTTTTACAAAAAAGATTTTTGTTACTGTAAATGGGAAGATATTTCCTTGCGAACGAATTGGAGCTGCATATTCTCTAGGACAAATAGAGAATGGGGAACTACAAATAGATTACCAAAACATTGCAGACAAATACAACTCGTATTACTCTAAAATAAGTCCAGTATGCTCAAAATGTAGTGATTATAAAGGCTGTCTAAACTGCTTTTTTAATACTGGTCAACTTGTGTCTCCTAAAGCTGCTTGCAATTACTTTGTTACTCCAAAAGAGTTTCAAATTTTGCAAGAAGAGATATATGCTTTTGTGAGAGCTTACCCCGAGTCTTATGAATACATTATGACAAAATACGAAATAATATGATGGAAAAAAGATGGATTTGTTTGTCTGAGAAATGCTTCGTTGATTTTATCGACTATAAATCTGTATTTATGTATAATACCGAGCAGCATTCCATGTTGTCTACTGAGAATTTAGACTTCATTATGCTTGTGCAGGAATTACAGAGCCCAGCTAATTTAGGGAGTGTGGAAATTGGAGAGAATAGAGAAACTGATAGCACTATTTCTGAGGCCCTAAGCAAAGAGTTGCTGTATATAGAAAATAGCGTCAACAAACCATTGATCTTTTTGCCCATCCTTAATCTTCAGAGAGATTTGGAGAGAGGGGATAGTATTGAAAGTCAAATTTCAATTATGGGGAATAAAGCAAGGTTTGTAACAGGCATAAATATTTGCATTAACATACCATTTTCTCCCATCGGCAGCAAAGTGGACTCGTTAAGGATGGAGGCAATTTCGCAAACATTTGTTAGTAGTTCTAATTTAGAAAAATCAAAAAGTTTATCTTATGGAGAATTGGAACAAATATTGAGTTCCCTATTTGCAACAAGCATTAAGAACGTAGACTTGATTTTTAATTTATCTCTGATGAGACTCGATGAAATAGAACGACTATCTTATTTGCTAGTAAAATATCCATACGATTATAGAATTCATAGCTATATTGACGGGGTAGATCTCCAGACTATAGAAACTCTATCGCGCAAAAAAATTTCACTGTCTTTATATTTCGATCGCTATACAGCCTCACTCGAAAATCAAAAGAGCTTGGAAACCACAATTATCGCAAAGCTGGATAATGTTTCTGTTACTAAATTCGTTTACGATAAAGAAGATATGGAAGCCGATTCTCAGATCGCGTTGAAGCCAATATTCACGAAGGACAATATAGCGTTCTTTAAAGAACATATTTATCTTTCTGCAAGAGATATAATGTCAATTCGACCCACAATGAAAGAAATTATGAGAAATACCAAGTTGAATTACAACTTTTTTGGCATTCTAGATGTCCTTCCAGATGGAAGTGTCTTAGCTCATGGATCAAGTGTTTGTATTGGAAATATAGCGAATAAAAACTTTATAGTAGAGTCTGTTATTGATGAATTCCGTAATAATCGTTCGTGGAGACTAACTAGAGATCTTGTTAATTGTAGAATTTGTAAATTCAGATATATCTGTCCTCCAATATCTGCTATTGAAATTGCTTCTCATGAATTTAATATATGCAATTTATAATGTATGTTTATAAATAAATTTCCGTGTTATACACAGCTCAATAGCATGGATTGCGGTCCAACATGCCTAAAAATAATTTGTTCATTTTATGGTATTAAACAAGATATAGAATTGATTCGAAATATCTGCGGTTTTTCAAAAACAGGAGTATCTCTTCTTGCATTAAGCCATGCGGCTACAAAACTTGGTTTTGAAAGTGTTGGGATTAAATGCAAGTTGGAAGACTTATATGAGATGCCTTTGCCATGTATTCTTCATTGGAATCAGGGGCATTACGTTGTTCTTTACAAAATAAAAAAGAGAAGAGACGACTTCGTTTTTTTTGTGTCTGATCCTATCGGATATAGATTTTCCTATACTTCTAAAGAACTTTCTACTTGCTGGCTAGACTCAGCTAATGGTCAAGGTGTCCTTTTATGTCTAGAACCAAGAGCTGATTTCCCAAATGAGTTTCAAGAAAAAGGATTTTTTTCAAAATCTAAATGTAATAATTTGGGGCTTTTATCATATCTAAAGGGCTACAAAGCTCAGTTCGTAAATACCTTAGCCGGTATATTATTTACCTCAATTCTTATTTTACTCCTCCCTTTTTTGACTCAAGCAATTGTAGACATCGGGATAGCGCATAAGAATATTAGCTTTATAAAGCTGATTCTTATCGCTCAACTTTTTCTGATAATTGGAGCTAATTCTGTCGACTTCATAAAAAGCTGGATATTACTTCGAGTTGGAATGAGTATAAATATAACTATAATATCTGATTTTATACTAAAAATAACAAGACTTCCCATTAGTTTTTTTGATCAAAGAATGACTGGAGATATCTTGCAACGCATAGGAGACCATTCTAGAATCAAAGATTTTCTCACAGAGACATGCCTAACTTTTATGCTTTATTTTTTCAATATAGTTATTCTAGGGGCGATTTTATTAATATACAGCAGGACTATTTTTGCCATATTCTTTCTGGGAAGTGCAATTTACTTAATTTGGGTCGCTTTCTTTATGAGAAAACGTGCAATACTTGACAATAAGTTATTTGCGCAAAATGCAGCAATTCAAGGGAGCCTGTATGAGCTTGTATATGGTATGCAGGAAATTAAACTTAATGGGTGCGAGAATCAAAAACGATGGAAATGGGAGAGAATTCAAGTCCAGATTTACAAGGTGTTGAGAAAAGGTTTGACAATATCTCAATATCAAACATCTGGAGGGATAATAATTAATCAAGTTAAAAATGCTGTGATAACAACTGTCGTTGCTGTCTATACAATTGATGGACAATTATCATTGGGAATGATGATTGCTATTCAATTTATTATTGGTCAGTTAAATAGCCCTATTGAACAGTTAATAGGCTTGATGAATAAATATCAAGATGCAAAGTTAAGTAATGAAAGACTTAACGATGTCTATGCAATTCCAAATGAAAATGATTATAAAAAAACTCAGATTTCAGAATTTGATGGTGATATTTCTTTTTCTAATGTTTCTTTCAAATATGACAACTTGGATGAACAGTATACACTATCAAATATAAATTTGGTTATTCCCAAAGGGAAGACTACGGCAATTGTCGGTTTGAGTGGAAGCGGTAAAACCACTTTGTTAAAACTGATGTTAGGATTTTATTCTCCAATGGAAGGTGAAATTTATATTGGGGATATGGCATTGTCTGATTGTGACATTAGTCAATGGAGACTGAAATGTGGTGTGGTAATGCAAGATGGTTATATTTTTTCAGATTCTATAGCCTCTAATATATCTCCAAAAGATGAAGAAGATATTGATCTTGAGCAAATGAAATTTGCTGCACATGTAGCTAATATTGATACTTTTATCGAATCGTTACCCTTAGGTTATAAGACAAAAATAGGTAATGAAGGAAAGGGCCTGAGTCTTGGACAGAAACAGAGAATTCTGATAGCTCGAGCTGTATACAAAAGACCTCAATTTATATTTCTTGATGAGGCAACAAATTCTTTAGATGCAAATAATGAAGTAGAAATAATGAATTCATTGAATAGTTTTCTTGTGGGAAAAACATCAGTAATTATAGCTCATCGCCTTAGCACTGTACGAAATGCAGATAAGATCATCGTGATGGACAAAGGTCTGATTGTAGAAGAGGGGGATCATAACTCCTTAATAGAAAGGAGAGGATTATACTACACATTAGTAAAAAATCAGCTGAACATATGAAAATGTCAAGTTTGCATAGTCCGGAATTCGAAGAAGAACTTCATTTTGAAGTACAATTTTTTGATAAGTATGGTATGTTTATAATTGTGTTGCTGCTAAGCCTTGTTCTCTACATCGCCTCTAGTTATACATTAAAAGAGTCGCAATCGGTAAATGTGATAAATGAAAATGCGAATTATACTTCACACAAAGGCAAAGTATACTCTCTTAATATCATCGGCATTAAGAATTTCTATATGTTTTCAAGAGATTTTGAATTGGTGATAAACAATAGACATATTCCGTGTTCTATTTTAGCATACAATGAGGATAATCAGCAGAATGAGATAATAATAACGTTTGTATCGTCCGAAGAACTAAGTTCAAGCCAAATAGAATCTGCTACGCAAGGTTCCGTGAAAGCTGAATTCTATATTTCCTATAGAACTTTAGTGATTAATCCAATTAAATCATTATTATTTCGCAACAAAGGGTCCCTTCCATAGGATTTTATTTATAGACTTCGCAAGATAATTTAGCAATAAATTTTGATTGGTTATTGTTTTATTAATTTTGATAGATTTGGATCCTTTTTTATTCTTTCAACTTCGTAATTCACCAGTGAAAGAATCTCTAATTTCACCTTATGGTAATTGCTTTCAATGACTCTTTTTAGATTGTCGGAGCCATCTTCGTTTGTGAAGTCGGCGATGGTCGGGATAGGTTCGTAGGCTTTCATTTCGGCGGAGACCTTGGCGGAGTCTACTACTATCTCAGCGTGAAAGATCTTCTGATTGATACGTTCATCAAAGTTGTCGGACACTGCCCCCACAAACATACCTTGTGTTAGGTTACTAATCTTAGATGCCGGGATAAGGCTATCCATCTGCGTAGAGATAGAGGTGGACTTATCGTTGCGATTGATAGTCATAGATTGGCGTTGCTGGAGCACCTTGCCGAAACGCTCCGAAAGCGTTTTGGCAGTTTCGCCAACCGCCTGCCCTGAGAAAATATTGCCCACCGTATTTTGTATCACCTTGCTCTCTTTATCTCCATAGTCACGAGTGAGCTGAGAGAAGTCCTGAAAGCCCAAGCAGACTGCTACCTTGTTGCTTCGTGCTGTTGCAATGAGGTTGTCCAGACCTCGGAAGTAGATGGTGGGCAATTCGTCTATAATTACCGAAGATTTGAGTTGCTTCTTCTTGTTGATGAGCTTCACAATACGGCTATTGTAAAGCCCAAGTGCCGCTGAATAGATGTTTTGTCGGTCGGGATTATTGCCGACTACAAGCACCTTTGGTTCTTTCGGATTATTGATATCAAGCGAGAAATCATCACCCGTCATTACCCAGTAGAGGGCTGGCGAGATCATTCGAGAGAGCGGTATTTTGGCTGATGCTATCTGCCCCTGTAATTGGTCTTGTGCTCCACCCTCCCACGCATCCATAAAGGGAGAAAGATAGTTGGCAAGTTCATCATAGGAAGTGAGTATCGGGAATATCTGGGCATAGGGACGGTTAAGGAACTCAATAGCGTGGGGGAAGGTGCAGAAGCGACCACCATCATAGATCTTCAGAAACCAAATGATACCCGCAAGTAGAATGATTGGCGACTCCACGAAGAAATCCCCCTGCTTCTGAATCCAAGAGCGGTTGAGATTGAGCATGATGGTGTAGGCACTCTCATAGGCATCAGATATATCGGTCATAAAAGCAGGATTGATGGGATTGCATCGATGGCTCTTGCGTGGGTCATCGAAGTTGATCACATAGAATTGTGGCTTTATCTTATAGGCATCAAGATGCTTCCGCAAGTGATTGTACGCAACCTCAGATAGATCTGGGAACTTATAGTCGTAGATATACATCGCAAACCCCTTCTCAATCTGCTGCTTGATGTAGTTGTTCACAATCGCATAAGACTTGCCCGAACCCGGTGTACCGAGTACCATCGAGGCACGAAAAGGATTGACCACATTGATCCAGCCGTTGTTCCACTTCTTCTTGTAGTAGAAGCGAGTCGGCAGATTGACGGAGTACTCGTTGGTCATCAATCGAGTTTCCTGCATAAAACTCTCATTCTCAACATTGAAGATATCGTCCATGAGGTTGTTCTTAAGGAGACGACTCATCCACACACCAGCCATCAGGAGGCAGATGTAACCGACAGAAAGTGTAAAAATGTAGAGTGAGGCTGCTCCCACTTTACCAATCGGTAGAGCAAGTTGCCACCAGTTGAGAAAGAAAAGGACAAAACCAAGAGAGAGTACAGCCCCAATCTTTGCCCAAGTGATTTTCTCCTCCTTGACGCCCTTTGTGCCTAGGCAGGAGAGAGCGAGGAACACTACACAAAAGAGCTTCGTCCAAAGGATAGATGAAAACAAGCCTGTCGTTCGCTGAAAGTTCATCAGGATTTTGTCTACAATATCCTGCGTAAAGCCCCACGCATGAAAGGCTTCATAGCAGAACCAATAACAGTTGATAAGGAGGAATATCACGGATAGTCCTCGCATAAAGTCCATAATCTTGCCGAGTGCTCTCAGATCATCTTCTTGTGCCATGTGTATTTGTAGATTTTTCTCGTCAGAGCGAATATAAAGATACTTTTGTAACCTGTTATTACTGAGAGAAAAGAAATTAAATTGAAGGAATATTACAGAACTGAAAATTTTGTGTACATTTACCGCATAATATAATTAATATTGCATTTTTAAAGTTCGCCATGGAAGCTCACAACCTCTTTACGAGTATCATTATTCCCTCAATAATGGCTCTAACAGCTATTATTACTGTTGTTATCAAGATGCAGGAACACTTTATCCTACTAAGCAGAAATGTGGTAAAACAATCTAAGGATGAGAATCTCGTAAATAAAGGCTTATTGCCTAAATTCTCTCTTGGAAAGATTTTGTTTTATAGGCGACTAACCATGAAAAAAGCGATGAGTGCAGCCAAAAATGTTGCAAGGAATATAGAAGCCTTAGAGTTTGAGCCAACAATAATTATTGGTATAGGACGAGGAGGATCTATTTTTGGAGCTTTGATTTCATATAACTTATACCATACCCCAATCTTTAGTGTCGATCGAGAATATGAATGGCTGGAAAAGAGACATGATAAGATGTTATTTACTTTTGACATTCCCATTCATTTAACGCGTAGAGTATTGCTGGTTGCAGGTGAAGCTCATACCGGGGGAACGATGGAGGCTTTTACTAAGTATTTGAGAAGTATAGGGGCAGGAGAAATAAAAACATGCGTTTTTTATAAGCAAAGCATATGTACACAGCATATAGATTTTTGGGGAATGGAAGGAGAGAATACCATACTAATGCCTTGGCAAAATGCCCAATCCATTCGAGATAGTTTAAGTAAAGCGCAAGCAGAGCAATTAAAGAAGATACAATGCCAAAGAGATTGTCCTAAGGTAATATATCTTGTGCGCCATGCAGAAACTGAAGAAAATTCAGATGGAGATCGTTTTATAGGTTCTACCAATGCCATCTTAAGTGAACATGGTAGGGCTCAAGCAGAACAAGTGGCTGACTTTATATCAAAAAAGGGGAAGATCGATCTTATTTACACTAGTCCTCTTCTTAGGTGTTTGGAAACAGCTCAAACCATACAGCAAAAGGTCCAATCACATCTGCTAAAAAATGATGATTTGCGTGAAATGGACTATGGTGTTTGGGAAGGACTTCAAAGGGAGGAAGTAAAGATACAATTTCCTGAATTATACCATAAATATGAAGAGGATCCTTTTCATAATTATCCAGAAGGAGGAGAGAATCCTTTTGATGTCCAGGAGCGGGTCAGAAGATTTTGGGAGAGAGAGATCCTTTCACTACCAAGCAATGTCAATCAAGTTGTTGTAGTAACTCATAAAACCACAGGTAGAATATTATTGAATAATGTTATAGAGGGTAAGGGGACCTCTTTTAGGGGGAAACAGATGGCTAATGCCTCAGTTGCAAAGATCTCTATAAAGCTAGGAATTGTGGAAGTCGAGTATGAGAATAATCGAGTATTTCTCTCTTAATAACTGATATTTTAATGGATATTCAAAAGATAGTGAAGTTCTTCGAGCAGTTACAAAATCAAAATTTTGTTCAATGGGAGGATTATTTCGGTAAATATGATGTTGAATTTTCTGATAATATAGCTGAGACTATTTTTCAATCATGTGATTGCGATCATGTTGTGTTGTTCAATAACAGACTCAGCAAAGTCATGTTGCTCAAAACATCAGATTCCATACTGTCAATTGGTGGTTTTCAGGCTCATAACAGGGGAAAGATAGAAGCAAAAAATAGGGAAAAAACTTTGATAACTGTACCAACTCAACTAGCAAATGATTCTTTTGGGACAAATAGGTATAGCCTTCAGGATAATGAATGTAAGCCTTCTATGGGAGGGATTTACCCTCGCAAAACAATTTTTGATTTTTCGATTCTTCTGTCAAATGAAATAGAGAAGTCTTTGTGGGGAATTGGTGAATATGTGGGAGTATATTTTTCCATTATAGACTATTCCTCAAAGTACCAAGAAAATTTTGAAGAATTAATTGCTTGGACAGTAGAGCAAATTGATGAATTAAGTTCTCTTTTGAAAAGAGAGGATAATAAGACCATACTAAGGAGGATTGCGAGTCTTTTGACTGTAAAATGCCTTATTATGAGATCTAACGAGAATCATGAGATAGGTTGCGGCATCGATCACTCTTTTGCTCGGTACCTTGAAAATAAGATTCAAATACCTCACGGAAAGGCTGTCTACTTGGGCTCCCTCTTAGCCCTGTTATTTTATCCTGAGTGGGAGGATAAGGGCATTTCGTTGGAGAAATTATTCGAGATCGGGCATTATGTGGGCATTACAATGTCAGATATTCAGTTCTTAAAAACGCTGGATTTTTTAACTTTAGTTGAGGAGGCTTCTTTACTTCGTCCCAAACGTTCCTTTTCATTAGATCAGATACAGGAGGGAGAAGCAATGCGGATGAAAAAAGCAAAAGAGCGAGCCAATATGATTACACAAATATGGGACAGATAAAATTAGAGTATAGAGTAGAGAAGATAACTGTACCAATTCAAACCATCATTGGGGAGTTTGAATATGGGAGTACTTTTGCGTTGTATCCTTCTCATGAGAGCGTAATGCCAAGTGGTATGGGAGAGTTAAAATGGATTCAATACCATTATTCTGGAAGCCTCTTGGAAGTTTGGATTGATGACTCATTCTGGGAAATGGACTTTTTCTTTGAAAAGTTTATGACCTTATGCCTGCATAACTTATCTGATTTTGGAAATATCTGTCTTGACAAGATAGATATCTCAAGCTCAAAATTGAAAGACATATTATTCCACGGAGAAAAGTCAATAATCACCACTCCTTTAATTGGAACTATATTCAAACCTTATTATCACCAGACGGTTGAGGAGAAAATATCACAAGCGGAGCGATTTGTTGATTTAGGGTTCAATGTTTTCAAAAATGATGAATGTTACTTTTTGCCCAAAGAAAAGTTGGCAAAGGAAGTTTATAATATCCATAAGGCAATAGGAAATGACGCATATTTTGTGCCTAATATAAGTTCTGTGGTTACAGACATTGACTTTATGAAAGAGCTTATAGAAATGGGCACAAGCATTTTTATGGTCGATTACTTAATTTCGGGTCTAAGTTCTATTTATAAACTTAAACAGAGTTTCCCTGAAATTACAATATGGGGGCATAGAATCGGATATCAAGCTATAAAATCTTCCATCTCGATGGATGCTTTATGTACTTTGGGACAATTAGCCGGGATTGATTTTTTACACGTAGGAACTCCTGTTTCTGAAGCCATACTTGATTGTAAATGTTTAGTCAATAGGCAAAAAATGTATAATTCTAGATTCAGGCCAGTTTTCACGAAAACAACCCCAGATGTACTAAAAGAACTTCTACCTATATTTGGTTCTAGTGCTATTTATCTAGCATGCGGATACTTTAGAACTCAAAATGGTAGTATTGATTGGAATAGGGTCATCCATTGGAAATCTTTTTTTTAATATTATGAGGGCTTATTGTTGTAATAAACAAGCGGATTTATATCCCAAGCTTTGGGAAATTTTTGTTTCAACTGCGTTTTCAAGCATTTTGACATTTTTTGCCAAGAGTTCAAATATGCTGTCTACTTGGAGTATAGTTGTTGTATTTTTTGTATTGTTATTTTTTGTATTGTTATTCATATTTCGTTTACTTCGTTTGAAACTATCCTCACTTGGCGTATTAAAGGTTTTTCCTAATAGAGACGAGGCATATAAGGATATTTTCAAAGACTTAGTGGACTCCAATGAAATACTCCTCTTAGGTTATAAAGGTAATGCTTTGTTAAGCAATTCAGACTATCCGTCAAGGCTAGAGATTTTAGAGGAATACTCTCGAGGACAAAAGCTTACAATCAGAGCATTGCTATTAAACCCTCAGGAAAAACAATATGTCAAACGTAGAAGTGCTGAATTAGGAGAAAAAAACTTACATCGTAATCACAGTAGAGATATAGAAGATAGCATAGTAAATTTTAGAAAAGTAAAAGAAAATGGTATTTTAGATGTAGAATGTCGTCTATTTTCAGAAGCGTTGAAGTGGAGCTTGCTTTTTTCCGATAAATATATTTTGGTTAGTTTTTATAACAATAAGGTAAGGGTTAAGCTATCTCCTTGTTTTAAACTTAGAAGAAGCTCAATGTTAGGATGGGCTTTTGAGAAACATTTTAGGGATTTATGGGAAAAAAAATCAATAGATGCCTTCACATCATATACAAGACCTTGTATTATAGTTGTAGTTGGAGGCTCTTTTACTGGTAAATCTATAATATCCAATCATCTATCAAATAAATATCAATTTTCAGGGGTGCTTTCCACTGATATGGTTCGGAATTTTTTTCGTATTAGCACTAGAGATAAAAAAACTTATCAAACATCCACGTATAGAATGGATGATAGTGAATTAAATATTCAAAAAAATAATGTTTCGAATATGATTGAACAGATGCTGGAGATTTATCGAAGCAGGAGAGAGAAAATTATTATTGAGGGAATGCATCTCACAGAAGATTTTTTGAGAAATATAAACAAACAAGATTGTCTTATAATAGGATTAGACAACAAAAGGGATATAAATGATCGGCTGGATTTGAAAATGAAGACTACCCGTGAGGAAGTCTCAAAAAAAACAGAAGATGAAAAAAAACGAATTAATGAAATACATTATGGAATTATCGAGTGCTGTAAAAGAAATAATTTTAAGGTAGTTGAATTTGAAGATATTGAAGATGCAAAGATAGAGTGTGAATCTCTGGTAGAAGAATTTTTCACTCAAAGGAGTAAAATGTAGCGATATGAATGGTAGAAAAAGAAGAATTATAATAAAAGAGGAAGTTCAAAAAGCTTATCAATTCCAACTAAAGAATACTGATTGGACTTTTTATTCAGAAAGAGAATTTGTCGAATATATACTATCTCAAAGGTTCAATTATTTAGTTCTTCTCTATTCTTTGTTTATCACAGCCTTTGCAATGATCAGAGGAGAGAATAATAAGATTATAGTATTGTTCCTAGGCTTTCTGATAGTTTCAATGATGGGCATAACTATATACAGAGTGTATGTCAAACTGATGATTAATCTTGAGATTTTAGATAAATTGGGGGATATGCATGCATTCCATTTTATTAGAGCAAAGGCAAATCAAAAGAAATGGTATGCACTCTTCAAAGTTAATCCAATAATTGGCAAATGGCTTCCTCTCTTTTTTAGTGTTTCACTTCTCGTAGCTTTACTCCTTATTACCTTTGACTTGTACCATTTTGAGGCTTAAGTTACGATGCTTTGGATAATTACCTATTCTTCAATTTACTTCTTTTTCGGAGTTTGCGTTGCCAAGCCGCCTCCTTCCAATCATCATTGCTTGTTGGAAGAGGTGTATCACTAATTAAGTTTTCAAGCACCTCGTCAAAGAGGTTATCGCCTTCTGTCTCTTGGGATGATAAATCAGGAGACCATGGTTTATCGATCTGCTCAGGAACCGACAACTTACCATAGAGGCTTTCATCTAAGAATCGATTGTGTATCGTATCTGCGAAGTAGGCTTCAAATTGATTGGCGGCATAGCCTTTGCCGAGTCGAGAACCATTGAGGGCGATACCTTCAGTGTCGTCAATGAAGGTGATACCGTAGATACGACCACTGTTATTCTTCCTAATAACTGCTCGTAGACCTTCGTTCTTTAGTCTACTATGCAGTTCCTCCTCTGTTGGGGGAGAAGTTCTCATCACCTGTAAGACCCTTTGTCGTATGTTTGCCACAAGCGGTTTGATGTTCTGTTTGGATTGCTGCATCTTATGTTGAACAGCAGAATAGCCTACCCCTCGTCCAATTTCTGAGGCATGGATAGGTGTACCGATCTTACTCCCCTTACCATCTGTCGGGACATAGACCAATCCGTTGTATCTCTTTCCTCTATACTCCGTTTTCACTTCCTCTACGGCAAGCTTATACTTAGTAAGAATCGCATTGAATTCTCCCAAAGAGCAGAAATGGTAGTGAGAAATAACGGAGCGGGCAACAGAGGCGATCTGTTCCTTTATATTTCCTTTCCCCTGTTTCACACCTTGAATCGTTGCTATCTGGTCTTTTCTTTGAGTTGTACTCGGAATCAAGCCATACTTTTGCTCCAAGGCATCGGTTATCTTCTTACTTCGTCTCTTCTCAAATTGGTCATTCAGTTTGCGCCCCTTTCCATCTATGCGTAGTGATACGATATGAATATGTTCGCGTGCAATGTCGTTATGCTTAAAGATGATATAGGGCTGCTTGCCATAGCCGAGTGCCTGCATGTACTCTTGGGCTATCCGAGCAAGAATATCGTCCGATAGTTTCTCATCGGGATGCGGATTGAGGGAGCAGTGAAAGACCACATTCTTCGTCCTGCATTTTTGGGGGATAAGTGCTTGCATATCGGCAAGAATTTCATTCATTGTGTACTTGCCACTAGTATTCTGATACAACCCCTGAGCCAAGAGTATTGTCGCCTCCTCAGCCTCCACTTTTTTGAAGTTGTAGCCGAGTGCTCCTCCGAGGTTTGCTGTGCCGGAAATCTTCGCAATCATCGCTTGCGGTAGTCTATAGTAAGGGCTATTGCCTGCTCTTGTAGGGCAATAATCTGTGAAGCATATTGCTCCAACTTTTGTAGCAAAAGTTGAGCTGTTTTCACCGAGTGGTAGCTGTTGATTGCCTTCACAACTTGATTGTAGAGGATGCCGATTTTATGAACTTGTGCCGTGAGTTCGGAGAGTTTACGATAGTATTCCACGGCTGATTTGTCTACGGTAATGACCTTAAAACTCTCTCCCAAAAGACGGGCACGCACGAAGTCTGACTTTGTTTCTGCTCCCGATTTGTGGAAGAGGGCAATGACCTTTTGTTGGTCTTTGGGATTGGGTAGGCGAGTATCCCACCTGTCCCAACGTTCTATCTTTTCATTCATGGCTGTATTGTTGGTTAATGACGACTTTGGAGTCATTTTCTCCTCGCACCGAGGCAAGGGGGCTTTGTCGGCAGAAACGGAGTTTGTCGGACAAAGACACACCTTGCCGGTATCAAGAGATGATGCTGATGAAGCATCCACCCTCTTCGGGGGCTACTTCGATGGAGATAGTTCTCCATTTTCTATTCCTCTGCAAAGTTAGAGGCTTGTTGTAACAGTCTCATCATAAGGGATATTCCGAGAATATCCTGCTATTTCCCGATGCTTCCCTAGGGGTTGAAAGCGACTGATTTACCAACTTATTTTGCAGCGGATTTAGGTCAGAACCGACTGACCGACCTAACTCAGAATAGACCAACCGACCTCCGTTTGTAAGTCGGTTCAAAAGTAGGAAAGTCACGATGTAGAGCAGTTATTGAATCCGTCAGTTAATCAAGATTTCAGTCGCTTAGTTTAGACTGAGTTATCTATTCACTAACGAATCAACCTCAGAGCATCGGTCGGTCACTAAATCCAAGAATCAGTTATTTCCGTAAACAGTTATCTGACATGAAAACACTCCCTATGCAAGCTCCCATTTATTTGGGCTTCGCCTCACAAAAAGGCGGTGTCGGCAAGAGCTCTCTTGCCGAAATCCTTGCCTCCATACTTTACTATGAGAAGCATCTCCCTCTCGTAGTGGTCGATTGTGACGGTACGCAGGAATCGTTCTATAAACTTCGAGAGCGGGAACGCAATCTCATTCAAGCTTCCAAGGAGCTGAGCGAACAGCTCAAAGTCCATTTTACCAAGTTTGGGCATCCGGCTTATCCCATTTTACGCTCCACCCCTGATGCGGCCTTGAAAGATGTCCAAAAGTATCTGGAAAGCTCGGAACGAAAGGAACGGTTGGTCATCTTTGACTTTCCGGGGCATGCCGGTACAGAAGCCCTTTTACAGCTCTCCATAGAGATGGATTATATCATCTCCCCCATAGAAGCCGATCCTCAGTCCCTGGTATCCGGTTTTGCCTATGCTCAAACCGTTCGGGACTTGGGTCTCAGTTTTGAAGACGCACGCATTCGAGACCTCCTGCTTCTTTGGAATAAAATCAATCGCAGTGCCAGTCCTGTGGTTGTCGACCACTATACGAAATATGCCCAAGAGGAGGAGATCAACCTGTTTGATACCCGTATCTACCATTCGGTGAAGTTTTCTCGAGAATTAGGTCAGGGAGGCGTCAAAGGCGTTTTTCGCAGTTCTTATTTACCACCCGTACCTGCACTTCGTCTATCCACAGGGATAGATGAATGGGTAGAGGAGGTTCTCCAACGTTTTCACCTTATTCATGAATAAATCATGCCTTCCATCCAAGAAAAACGACAAAAGATATTGAGTGCCAAACTTCAAGAGATGGGCGATATCGGGGTTACGAAGCGTAGTGCAGAGGAGTCCCCCTTTTTCGACCAACCCGTGGAGTTAGAGCCACAAGAGGCTCCGATACCGACAGAGGAGACATCGGAGGATGCTATACCTACGATGACAAGATCTAAGAGTAACAAGGAGAGCGGATGCTCTTTTCAAGAGTACCAAAAACGCTTCTTCGCTCCCTCTCGTGATGGTATCGGGAAATCTGGCTTCACCATCCATGGGGAGATTCTGCAAACACTCCGAGATATTCTTCGTGATGTCCGCTCCAAAGCGACACTTACGGCCTATATAGAGAACATCCTCTTGGAGCATCTCAAAGAGCATCAGGCGATGCTTAATAAAACAGCGGCACAGTACAAACGTAATCCAACCATCAATTTAGACTTGTAACGATGCAAACGATACTATTGAATGTCCTGCTTCTCTTGGTTATCATTTGGGTGCTACTCCTCATTCTCTATACTTACTGCTCCAAATTCTCTCGAATGGGTAAGCAGGAGCAAGGGCACGCAACTTCTAAGCAGGAGCAGAACAGGGAGGAGAAACTTCACGTTCTGGTGGGGAAAAGCAAGGGGCTTAGTCCCTCAGATTTCCCTAAAGTTCCCAAGACTTCCTCCTCCGAAAAAGCACTTGAAAATGCCAATAACTTTGCGGAGTCCGAGGTGTCGGAGCAGCAAGAGAAAACTGAAGAAGTGCCCACGATTAGTGAGGAAGAGAACGAACTCCATGTCGCTTATACCATGGAAACCGTCGATGAGGATGAGGTCTTGAGAGAGGAACTGTTACTCACTCCCGATCCGACTCCGGAGGTTTCTCCATCGGCAATTCTTGCTCGTGACCTTGTGCGCATGGGACGCTGGAGCAAACATGACGATACCCTAGATGAAGAGGATGACGCAGAAGTTCAGGCAACCCTCAGTAAAGTGCAAGGTACTGACTTGATTGAGAAGTACAAAGAAAACCTCAAGGCACAAGAATCGAAGCATACCAAGTTCTTGGAAGCCATGCGTCGTGCAGAGGAAGCTCAAATACAAAGCGATATGGAAAAAGCTGAACATTCCCCAAGACAAGAACCTCAAGGAAGCAATGAAAGAACCTTAGACTATTACCTCTAAAACACAAGCGGAGTAATGGATGGGGTAGCACATGAAGGCTACACGCAAGTAGTACCATGAAAACGAGCTGGAGAGGTGCTCCCCATCCAGACCTCCCCACACAACAGAGAATAACCTATTCATAATCAATAACAATAAATCCAATAACATGAACAGAAAGAAAATCGCATTGATGTTGCTCCTCATCGCCACTGCAACTGCAGGAGCTTATGCACAGGGGAACGGTATGGCCGGTATCAACGAAGCCACTAAAATGGTGACAAGCTATTTCGATCCCGGTACCAAATTGATTTATGCCGTTGGTGCTGTAGTCGGCTTGATTGGGGGAATCAAGGTATACAATAAGTTCAGCTCGGGAGACCCTGACACAAGTAAGACGGCCGCCTCTTGGTTTGGGGCATGTATCTTCCTTATCGTAGCTGCCACCATCCTTAGAAGTTTCTTCCTCTAATGGGATCTTGGGAAATCAATAAAGGTGTAGGACACACAGTGGAGTTCAAGGGCTTGAAAGCTCAGTATCTCTTCCTATTTGCAGGAGGGCTTCTGGGGACTTTCATCATGGTGGTCATACTGTACCTCTTGGGCATTAGTCAGCTCGTTTGCCTTGGCATAGGCGTATTGGGTGCCACGCTGGTGGTGTGGCAAACATTCGCTATGAACCGCAAGTATGGCGAGCATGGGCTGATGAAAATCGGAGCGGTACGCTCCCACCCTCGTTACCTTTTGAACCGGCGTACCGTTTACCACCTCTTTCGTAACCTCAAATCACAGGCAACAAGATGAGAAACAGCAGTAAGATGAGCACTCTGGAGGCAAAGTTCCCCCTGCTCGCTATTGAACAGGGATGTATCATCAGCAAGGAAGCCGACATCACGGTGGCTTTTCGGGTGGAACTGCCCGAACTCTTCACGGTGACTTCGGCCGAATATGAAGCGATGCACTCGGCTTGGCATAAGGCAATCAAGGTGCTGCCCAACTACAGCATCGTGCATAAGCAGGATTGGTTCATCACGGAAGAATACCAAGCTAAGCTCGCAGAGAGTGGGTTGAGCTTCCTTGCTCGCTCTTCGGAGCGACACTTTAATGAGCGTCCTTATCTGCACCACTCGGTCTATCTCTTCCTTACCAAAAGCAACAGGAAGCGTATGGCACAGCAGAGTAACTTCTCTGCCCTCTGCCGTGGGCATCTTATCCCAAAAGAGATTGAGGATAAAGACTCTGTCATCAAGTTTATGGAAGCCGTCGATCAGTTTGAGCGCATCATCAACGACACTATGCTCATTCGATTAGGGCGTATGACGGAAGAGGAGCTTGTGGGGACAAAGGAGAAAAGCGGTTTACTTGACCGTTATTTCTCCCTTTCCGATGAGCATCATGCTTCGTTGGAGGACATCCGATTGGGTGCCGACCTTGTACGTGTGGGCGACAATAGGCTTTGCTTGCACACTCTCAGCGACACGGACGACCTGCCAACGACTGTCAGCACGGATAGCCGTTACGAACGACTATCCACCGACCGCAGTGACTGCCGCCTCTCCTTTGCTTCGCCCGTAGGGCTGATGCTTCCATGTAATCACATCTACAACCAATACCTCTTCATTGAGGATAGCGATGCCAACCTGCAGCGCTTCGAGAAGCAGGCAAGGAATATGCACTCCTTGGCACGCTACAGCCGTAGCAATCAAATCAACGAGGAGTGGATACAAGAGTACCTCAATGTCGCCCACTCTCAAGGCTTGACCTCTATCCGTGCCCACTTCAATGTGCTGGCATGGAGCAGTGACAACGAAGAGCTCCGCCAAATCAAGAACGATGTGGGGAGTGCCTTGGCTCTGATGGAGTGCAAGCCCCGCCACAACACCATTGATGTGGCTACACTCTATTGGGCAGGCATCCCCGGCAATGCTGCCGACTTCCCCTCGGAAGAGAGTTTCTATACTTTCATCGAGCCTGCGCTCTGCTTCTTCACAGCCGAGACAAACTACAAGGACTCACTTTCTCCCTTTGGTATCAAGATGGCAGACCGCCTGTCGGGTAAACCCATACACTTGGACATCTCTGACCTGCCGATGAAAAAAGGTATCATCACCAACCGCAATAAGTTCATTCTTGGTCCGTCGGGGAGTGGCAAAAGTTTCTTTACCAATCACATGGTACGCCAGTACTACGAGCAGGGAGCACACGTCCTGCTTGTCGATACGGGTAACTCCTATCAAGGCTTGTGCGAGCTGATTCACGGCAAGACCAAGGGCGAAGATGGGGTCTACTTCACTTACACAGACGAAAACCCCATCTCTTTCAACCCCTTCTATACGGATGATTACCTCTTTGATGTAGAGAAACGAGAGAGTATCTGCACCTTGCTTTTGACCCTTTGGAAGAGTGCGGAGGAACAGATTACTAAGACGGAAGCGGGAGAGCTTGGTTCGGCTGTCAATGCCTATATCGAACTCATTCGTTCGGATAGAAGCATCACACCCTGCTTCAATACCTTCTACGAGTATCTGCGTGACGTGTACCGAGAGGATATGGGTAAGCGAGAGATTGAGGTTACCCTCTCCGACTTCAACATCAACAACCTCTTAACGACCCTCAAGCAGTATTATCGAGGCGGTCGCTACGACTTTTTGCTGAACTCGGATAAGAACATCGACCTGCTCAGCAAACGCTTCATCGTCTTTGAGATTGATGCTGTGAAGGATAATAAAGACCTCTTCCCCGTGGTGACCATTATCATCATGGAAGCCTTCATCAATAAGATGCGTCGCCTCAAAGGTATTCGTAAGATGATACTCATCGAGGAAGCATGGAAGGCCATTGCTTCAGCCAATATGGCGGACTACATCAAGTATTTGTACAAGACCGTCAGAAAGTTTTTTGGAGAAGCAATTGTCGTCACACAGGAGGTGGACGACATCATTCAGTCGCCCATCGTCAAGGAGAGCATCATCAACAACTCCGACTGCAAGATCCTGCTCGACCAGCGCAAGTATATGACCAAGTTCGACGGCATACAGGCTATGTTAGGGCTTTCTGAAAAGGAGAAGAGCCAAATCCTCTCCATCAATCAGAACAACGATCCCAACCGTCTTTACAAGGAAGTTTGGATAGGCTTGGGTGGTATGCAGAGTGCGGTTTATGCGACAGAGGTATCGCTTGAAGAGTACCTCACCTACACGACAGAAGAGACCGAAAAGCTCGAAGTGATGCGCCTCTCGGAAGAATTAGGAGGAGACATCGAAATGGCTATCCGTCGTTTGGTCATGGAGAAACGACAGAAGTAAAACCCTTAAACAACAGTAACCTATGAAAAAGTACATCCTTATGGCTCTCCTTGGATTGAGCCTGTTCATTTCTAAAGCCCACGCTCAGTGGGTCGTAAGTGACCCTATGAACTTTGCGGGAAATATTGCCAATACGGTCAAAGAGATTGCCACAGCCTCCAAGACGGTCAAGAACACCTTGAACGGTTTCAAGGAGGTGGAGAAACTCTACAATGACACCAAGAAATATTACGATGCTCTCAAAAAGGTGAATAACCTCATCGGCGATGCCTACAAAGTGAAGGAGACCATCCTGATGGTGGGTGATATTTCAGAGATTTATGTCTCCTCCTATAAAAAGATGCTCAGTGATACGAATTTCCGTCCTACTGAGCTGGCTGCCATGGCTTCAGGCTACAGCAAACTTTTGGAACTGAGCGGAGAGAGTCTGAAGGAGTTGAAATCCGTTGCTAAGAGCAATGTCTTCTCTATGAATGACAGCGAGCGGATGCAAATGATAGACCGCATCTATAACACCGTTCGAGAGTATCGCTCTTTGGTATCGTACTACACTCGAAAGAATATCTCCGTGAGCTATGTGAGGGCACGACAAAAGGGTGAGCTCGAGCAGGTACGCTCCCTATATGGTACTTCAGACATACGTTACTGGTAAGCCATGGATTTTTCAAGTTTACACGAACTGCTTCGCTCCACCTATCAGGAGATGATGCCCTTGGCCTCGGAGATGACAGGTATTGCCAAGGGGATAGCCGGCTTGGGTGCCCTGTTTTACATTGCCATACGTGTTTGGTCGTCACTGGCAAGAGCCGAGCCGATAGATGTCTATCCTTTGCTTCGCCCCTTTGTTTTGGGCTTCTGTATCATGTTTTTCCCTACGGTGGTACTTGGTACGATGAATGCAGTTCTCTCTCCCGTGGTGAAAGGCACAGAACAGATGGTACACAAGCAGGAGGGAACACTTGACAAACTGACTGCAGAACGTAACAAACTGCAGGAGGAGGCCTACCTGCGTAATCCCGAAACCGCTTATCTCGTCTCGAATGAGAAGTTCGACCAAAAGATAGAAGAGATGGGGATTATCGGCCCCGAAGATGCCGTAACTATTGCAGGAATGTATGCAGAACGTGCTGCCTACCAAACCAAGCGATGGTTCATGAAAAAGGTGCAAGACCTTTTGGAGCTTATCTTTCATGCTGCCGGTCTTGTCATCGACACACTCCGCACTTTCATCTTGATTGTTCTCTCCATCCTCGGTCCGGTTGTTTTCGGCATTGCCGTGTGGGATGGTCTTTCGGGGTCACTGACTGCATGGTTTTCACGCTACATCTCAGTCTATCTCTGGCTACCTGTCAGCTCCATCTTGACAGCCCTTCTGACAAAGATTCAAATCTTGATGATTCAGAAAGACATCGCCCTGTTAAGTGACCCCAACTACATCCCTGAAGTGGGCAGTTGGTACTATATGGTCTTTTTCCTTATCGGTATCATTGGCTACTTCTCTGTTCCGACCGTTTCGGGATGGATTATCGAAGCAGGAGGAGGTATCGGTTCTTATGGACGTAATGTGAATCAGACGGCTCAACGAGGAGCTCAGGGAGCTTATCTCGGAGGAAAAGCCGCTGCTGCAGGGGCAGGTGCTTCTATCGGTAACATCGGAGGTCGTATCAAAGGAGCTCTACTGAGAGGAAAAGGAAACTAATAAAGAAGAACAAACAGCATTTTTATGGAATTCAAATCACTCACCAATATCGAAACCTCATTCAAGCAGATACGGCTTTATGCCCTGCTTTTTGTACTGCTCTGCGTAGCAGTCTGCGGTTATGCGCTCCATGCCTCCTACTCTTTTGCCTCTCAACAGAGGGAGAAGATCTATGTTTTGGATGAAGGCAAGTCGCTCATCCTGGCACTCAGTCAGGATGCCGCAATGAATCGCCCCATTGAGGCACGTGAGCATGTCAGACGCTTTCATGAGCTCTTCTTTACGATTGCACCCGACAAGGCAGCTATCGAAGGGAATATGGAGCGAGCCTTTCTGCTCTGTGACAAGTCCGCATTCAACTATTACAAAGACTTGGCAGAAAAGGGCTACTACAACCGAGCCATCTCGGGAAATGTCAATCAGCGGATAGAGATCGACTCGATACATTGCAACTTTGAGAGCTACCCCTATGAGGTAACGACCTACGCTCGACAGTTCATCCTGCGTCAGAGTAACGTTACGGAGCGTAGTCTCATTACAACTTGCACGCTTCAGAACTCCGTCCGATCGGATAACAATCCACAGGGCTTCTTAATGGAGCATTTTCTTGTGCGTGAAAACCGAGATCTACAAACCTATAAACGTTGATGCCATGAGACAGACATTTACACGAGCTTATCTCCGTCTCCATCTTTGGTTGCGCCGGCGATGTGACAGAATGAGCCCTCGCAGACGAAAGATTTTTGTCTACACGCTGAGTCTGCTCTACCTCATTACCTCTTGTGTCATGATAGCCAACCTGTTTTTACCCAAGGCGGAGAAATCGTCCGCTAACATCATCGTGGAAGAGGTTGTCGATAGCCCTATCCCACGAGATAGCGTACGCCTCGATATGATTATGTACCAATTAGCTTGTAACAATGGAAAAGAAACAGAAAGAACAACTTAAGAAGATACTCATCTATAGTGGTATCGGCTTACTCTTTACGCTCTCTATGTGGTTTATCTTTCGTCCCTCTGAAAAGAGCGGAACAGAGGAAGAAAGGGGGCTGAATAAAGAGTTGCCTCAAGCCTCCGTGGAGCAGCTCCCCGAGAATAAACTCAAGGTCTATGAAATGGGAGAGCATTTGGAACAAGAGGAGATCTCCCGCAGTGAAATGGGCCAACTCTCCGATTACTTCGAGCGACAAGGAGAAGAGACGAACGACTCCGAACATACCTCCTCGGTCTCCAAAGTTGCCTCTTCGATGGAACGCTACGAGGAAAACAGTCGCCTTCTTTCCTCTTTTTATGATTATGACCCAAGAGATGAAGAGCGAGAAGCGATGCAGGCCGAGATAGAAGAACTCCGAGCTCGATTAGAGGTGCAAGAGAGCGAGCAGGATGAAGAGGAGAAACAGCTTGCCTTGATGGAAAGAAGTTACCAAATGGCATCCAAGTACATGACTCAAGCAACTCCTCCAAGTAATTCCCCTTCAGCTACCAATGCAAAGGAGGAAACTTCGGTTACCTCAGCTTCAACGACCCTACCCGAAGTGGAGTTGATGCCCGAACGGGAGCATTTGGTCTCTTCCCTTGAGCAACCGATGACAGACTCTGCCTTCATTGCCGAATATGCAGGAAGAGAACGTAACCTTGGGTTTCATTCGCTCTCGGCACAACGCCCCGCCCCCCTTCGTAACACTCTTCGATGTGTGGTGGATAGAACAACGACACTCCAAGAGGGAGATTTTATTGTCCTTCGTCTGACGGAGGGAGCTCGGCTCCATAATCTCTCTCTGCCCCGCTACAGCCGTATCGTGGCTCAAGCTAAAATTGAGGGCAATCGTATGCGACTGCTTGTTCAAAGCATTGAGGTCGGAGGTTACATCTCCTCCGTCAAGCTCTCAGCCTACGACACAGACGGACAAGAGGGCATCTACATCCCCGGCTCTGAGAATGTATCTGCCCTCAAAGAAATGGGGGCGAACATCGGAGGCACTGTCGGTACCTCCTTCACCTTTGCATCTTCCGCTAAGGATCAAATCATCTCCGATGCCGCACGCGGTGTGATGCAGGGAGCTTCACAGCTTTTGCAAAAGAAACTGCGTACCGTTAAAGTGACGCTTAAAGGGGGCTATCGCCTCTATCTGCTACCGACTCAATAACAACCAAATCAGATATTATAAAGACAATGAAAAAATGGATTTTATCAGCCCTGATGCTCTGCTCATTCGGGCTAACGGCTTTTGCTCAAACAGAATGTAAAGAAACAACGCCTGCTCATTTACCCTCTTCAGGAGAACTCTTTCAAGGAATGAGCAGGGCGATTCCTGACGGGAGAGTCGTACTACCTTACGGCTTGGAAGTTACCTTCGACAAAACGGTGCACCTTATCTTTCCTTCGGCCATCCGATATGTGGACTTGGGAAGCAATAACCTGATTGCAGGCAAGGCGGAGGATGCCGAGAATGTGCTACGTGTCAAGGCTGCCGTTCGAGACTTCGAGACAGAGACCAATATGAGTGTCATCTGTGAGGATGGTTCTTTTTACTCATACAACGTAAAGTATGCCGAAGAGCCCGAGAAGCTCAACGTAGAGATGAAAGACTTCCTCTCTCCGACAGACGGACGCCTGCCCTCTAATCGCGCAGACATCTATTTCAAAGAGTTGGGCAACGAATCTCCCATACTCGTAAAACTGATGATGGAGAGTATCTACAAGAGTAACAAGCGTACCATTAAGCATATCGGGATACGACAGTTCGGAATGAGGTTTCTACTTCGGGGACTCTATGCGCACAATGGGCTGCTCTATTTTCACACACGCATAGACAATGATACCAATATGAACTACTCAGTGGATTTCATCACCTTTAAGGTCGTAGACAAGAAGGTCGCCAAGCGTACCGCGATTCAAGAGCATGTTCTGCAACCCTTGCGTGCCTATCATCAGATAATGTGGGTGAAAGGACAGAGTAGTGACCGAAGCATCTTTGCCTTAGAACAGTTTGCGCTATCGGAAGATAAACAACTCGAAGTAACGCTCTATGAACGAAACGGAGGTCGCACGCTCTCCTTCTACCTTGAGCAGGAAGACCTACTACTTGCCCGAAAGATTGATAAGCTCAAACTCAAATGGTAAGCCCTATGAAGAAGTTTTGTTTACTCCTCGCTTGTGCTGTCTGCGGATTCATCTCCGCAAACGCACAGCGACTTATCCCGAAGCAAAAGGGGATTGAGGTAGTAGCGTCTGTGCCAGTGATTAAGGGCGAGAAGCTCTTTACAAAAGGACAGTTTGGTGTGGGTGTTTCGCTGACAAAATACCTCAAACGAGAGAATTATGCCTTCCTCTCAGCAGAATACGAGGAGCAGAGCCTGCCGTATCGCACTTATCAAGTGCCTATGCGTGATATGCTCTTGCAAGTAGGCTATATGCAACCTATCCTCTCGGATAGAGGCAAAAACATATTTACCTACCTCGGCATCTCTGCCCTCGGAGGCTATGAGGAACTGGGTGAAGAGAAATCTTTGCTCCCCGATGGGGCAACCCTGCTTGACCGCTCCCGCTTCGTCTATGGCGGTGCGGTGCATAGTAGCATTGAGTGCTTCCTCTCGGATAGGCTGCTTCTCGTCCTCAAGGCTCAGGGGCGACTGCTCCTCGGCTCGGATGTGCATCGTTTTCGTCCTGCAATATCGGCAGGTATTAAGTTTAACCTTTAAGCAACAAGAGAACAATGAAAAAGAAAATATTCAATACGCTGTGGGTCGTGGGGGTACTCACTTTCGCTGGGTTTTGTCTACCTGCTTGTAATCGGGAGCTGGATGTGCAGCAGTCTTACGACTTTGCTTTACAGACGATGCCCGTTCAAAAAGAGATCAAGAAAGGCGAAACAGCTGAAATCCGTTGCTCGCTCAAAAGAGCAGGCAACTTTGCCGACACAAGGTACACCCTCCGTTACTTCCAGCCCGAGGGCAAGGGCATCCTAAGAATGGACGATGGTTGGGTATTCAAGCCCAACGACAGCTACCCTTTGACGAGGGAAGAGTTTCGCTTGTACTACACTTCGCAGTCTGCAGACCGTCAAACGATAGATGTGTATATCGAAGACAACTTCGGCAAAGTACAACAGTTGACCTTTACTTTCAATAATAAGACAGAGAAGAAAAAAAGCTTAAGGCATTCTTAGATAGATGTACAACTATATGGGCTTTGGAGATTAAGTTTAATTCAGGTGTCACTCCGAAAGGATAGATACCGGCATCTTTTCATTGGTTAAGTACCGAAATAAGACTTTTTCCTGACGAGGTAATTTTGTAAATTTGCAACATATAGATTAATATAACAATATATTTACACAATGAACGTAATTGCTTTAAGAGGTGAGCCTAATTGTGGCAAAACAGAGACTCTGAAGATAGTCCATAAGAAGATGTTGAAAAAAGGGTTTCGACAAGTGGCGGGAATATATCAAGACTTAGGTAACAATGACTTCCTTGATTTATTAGAGTTTAACAATAAAAAGATTGGTATTGTATCTCAAGGGGACTATGCTCGAAGCCATAGGGGAGGAACGTCAGTAAAGAAATACTTAGAAGATCTCAAACGCAAGGGAGCTGATATCGTTATTTGTGCTTGTACAGAGGGGCCAACTAAGGGAAACATTCAGAAAGCAATTAATGGCTATCAGAGTCGGTATATTGATAAAGAGAAGTCAGTAACCGATTGTAGAAAAGATAATCTTTTCTCCGCTGAAGAAGTTATGACTCAATTGATGAATCTACTACCGTAGCAATTCATCTGAGACTTTCTTTTGCTTCTTTACTTTGGTCGCCTGCTCGGCTCAAAGACAAAGAAAAGAAGTCCCGAAGTGATTAAGCAAATCGCTTCGGGATTTTTGTTTTATAGGCTATGGCTTAAGCTACACAGCTTTGTATCTGCTTGATGTTTTGGTGTACAAGGTCAATGATGCGGTCGTGATATTCGGTGTTCTTGTTCAGCAAGCCACGGCATTGAATGACTTTCATTGTTTCAAGCGATACCTCTACCGTTTCTATCCGTTTGCCATTTATACAAGCTGAAAGGATAAGTGAGTTCTCTTTGAGGTAGTAGGCATTATCGAACACGCAATGGTGCAAGACTTGCCCTTCCTCCATATACTCCTGCACACTCTCCAACACACGTACCTCAATCGTGCCGTCTGTGAAGGCGATGCCAAAGAATGGAGCTTTGAGGGCTTGAAAACGCGCCTCATTCTCCAATGCCTTTTGTCGCTTTCGTGCTTCGACTTTCCGCTCTAGTTGTGTCTGCAACTTTCGCTGCACTCTGTCGTGGGCTTCTTGTAAGCTATCAGGACAAATAAAGTGAGCGTTGTATATATCCTTGCCCAACCTCTTGAGCATATCCACATAGTCGCACCAAAGGGCTATGTCTGTGATGTCGTACTCCCTACGCAGTGTTATTTTGTAGGCTTGCCAATACTCGTCTATCTTCCTTGCTCGGCTGAGGAAGTATCGTAGATGCTCGATGCGTCCTGCCTTCATAAGTGTTTCGGCTCGGCTATCTGTGAGTAGGGCAGGGATAAGCACAGAGGGGGCGATGTCGTGGCACTCGCCTGCAAAGCCATTCCTGCGAAGAGTGTCTATTGCCTTGACCTTGGGATATAGGGGGCAATGGGCGATAAAGCGATAGGCTTCATTCTCGTTACGAATAGCCATAGGCGAATAGTAGGCAAAGCTATCCACATAATGCCCCATAATTCTCTGTACGGCGACAATCGTCTGTCGTCCACTCTCGCTCCACCAATACTGCCCAATCTCTATAATGGAGGACACGGCTCGGTAGCCCTTCTCCATACCCACAATAAGTAGACACATACGCAAGACTTGATACTCTCCCGATGTCGTTAGGATTGTAAAGTACTGCTTCTGTTGCAATTTTCTTTGATAGGTTTCTTTGACCTGCAAGCCTGCCCCACACTGGGGGCAGGTGCAATGCTCTGTCGTTTCGTTCATCTGCCACGAATGCCCACAATCCATACAAGTGGTTTTCCCTTTGGGTAGGCGGTAGGCAAAGTGGTCGATACATTCACGGAATGCCCATTGCTTTTGTATTTTGGTTATCGGGTGGAGGTGCTTACTCTGAGCCAAGACGGCTTGCTCAAATTTATTTCGTGGTTTCATAGGCTTATAAATCAAATAGAGAGGGTTGGGGTATTGGGTCGCTGTTGATGCTTACCTTGGCTTTCACTCGCTTCGGCTCTTGTAACTTGCGTAGCTCTTCGGTTTGATACTGCTGTATCGCCTGCTTGCGTGCTTCGGCTTTCTCTTCTTCGGTGAGGACTATGGTGTGATTGACTACCACATTGCAGGCTACACGGCTACCCACTTCTAAATCGTCTTCATCATAGTAGTGTACCGCCATAGCGTAGATTTCATCGTCCTCAAAGCCATTGCACCCGCTCTGTCGCACCTGCTGTAAGATATAGGTGATGCAGTCCTCGATGTTCTTGCCGGGCTTCGCCAAGTTAGGAGCAAATAGGGGGTCTGTCATTGCTCTTTGATTAAGATACTCGGCTATGGTGCGTGTGAATTGTTCTGTTCCTTTCATTGTCTTGCTCTCTTTGGTGCTTTATTTCCCGATTGTCCATTCTCCATTTCGATAGACAGAGAGGCAGGCATATTCGTTACATAGCTCGTGGGAGAGGCAACGCATATAGAGAGTGCCATCTTGACTTAGGCTCTTGCCCAAGTCCTCAAATAGGCTTTTAGGGAAGTCCCAACGGCTGTATAGCTCGGCTTCAATCTGGAAGTCATCGCTTTGCTCATGCCAATCATCGGGGAAGTGTTCCTCTATAAATGCCCTAATTGCGTCTATCGTTTCTGCCTTCTCGCTTGATGCGTAGAATAGGTTGGTGCATATATTTGCCATAATCGTCTTAATGTTTAGGGATTTCTACTATCTGATTGATGTGCCCACATAGGTGTTTGCGTAGGCTGGTGCGGTCGGGGGCATAGTACTCAGCCCATTGTCCGTATTGATTGACCAAGTATTTTTTCAGCACATCAAAGAAGTCAAATCGGTAGCCCATCACGGGGATGGCGGTACGGAAGTAAGTATTGCTATTCACGGCTTCACATAGCCAATCCTTTTCCTCACGGCTTATCGCTTCGCCACGATTGAGTTTTTCACGCAAGAGGTAAGCTTTACACTCACGGAGGGTTTCCAAAGGTTGTACCTCCCACTGCACGAACTTAGTCGCCACTGCACGCTCACGCTCCCCAATCCCCGAACTTATGCGGTAATGAGAGGAGGTGCTATATCCTTTTCTGCCCATCGAAGATGTTGTATTTATTTTCTGCTTATCCATAGTGACATTTTTTTTATGCGTCCAAAGATCGGAGTATGCTGATTCCTTTTTTCGAGCAAAACAGAGGTAGTGGGGTGAAAGCTAATACAAGGTTTGGACGGAAAATACGACCTGAAGAGAAGCACCGCGAAGCGCAAGTGTGGAGATTTTCCAGACCAACCATAGGCTTGACCTTGAGGTAGCATAAGCCCCATACTACCTTTGCGAAGAAAAAGAAACAGCATCCATCTGCCACGCATAGGGTGGAACGTTCTGGATAGCTGAGAGCAGAAGCGAACTTGTTCGAGTTCTGCCGAAGCGGACAAACGAAGATAAAATCAGCGAATGGTAAAAGAAACAGAAGTGCAAAGCCGACAAGCCCGAAAACAAAAAAGGTGACTACCCCCCGAAGAGATAGTCACCCAGAAAGGTTATTGTCAATCGTCTACTCTAGAAGACGAAGAGTAAAATTGCTGCTAAAACAGCCAACCAAAAGAGGATGCTAAGCAGCGTAAGTGTAACTCTTAGTATCGTACGTACAATGAAGCGTAGCACCAAGAAACCCACGAAAATGCCGATGACGGTTACGACTTGAGGCGTAACGAGCTTCGAGATGAAGTAAATTGCACAGGCAACAACTGAGAGTAGGAGCACTAGTTCAATGATACGTCTCCAGTCGATAGAGCGAGAATTCTTCGTTGGCTCTGCCTTAGGCTTATCGTTGGTAGTCTTAGCCCTAATGAAAATAGGACTGTGAACATCGTGATTCATTAGTTGAGTATTCATATTCGGGAGCATTTTAGAGTTTCAAGAGCTCCACAAGATGCCCCGAAACACAAAGACAAGGGCTTGCCTCTTGGTGTGTGGGGCGGAGTGTATATCTTGGCTCTTGATGCTCCAATGCTCCCGGTAGGATAAAGTTACTTCGATGATTCAGCTTTCTCCATTGTAGGCAAGTTGTCATTCTCGATAAGCTGAACAATCATTCCTGTGAGTTCGGTGTAGAGAGCCTCGTACTCAGTGCTTCCGTCAAAGTCGTCTGTGAGGTCATACTTCGCGAAGACTGCTTGAATGAATTGGTTACCAAGTAGAATGGGAGCAAGCTTTTCTGGTAGTGGTTCGGGCAATTCTTCGCTGAACTCATTCTCTAAAATAGACACAAGGGTATTGTGCTTAGAGAAGTGAAGACCTTGGTAGAGAACTTCGCTCGAAATCGCCTCGGCTTCGAGGTGGGAGAAGCCCTGCGATATGGCATCGCAGTAAGCGGTGAGTGCTGCATCGACACGAGCTGAAATAAAGGCTGCGTCTGCCATTAACTCGGGGTGATAATCATTGAGGTAAGTTTCCAACTTCAGGCGGAAGTAAGAAAGCTCCTTCTTAGTCTGACTCATAATATTATTTTAGTTTTAGATGAAACAAGTCTTTGTTAGATGCCCATGGCGGTATTGAATTTATCAAGTTTTTCAGCGAGTTGCTCCATATCATGCTCTATTTTTTTGTTAGTGATACGGGCATAGATTTGCGTGGTCTTTATGTTGGTATGCCCTAGCATCTTCGATACGCTTTCGATAGGTACACCTTTAGAGAGCGACATCGTTGCAAAGGTGTGGCGAGCTAAGTGGAAGGTCAGATTCTTCTTGATTCCACAGATGTCGGCAATCTCTTTGAGGTAGGCATTGGTCTTCTGGTTAGAGAGCATCGGGAAGAGTTTCCCCTCTCGATAAGTTTGGTCGCCATATTTGGCGATGATACTTTTAGGTATGTCCAGGAGGAGAACATTGGTCGAAACACTAGTCTTCTGACGCTGCGTCATAATCCACTGCTTGTCGCCTATAGTGACGATGTGGTCGGGCGTGAGGTTGGCCACATCAATATAAGCCAGCCCTGTGAAGCAGGAGAAGATAAAAATATCCCGAACGAGTTCGAGACGTTGTAGTTCGAGTTGCTTGTTCGCTATTTTGAGAATCTCCTCATCGGTCAAGAAACCTCGATTGACAGGTTCCAAGTGGAAGCGATGATTGAGGAAGGGATCATGATGAATAACACCCATCTTACCCCCAAGGATAACAATCGTCTTGAATGTTTTCATAGTCTTTGTCGCCGTGTTGGGATTTTGCCCAACAATGGTACGCAGATAGATGTTAAACTCACGAATGACCGTAAAGGTCAATTCTGATAGTTTGAGGTCGGAGCGTTTGTAGTTCTGCTGTAAGAACTCAGCAAAGCGACGCTTACATACATTATACTTCTGGAGTGTGGCAGGAGCGATAGATAGTCCGACTTGCTGTGCGATGTCTGCGTTGTGCTTATCGAAAAGTTGCATTATCGTGTCAATGTCAACTTTCTTCCCTAAGAATTCGGTTTTGATACGCTCCAAGCATAAGTCGTCGCTATCCTCCAGTTTGCGATAAATGTTTTGCAAGCCATTGCGGATATTGTCCAGCTCCAAGTTAATACTGAGGGCTTCGGTAGTACGTCCCTTTATTTTCTCGTTTACACAGTCCCACTGTGTTTGCACGACAGCGATGCCCGTAGATCCAAGGGATAGACGCTCGTTGTTGAGGTAAATTCTCAACATCACAGGAGTCTTGCCATCCTTGTTGACATAGTTGCTTCTAAGATAGAAGGCTGTTCTAAAAATAGACTTCATACACATCTGTTTTTAAGAGTTGTAGCCAAGGCGAGAAAAATTGTAGCCACGGTGACCATAAATTGTAGCCAAAACGTGAAAACTAAACCTCTGTAACCACGCTACAAAGTTCTACATAATACTTTGAATAACAGCAATGTATGAGTGCTCTAAACGAACTCCCTACGTACTCTTGGCTACAATTTTCAATCGGCTCGAAAAAGTGTAGCCAGATTGTAGCCATTTGAGAGTATTTTGGGAGTATTTGCGACCTCTGTACGTACTCTGAGAAGATGTGTAGGTATAAAAGAAAAGTATCGTAACTCATTGAAGTTACGATACTTACTGATTTTGTTGGTGTTTTCTGAACTCTTGTTCAGAGTACCTCAAGCGGAGAGAGAGGGATTCGAACCCCCGGTACCTCTCGGTACGGCGGTTTTCAAGACCGCTGTAATCGACCACTCTACCATCTCTCCTAATCAAGAAATAAATGACGTATCTCTCAATTGCGGTGCAAATATAAAGGTATTTTCTAAACGGGCAATCTTTTTGCCTGCTTTTTTGTTTTTGTACAGAACTGGTTAGAACAGTAACGCTTTGGCCAGGGGTGACGCATTAAAACTGTATTGTGATTAGTTGTTGTGGCTTCATTCGAGCCAATTTCTTTTGGATACGAGGGATTGAAGACTTCATATTCGTCTTCAGTCGCTCTATAATGAGTAAATTGATCTTTTGAATGAGATCCATAATCTGCGCCACATTCCTCGTTCTCTTGTGCGAGGCATCGTGTCCGAAATAGACATCCAAACAGTGATGCAACTTGTTCTCTATTGCCCAATGTCCACGAATAGCCTGTTTCAATGAAGAAAGATCTGTCAATGACGAAATGTAGTAGGCCGCTTCTTCGCTCGTTTTGTCGCTCTTTTTATCCCTTCGTTTGCGTACAACTTTGTGTATCGACCCAATGTTGTCCTAAATAAATTATGAGTTAGGCGTAACCCGTTGAGTTATACAGCCCAACGAAAAAATAAGAATTTTAATCTCGCCTTTCCCCTAATTGTTGTCATCCGGAGGCGGTTTGAAGGGTTCGTTAAGCCACTTTTCAAGATCAATTTTGGTAAAAGTGTTCAGCCTTAACGACACGACAAGGTTTGCCAGCCCCCATTTGTAACGAGCAGTATGCTTTAGCCAACAGAGTAGCAACATTGTTGTTAGGGCAGTCCATATCTGCGTTTCCACA
>NZ_KB899154.1 GCF_000378065.1 Porphyromonas gulae DSM 15663 | reverse complement strand
ATGGACTGCCCTAACAACAATGTTGCTACTCTGTTGGCTAAAGCATACTGCTCGTTACAAATGGGGGCTGGCAAACCTTGTCGTGTCGTTAAGGCTGAACACTTTTACCAAAATTGATCTTGAAAAGTGGCTTAACGAACCCTTCAAACCGCCTCCAGATGACAACAATTAGGGGAAAGGCGGGATTAAAATTCTTATTTTTTCGTTGGGCTGTATAACTCAACGGGTTACGCCTAACTCATAATTTATTTAGGACAACATTGGGTGTAATTCATTGTAGAGCAGTCATTTGTGGGTATCATCGTAGGGTGTTTCTTGCTCCATGCAGCGGTGCAGGAAGCAAGAAACGGCCTACAATCGTTTTTGGGTGGGTTTGCCGAGAGGAGGCGTGTCGGTTCTCAGCGGAGGACTTCGGGAACGGCCGGAGCAATGGCGCAGAGCAAAGCCTGACGCGTGGTTCCTTTCTGTCCGATGACAACGATGTGTGTTGGGCCGAAGAATACATTCGCCACTTCGGGCGCAGACAGCTCCTCTATTTCCGATGCGATGCGGGTTGCATGGCCTTCGACCGTATTGAGCAGGAGCGTCTCTCCTGCATTGGCCAGTCCGATAAACCCTTCGGTGCGTCCGATGCGAAGTTCACCGCGAGGGGAGGGTGGACGACTGTCTTGGGGCAGACTGTACACTTTTCCCCCCGAAGGCGAAGTCGATTTTTCTATGCCGAGGAGCTCCAGATCACGCGAAAGTGTGCCCTGCGATACGGAAATGCCTTCGGACAGTAAGGCTGTTTGCAACTTCTCTTGAGTGGAGATTTCCCCTCGCAGGATATGCCGACGGATGGCATCGAGCCTTTTCTTTCGCATTTTTCCCCGTATAGTTTTCTTTAGGCGGTCATAACCAGATAGACCGTATAGCAGACGAAGAGCGATAGGAGGATGCTGCCTTCGAAGCGTTTGATCGTTTTGTCGCCGAAGAAAAGACCGAAAATATAGAGCAGGATTGTCGCAAGGATGAAGATCCCGTAGTCCACGACCGTAATGCCTTGGATCCTTATGGGGCTGATGGATGCACTGACTCCGAGGATGAGCAGGATGTTGAAGAGGTTGCTACCGACGATATTGCCGATGGCCATGCCCGGACGCTTCTTGATGGCAGCCACCACGCTGGTGACCAATTCGGGCAGAGAAGTTCCTCCCGCTACTATGGTGATGGCGACAACCGATTCGCTTATGCCCATCTGTGCAGCAAGCATGGCTGCATTGTCCACGAACAGATCGCCCCCGAAGACGAGAGCTGCCAGACCGCCTATTACCATTATTATGGATAGGGGGAGGCCAAACAGCCTTACCTGTCCGGGGGATTCTTCCCCTTTGGACATATTGAAGGTGTAGAATAGAAATATCAGGAAGAAAGCCAGCAGCACGAAGCCTTCGGTACGGGTGATCACATTCTCTCCGGCCATGTCGAAGAGACGGTCGTTGGCCATGAAAAACAAGACCGCGGAGGAGAGGATGGTCAGGGGGATTTCGATACGGATCGTACTGTTCGACATGGCCAGCGGTATGATCAGGGCCGTAACTCCCACGATGGCCAGAATGTTGAAGATATTGCTCCCGATGACGTTGCCGATAGCTATATCGGCACTTCCTTTCAGAGCTGCCATCAGACTGACGGTGAGTTCGGGTGCCGATGTGCCGAAGGCCAGTACGGTAAGGCCGATGACCAAGTCCGAGAGCCGGAATCGCTTGGCAATGGAGGCTGCGCCATCGGTGAGGAAATTGGCTCCGCCAACGACTAAGAGCAATCCGAGGATTAGAAGCAGTATGTTCGGTATCATTGTCTTGTAATAGCTGTTTGTTCGTGGAATGGACTACAAAGATGCGTTTTTTTCATTATCGATTGTCATCAATCCCGGCTGAGCAATGCGGAGTATGCTTCTTCATACCGGTCGTAAAACAGACGCCACTCTGCATGGGATGCCGTTTGCATGGCTGCCTGCCGGTAGACCGTTCGGTCGGCAGTTTCGGCCGGCCAACGACATAGTAGCTCGGCGATGGATTGCACGGCTTCTGCATAATTGTCGTCGGTACGCTTGATGACGGCTACGCCCGTACTGAAATCGTCCCGGCTGCCGCACTCCTGCATAGCCCAAAGTCCGAAGCCCGAAAGGTCGGTCGTCACCGTGGGGATACCGAAGGCGATGCTCTCCAGCGGCGTATATCCCCACGGTTCATAGTAGGAGGGAAAGACGGTCAGATCCATGCCGATGAGCAAATCGTAGTAGCTGAGACCGAAGATGCCGTCCTTCCGATTCAGGTAACAGGGGACGAAGATGAAGGAGGCCTCTCCGGCACTGCCGGCGGATTCGCCGAGTCGTTTCGAGATAGTCTGCTCCTGTACGTCGTACAGCCAATGCGTCAGGAAAGGATAGGGAAGCGGTTTCTCCTTATACTCCGTCGGATTGGGATGATTCAGCAGATATTGCAGGTCGGCACGTGCTCCGGCTACCCATGCCGGCACGAGGATGAAAGCCAAAGCCGGGGTGCGAAGTTTGCCTGATCGTCCGGCATCGGAGATGGCATCGATGAAGAGGTCGATACCTTTGTTCCTGTACTCGTGGCGTCCGCTCGTCGCTACCAGCAAAGTGTCGGCAGGCAGTTGCTTGCCGGTCAGATGTTCTGCTACGTGGAGCAGTCGCTTTCGCGCTTCGGTGCGCCGCCTTTCGTATTCTTCTCCTTGCGGTACGAAGTTCGGTTCGAATCCATTGGGCAGTACCATCGGATTGCGCTCGAGCAGCTGTCGGCATTCTTTGGCCGTGAGTTCGCTTACCGTGGCAAAGGTATCCGATTGGTGAGCCGCCGCCTTTTCTATCCCGTGCTTGGCTTCCACACCGAGTTCGGCTGCCATTTGATCGCCGTTGTAGCCCGGCATGTATGCATACAGAGCTTTGTTGTTGCCGGCGATAGACCGCCCTGTGGTAGTGGCATGTGTGAGGAAAAGCGTTTTCAGACGAGGCGTTTTCCACTTGCTGTAGAGGAGTCCCATGCCGAGCATCCATTCGTTGAATATGCCTATGGCCGGTTGGTCTTCGGGGCAGAGGTATTCGCACAGACTGTGCATCGTTTGGGCTGCGGCAATGCCGAAGAGCGAGGCTTCGTCATAGTCGCCGTACCCCTTGTCGCTTTGGATGCCGAAGTGCTCCCACATCTCATAGTAGAGCTTTGCTTTCTGTGTGTACAGGGGCTCGAAGTCCACCAGTACTACAGGGGGAGAACCGGGAGTTCGCCAGCTGCCGCACACGTATCGCAAGTCCAGCGAAGGTGCTGCATCGCGATGCCAATCCTCCAAGATGGCAGGGACTGTATTCTCAAAATCGGCGGGTAATTCTTCCTGCTCCGTTAGCAGGGGGCCTATGAAAATGACACGTCCTTCGTGGCGTTTCATCATCTCGTGTGCCCTTGATGTAAGCACAGTGTATATACCACCCTGCTTATTGCAAACCTCCCAGCTCGTTTCCAACAAGAGGGAAGGGTTGGGGCGAAAATCATTCATTCGATCGCAATTCGTTTGGGAAAGTTTTTTCGGTCTTATCCTCCGACCAACCGCCATACAAAGGCCACGGCTACGGTGACAACGAAACCCGTGGCAAGCGGAATCAAGGCTGCCAGTAGTGTCCATTTCCGGCTCCCCGTCTCTTTATATATGTTGAACAGGGTGGTGCTGCAAGGATTGTGGAGCAGGCAGAAGAGCATGAGGTTGATACCCGTCAGCATAGTCCAACCGCCGGCCTCGAACAGTCGTGCTGTTTCGGCTGCACCATCGGCTTCGAACATGACACCGGCACCGGCTCCTCCGTCTATTCCCGTAGTCAGGACGGTCAGCATCAGGGTCGTGGGTATCACTATTTCATTGGCCGGAATAGCCAATACATAGGCCAGCAGAATGACACCGTTGAGTCCCATCAGCCACCCGGGGCCGTCCAGCAGGTCGATCAGATATTCGGCTATCCCGATTCCGCCGATTTGAATGTTGCAGGTGAGCCAGATAAGGGCACCGGCCGGCGCAGCAAAGACAACGGCACGCCACAAAACGACGAGTGTGCGGTCTACGATGGATTTATAGATCGTCTGCCAAAACTGTGGCGGACGGTAGGGTGGAAGCTCCAGATTGAACGTGGATACTTGACCTCGCAGCAGCGTCCGAGAGAGTACCCAAGAGAAGAAAAACATGAAAGCGATACCCAGCAATGCGATGGCCACGACCGACCCGATGCCGATCACGCCACGCAAATAGGCCGGTACGGCAGGCGTGAGAAAGACCGTGGCAAGGAGTATCTGCGTAGGCCAACGGCCGTTGCACAGAGAGAAGTTGTTGGTCAGAATAGCTATCAGTCTCTCCCTTTGGCTGTCGATGATGCGTGTATTGATCACTGCCGCCGCATTGCAGCCGAAGCCCATCGTCATGGTCAGAGCTTGCTTGCCGTGCGCACCCGAACGACGAAAGAGTTCGTCCAGATTGAATGCCACTCGCGGAAGAAAACCGAAGTCTTCCAATAATGTAAAGAGAGGAAAGAAAATGGCCATCGGCGGCAACATGACACTTACGACCCAAGCCGTAGCCAAGTAGACACCATCGATGAGAAATCCGCTCAACCAATCCGGCAGGAGATCCATAGCTCGTGTCTTCAGCAAGGGATGGAGAATACCTACAAGGCTGTCGCTCAACCACTGGGACGGATAGTTGGAGCCTACAATGGTAATCCACAGTACGAAGGCCAACATGAGCAACATGATGGGAAAACCCCACTTCCGGCTCGTAACGATGCGATCTATCTTAATATCCAGAGGTGTTCTTCCGCGTTTGTTGGCCTGAGTGACCACTTCTTGGCATATTTTTCCGGCGTCGGAATAGAGTGCTTCCGAGAGCTGGTCATGCAGGTCTTCGCCGAAGTTGCGGCGAAATTCGTCCACCTCTCCTTTCAGCTTCTCCGCCAGAGCTTCGTTATCGGCATAGAGCATATTCTCCACCCGTCGGTCTCCCTCCGTAAGGCGAAGAGCTAACCATCTGCTATTGGGTGTATCGGGATGAAAGAGCCGGATGGATTCGGCCAAAGAATCGATCTTCGCATCTATTTCGGTACCGATGCTTGTCAGCCGATGCGGAGTACAGCGATAAATCCCTTTGGCCACCTCAGACAGGGCCGACAGTAGATCGGATATGCCTTCGCCCGAACGTGCACTGGCTCCTACGACAGGGATACCCAGCCTGCGCGAGAGACCTCTCAGGTCGATCTGCACGCCGTTCCGTTCGGCTTCGTCCATCAGATTGGCACATAGGACGGCACGATCCGTTATTTCGAGGATTTGCAGGATCAGATTCATATTCCGCTCCAGTCGGGTGGCATCCGCCACGATGAGGGTGACATCGGGCTTGCCGAAGAGAATGAAGTCGCGAGCGATCTCCTCATCCTCGGAAGTAGAAAGGAGAGAATAGGTGCCCGGAAGATCCACTATCTTGTATGAAGAGCCGGCATACGAGAATGCACCTTCGGCTTTCTCTACCGTTTTCCCCGGCCAGTTGCCCGTATGTTGTTTGAGGCCGGTCAGAGCATTGAATACCGTGCTCTTGCCCGTATTGGGGTTGCCGGCAAGGGCGATGGTAAAGTCGTATCGTTCCGCATCGGTGCCCAAGCGCCGTAGTTTATTTCCGCTGTGTGCGGGACAGCCGTTGCAGGCTGAAGAAGTGGCAGCACTCTTTTTCATCATTCGATTCGAAGTTGGTCTGAGCGTTTTGTTTTTTACCTGTATATAAGGATATAACGAGCTTGATCGTGTCGCAGGGCGATGGCTGTTCCTCTGACCACATAAGCCGTCGGATTGCCCAAGGGACTGGTCAGATCTATGGCGATTCGGCTACCGCGTACGAACCCCAAGTCCAACAGCCGTCTGCGATTGGCTCCCCGACAGGCCTTACTGATGCCGGCTATTGTAGCTTCTTCACCCTGACGAAGCGTAGTGAGCTTGACGGTCTTCTGCGCCAAATCTATCATGCCTTCGTCCGTACAGGGCATTACGGTCAGATTATGTGCAGCCTCCCGTGGTAGCAAGAATTGCTCCCCCTCGAAAGAGAGGTGCACTCCATTCGTATCGGTATGTAGAAGGTGGAATACAGCACCCCGGAAGAGGCCGATGGTTTCTATCTGTCGGTACAGGTCGGCAGGCTCGTCTTCGATGTGGATCACTCTCACATACGAATCATCCGGCAGTTCGTCGGCATATACTCCTTCCACCGACTGCACTTCGCCCTCTTCCGTCGGGATGGGATCGCCGTGCGGGTCAAAAAGCGGATTGCCGAGGCGGACTGCTATCCGCTCCTGCTCTTCATCGGACAGATAGTGCTCCTCCTTACAGGCTTGTGCATGCCATTCGCTGGGTTCGTAGCCGGAGTGTTCGGACAGGTATTTTTCCAAAAGCCTGTGGCGTCGAATCACCTTGAGCGCATATTTCCGTCCGCTTTCGGTCAGATGCGAGTCCGGAGGAAGACAATAGCCTTGTTTGTGCAGCAGATCGAGTATATACTGTTGGTTGCTTACCTTCAGTCCGGTCAGTCCGGCCAGTTGGTCTGCATTGACTGGCAGACCATCTTCTTCCAAAGAATAGATGGCTTTAAGCGTGTCTTCGGACAGACGGCGTACATCGAAACGAAATGGAAGATTCGAGAATAAATTCATGCTTCTATAACTTCTATTATTACCGAAGTGTTCGGTCTGTTGGCCTGCGGCACAACGTTCTCAGTATGACAAAGATGCTTATTTTCATCGAAGAATTCGTCAAACCACAGGCTCTCCCTCGCTCTTTTACCTGCATCGAGGTATCCGGATGCAAAGTTGTATCCACAAGAGCCGTTTCATTCTCTTTCCCTGGCCATTCTTTTCCCATTGTCTATCGAATCATGAGCGATTTCCTCTATTCAAATCCCATTCATTGACGGTTTTTGGGATTCTTGTGTGAAAGGCTTTAAATAGTTGGTATAAAGTGTTATATTTGAGGCAGTAAGATGGAGGACTGAACGGGGTTACTTTATGGTGTTTTTTAGTGCATGATTCGGCTGTTGAGGAGGATGATATGCAATCGGTTTATGGAATATAGATAAGAGCTATAGTTTGATAAAATCTGCGAATTACATATAAGAATCTTGCTCTATATCTTTGTCAAATAAGTAATACGAATAAAAAGAAAAATGAAAGCAACTATACTATATCAGAGCAAGAAAGGCCGTACTGCCGGATGGGCAAGAGCTATGGCCATGTACTTGTGGAGTAGGGGGGTGAATGTGAACTTCGGAGCACTTTCTGACTTTAAGGACGATCAGATCAAGGACTCGGATCTCCTTATGCTTGGCAGCTGGACTTCGGGGTGGTTCGTCGTCAATCAGCATCCCAGCCATCTTTGGGTAGAAGGCTCTCGCAAACTTCCGGCGACATTGCCTCCCAATCTTGTCCTTTTTGCTACTTATAAGTTGCGTACCGGTGCCATCTTCAACAGGATGAAGCGGCATCTCAATTTGTCGGGTGTTGCTTGCATCGATACGATGCGCTCTCGTACCGGTATCCTCTCAGAGGATGACAAACGGAGATTGGATCATTATATAGAGAAGATAAAGACACTTCACGAAAAAAGTGAATGACATCTTGTTTGGACATTTAATTACTTAACTTAAATAAGAGACAAAACAATGGAAAAGAACAAACTTACTACAGCTGCGGGTGCCCCCGTAGCAGACAATCAGAATGTGGCCACTGCAGGCAAGCGTGGTCCTATGCTTCTGCAGGATGTCTGGTTTTTGGAAAAGCTGGCTCACTTCGATCGTGAAGTGATCCCCGAACGTCGTATGCATGCCAAAGGTTCGGGAGCTTTCGGCACATTTACTGTCACTCATGACATCACCAAGTACACGAAGGCGGCTATTTTCTCCGAGATCGGCAAGCAGACCGAGCTGTTTGTACGCTTCTCGACTGTGGCTGGAGAGCGTGGTGCGGCTGATGCGGAGCGGGATATACGTGGCTTTGCTATCAAGTTTTATACTGAGGAAGGTAACTGGGACCTCGTAGGAAACAATACCCCCGTATTTTTCCTGAGAGATCCTCTCAAATTCCCCGACCTGAACCACGTAGTAAAGCGTGACCCACGCACCAATATGAGGAGTCCTCAAAACAACTGGGACTTCTGGACACTTCTGCCCGAAGCTCTCCATCAGGTGACTATCACAATGAGCGACCGAGGTATACCTGCCAGCTATCGTCACATGCACGGCTACGGAAGCCATGCATTCTCGTTTATCAACGCCGAAGGAGTAAGACATTGGGTGAAATTTCATCTCCACACTCAACAGGGGATAAAGAATCTGACAGATGCAGAGGCGGAAGCATTGATCGGGAAAGATCGTGAAAGTCATCAGAGAGACTTATTTGAAAGCATTGAGCGTGGCGACTATCCTCGTTGGACGCTCAAGGTGCAGATCATGACGGAGGAAGAAGCCAAAGCTTTGCCGTATAATCCTTTCGACTTGACAAAGGTGTGGTCGCAGAAAGATTTTCCCCTTATCGAAGTTGGCGTAATGGAGCTGAACCGCAATCCGGAAAACTACTTTGCCGATGTGGAGCAGTCGGCATTCAATCCTGCCAATGTGGTACCCGGTATCAGCTTCTCTCCTGACAGGATGTTGCAGGGGCGTCTCTTTTCCTATGGCGATACGCAGCGCTATCGGCTCGGCGTGAATCATCACCAAATACCTGTAAACAGGAGTCGTTGTCCTTTCCTGAATATGTATCACAGGGATGGAGCCATGAGGGTAGATGGCAACTTCGGTTCGCGTCTTGGCTATGAGCCTAACAGCTATGGGCACTGGCAAGATCAGAATGAGTACAAAGAGCCACCCCTCGAACTTGATGGTGCTGCCTATCAATGGGATTTCAGGGAAGATGACAGTGACTATTATTCTCAGCCTCGCAAGCTCTTCCATATCATGTCGCCGGATCAGCAGCAGGTACTATTCGACAATACGGCTCGTGCCATGGGTGATATCCCCAAAGAGATCAAGCTGCGCCATATAGCGAATTGCTACAAGGCCGATCCGGACTATGGCAAGGGAGTAGCAAAGGCTTTGGGGCTTGACGTAAACGAAGCATTGTAAGCGATACAGCCAGATCCATAGAAAGTTGCTAAAGCGATAAATAGGCTAAGCATACCGACATAGATTGGTTCGTGCTTAGCCTTTTTTATTTCCTTTTTTGCCATTAACCGGCTTAAAAATACGCGCCAAAAAGGTTTTCAACAACGAAGATGAGTTTGGAATCATTCCAAATAAGCACCTGAAAGGAAGAAGATTTTGAAGCGAAAAAGGCAAGAAGAGGAAGTTTTTCAGGTAGAAACATGACTTTTGGAAGAGAAGATAACGATCTATATACAAATCATTTACGATAAATATATAGATCGTTTTCGATTTGTATATAAATCGTTTTCCATTTATATATAGATAGAAACTCATTTCTATATAAATCGCAGGCTGAAAAAGGCTTTTTCGAGAGGTGATAAAACAAAGGCAGCCACCGAGTTCTATGGGGAACTCGGTGGCTGCCTTAGATCTTTGAGGAGACTATGGAAGCGTTATTCCTCTTTATTTGTCATAGAGATATTCTTGCTTAGACCGAATAAAGCGGTGGTATGACAGATGCGGAGGGGATGGAACCGGCCTGTCAGGTTGGGCAATATATGTGTCGGGGTTGTATGTGTTTTCGTTGTCATTTGGTTGTAAATTATTTATCAATATCGTTCTATATCAATTCGATAATCACTTTCGGCAAAGAGCTTTATACTCTTGATGGGAGCTTTCTTGGCCGGCAAATATAGTCAAAACCGTCAACCACGTGGAATCGAATTTCCGCATCGCAAATCTTCTCCGCTTCGGTCAGCTCAGAGACTATTCGTTTCCAAAAGAATTTTCGCTGTCAGGAGGAAAAAATCGGATTATTTCCGTTCGATCATTTGGCCGTTATGGAATTATTACTACTTTTGCACCCGGGTAAGTCCTATACGGCATGCTCCCTTTGATTCCCCCAGGGCTTGATCGCAGCAAGGGTATTAGGTTGTAGCGGCGCGATATAGCCAGCTTACCCATCTGCCTCTTTAGCTCAGTTGGCCAGAGCACGTGATTTGTAATCTCGGGGTCGTTGGTTCGAATCCGACAAGAGGCTCGAAAAGAATTGCACCGATTTTCTCAGCTTGGTATGAGAAGTCGGTGCATTCTTTTTTTGTGGCTGTCCTTTTTCTTTCGATGCCTTGGCCAAGCTTCCTCTAAAGGGCCGATAGTAAAAAAGGCAATTTTGGAGCCATCGTTTGTTGCGGATAATCCTTATTTTTGTACTCATTTAAGGGATAATAAAGTTCATGTCGAGGAAAAACCATACCCCCTATCTGTTGCTTTGGATTACGGCTCTTCTACTGATCGTTTGTTTGCCGTTGGAGAGCCAACGCAATCGTGCGTTTACGGTGGTTATCGATGCCGGACACGGAGGACATGATTCGGGGGCGGTCGGTAATGGTTTGCGAGAAAAAGACATCAATTTGGCCGTGGCTTTGCGTGTGGGGCGACTGATTAAAAGCAAACATCCGGATGTGAAAGTGCTCTATACCCGTGAGAAGGATTTCTTCGTTACCCTGATGGGGCGTGCCGAATATGCCAATAAAAACAATGCCGACCTTTTTATCAGTATTCATGTCAATTCCCAAGAGCGAGGTCATGGAGGTTATGGTACTGAGACCTATGTAATGGGGCATGAACGTAACAGTAAAAATATGGCGGTAGTCCAGCGTGAGAACGCCGTCATATTGATGGAGAAAGACTATAAGACCGTCTATAAAGGGTTTGACCCCCGTTCGTCCGAGAGTTATATCATGTTCGAACTGATGCAGAATACGTATCAGGATCAGAGCATCAAACTGGCTCAACAGATCCAAAAAGGATTTGTGGCCAAGGGGCGTCATGACAGAGGGGTGAAGCTCGGCAATCTGGCTGTACTCGTGTTTTCTGCCATGCCGAGTGTTCTCGTCGAACTGGGCTTTATAAGCAATCCGGCAGAGGCTCGTTATTTGGGGTCGGAAGCCGGGCGTGACGAGTTGGCTTCGGCTATAGCCCGAGGATTTGCCCGATACAAGGAGGATTATGACAGACGTTCCGGTAAGGTGTCCGAACCTGCACCACAGGCTACTGAAGAAGAGGATAAGGCCGAAGCCGAAGCTGAAGACAATGCTGCCTTTTCGGCAGATATGTCTGATGATAAGGGAAGTATAGCTCCCAAGGAGCATGCCACAAAGTTGGATGAGGGTGCTCATTCCACGAAGGAAACCTATAAAATACAGATCATGTCCTCGAAGACGAAGCTCAAAAATGGCGATAAGCGATTGAAAGGTTACAAGGTGACCATTGAACAACGAGGCGGTCGATTCTTTTATCTTACAGGAGCGGCTTCCAGCGAGGGGGAGGCACGTCGCCTTCGGAAAAAGGTCAGGAAAAGTTTCCCCGATGCTTATATCGTGGTTTATGAGGCAGGCAAACGTGTGAGAGAGATATATTGATATTGTTTGGAAAGCATTATTAGAGGTAACAATAAAAGAAATGAGAATAAATAAGACTACAAAGATCGGAGCATTGACTCTCATTGCTCTTTTTCTGCTGTACTTCGGTCTGAACTACCTGAAAGGATTCAACGTTTTCAAACGGGAGAATGTGTATTATGCCGCTTTCCCGGAAGTGAAGAACGTTAATGTCGCCAGTCCCGTATTGGTCAACGGCTATAAGGTAGGAGTGGTAAAGTCTCTTAGCTTCGACTATAAGAATGGTCGTTCTATCATTGTGGGAGTCGATCTCGAGTCCGAATATCGTATGCCCAAAGGCAGTCATTTGGCCATTCACCAGACAGCTTTGAGTGGAGCGGAGCTTCGCATCATGCAAGGTGATCCTCGGGATGGATACCTGAATCCGGGGGATACCATTCGGTCTGAAACTCCCGAAGATATTATGTCGGTAACGTCGAATAAGATCGTTCCTTCTGTCGTGAACATGATGCCGAAGGTGGATTCAGTCATTGTCGGCTTGGCGAATATGGTCAATAATCCCAATTTGGCTATAATGATGGAGAATATGGCAGCAACGGCCCAGCGGCTAAATCGTTTGACTGCTTCTTTGGATAAGTCCATCGGGACACAACTGCCTGCCGTCATGGCCAATACACGTACCATCACGGATAATGTGGCAGAGCTTTCGGAGGAATTGAAACAGCTGAAACTGGAGGCTTTGATGGCCGAATTGCAGGCTACATCGGAGAACCTTCGAAGCTTTTCCGATCAAATTCGCAATTCCGACGGTTCGCTCGGGATGCTCTTGAACGACAAATCGCTCTATATGCGACTGGATAGTATGGCTTCGAGTGCGGATGCACTATTGCGCGACCTCAAAGCCAATCCCAAACGCTATGTACACTTCTCCGTTTTTTGATCGCGCGTGAATGAGTATAGTATTTAGCAGATATATAGGTGTGGCGAGACGAATTTTTCTCCCTTTCTTGCTTTTCCTCCTCTTATTACACTCTGTCGGTTGTAAGCAGGATACAAAGTCGGGAGCCGGGCAGTTACTTGCATTGATGCACGAGGCATACGAGCATGCCGATTACTCCGGAGTTCGAATTTTGGCAGACAGTCTCCATCGTCATTACTCCACCGATACGGTGGCCCGTAAGGAGGCTTTGTCTCTTAGCCGGCAGGCCGAGTACAAAGAGTGCGAACGCAATCGTGCTTTCGCCGATAGTGCTTTGCTTGTTCTCTCCGGTCGGATCGACAGCATATCCCGTCCTTTCAGCAAGACGTCCTCGGAGGAGGGAAGATCACCGGAGTTCTATCTCTCGGGGTTCGGTGAGGCTTCCGGCCAGGAATGTACTCGTCTGCGTTGCAGTACGGATACGCTTGGCAATCTCATTGTGCTGAGTGTTTATGCCGGAGCCAAGGCTATCAATCATACTGCTATCCGAGTGACGGATGTGCAGACCAAGTCCACGCTGCAAACTCGCGACATTCCCTACGATGCTGCACTCAACTATCGATTTGCAGATTTGGGGTTGCACTACGAAATAGTGACCTATCCTGCCGAAGAGACGGTGAAAATCGGTGAGCTTTTTGTTCAGGCCGATTCCGAGGGATATGCTCTCCGGATAGATTTGATGGCCGAAGGCAAAGCGATGCATACATTCCAAATATCGAAAACAGGTGTGAAATCCTTGTCGGAGACCGCCCGTCTGGCACAAATTTACAGCTATCGTACTACTCTCATGGGAGAAAGAGAAAAGGCTGAAAAGCGTATCCGTTATTTGAGTGACAAACTTGGTTTATCTTCCCGATAGAGGTCGGCTATTTTTCCTCATCAATTATTTCAAACACTATCATGTCTGAAACGTTTTCGGTTCGGTTTGTCCGCTTATTGCGGCAAAATATGAACGTTGTCTTTCTCATACTCGGTATCGTAGTCTTGTCCTTATTATATCCATTGGTGAAAGACTGGCAGGTATTCGAACCGAAAAAGGCTGCGCCACCTTTCTTCGTGTGGATTTTTGCCATCGTTATGGGAGGAATGGCTGTTGCTGCCGGTGTCAGAGGAGTCATTCGGACAGATGCTACTACCTTCCGCAAGCTGCTGCTTATCTCGTTTGTTGTGGCTGCGGTAGGCCAACTGCTGGGTTTTGCTATCGGTGCGGTATGGTTTTTCTGTGGTATTTCCTATGTGTATGCCATTGCTCAAAAGAAATTCTATCTGCCGGTAGGTATTCTTGTTTTGCTGGTAGCTTACTATCTGTTTCAGATGACGGGGCTTATCGGAGCTGTAGAGACTAAGGACGCTCTGCATACGCTTAAGCAGCGACTTCCCTTATTGGCTTTGCCTTTGGCTTTGTGCTGTTGGCGCCCGACAAGAGCGGAATGGGGCGTATTTCTTTCTTTTTCTTTCCGCCTTGTATTGGTGTACTTATCCTGCATCATTCTTATTTCTCTTCTTTTGACCCAATACTTCGGTCAATCTGTTTTATCTCCTTTCTCTTTCGATAAATTCTATCTCAAGGCTCATATCCCAATGCCTGCATCGAGCTTCTGTATGCTCCATTGGACGCATTTTGCCCATCCCACTTATATCTTCTTGGGCATATTCGCTATTTTTATGGCAGTCGCCGTACGTCAGTATTTCTATCGGGAACAAACGGTATCTACGGTGGAAATGGTCTATGGTTTGGTCGCCTTGTCATGCTTTGCTTTTATTACCCAAAGCCGCTTGGCCATGCTCTTCATTCCCCTGTCGATCATGTTCTTTTTCTTGGTACGAGCCTTTTTCCTATCCCAGAAAAAGAAACTTTTATTCGCCTCTTTCGTCCTTATCATTGTAGGAGGTTTTATCTTCAACGGTCTCTTGTCGCATCGCTTTTTTGCTGACGGAGAGCGTAGTCAAATGCGAGATATAGCGATGGAAGCTATCGATCGGCATCCGTGGACGGGTATTCGCTTGGGTACTATGGACAATGTGCTACAGGCACGGATCGATACGGATATTTTGTTGAAACATCCGCACAATCAACTTTTGGCCGATGGTATGCAGCTCGGGATTCCCGGGATGGTCGTATTGGTGATATTCGTAGGCGGGTTGTTTTACTTTGCCTATCGCGAGAGACGATATGATTTCCTCCTTTTCCTGCCTGCTATCCTCCTGACAATGGCAATCGAATCCCCTCTGATCTTTGTTCGAGGTGCCTATTTGCTGGCATTTTGGTTCTCGGTATTTGCCGTTTCTCCGACTCGAAAGAGAGACTTTGCTTGAAAGATTTTTTTAAGTTTGCCCTGATCCTCAGATGATCAGGGTCTGTTTCCGTACGGCTTGAAAAATGAAAAAGCAAAAGCAAAAACAGGGAAAGCTATTTTATTCCATAAGCGAAGTGGCGCGGATGTTCGATCTGCCGGATTCCACTCTTCGTTTTTGGGAGAAGGAATTCCCTGCACTAAAGCCACATACTTCCAAAGGCGGCACTCGTCGCTATACAGCCAAAGACATCGAAATGGTGCGGCTCATTCACCACCTTACCAAGGAGAAAGGGCTTACACTTGCAGGTACGAAGCAAGCTCTCAAAAACGATTATGATGGTACTACGCGCAGGGAAGAAGTCATCAGCCGTTTGAAAGAAATCCGTCAGGAACTATGTGATATCCGTGATGCCATTGATCAATGGGAGCGGAAGAATATATACTAAGGGAAGAACTGCTGTGATGAATCCCGAATTTGATCTCCTTCTGAAAGCATGGAAAGGAAGTGGACTCGCTGCCGGTATGAAAGAGGATGAGGTCATAGCCCTGCTTGAGAGTTGTTCATATAGGACTGAACGGCTGAAAGCAGAAGAGCTATACGCTATCGGTGGAGATAAGCTGCAAGACCTTCGGATCGTGGGCGCAGGAGAGATTCGCGCTGAGATGGTGGGACCTTCCGGTAAGCAGATTCTGATAGATACACTAGCCACCGGTCGTATCTTGGCTCCGGCCCTTCTTTTTGCATCGGAGAATATTTTACCCGTTACCTTATTGGCCAATGAGGACAGTATTCTTTTCCGCATCGGGAAGCAAGAGTTCAAAGGGACGATGCATAAGTACCCTGCTCTGATGGAGAATTTTATCGGCATGATTTCGGACATCAGTGCTTTCCTCATGAAGAAAATCCATCAGCTTAGTTTACGAAGTTTACAGGGTAAGATCGGAGACTATCTGCTTCGGCTTTATACCAAAGACGGCAGCAGTCGGATCGTTGTCGAATCTTCATGGAAAGAACTTGCCGATCGCTTTGGCGTGAACAGGCAATCGCTGGCACGCAGCCTTTCTCAACTTGAAGAAGAGGGCATTATTAGGGTGGACGGCAAGAGTATAGAAATACTCCAGCCTCAACGATTGTCGAGGCTGGAGTAATCAAATCAAGTCTTCTTGATTATACATGTTTTTTCTTCTCTCGGTCATCGACCGGAGAGGAATACCTACTGCAATGCTCCCAGTCTACTGCCGCAGGCATTCACACACGTTCTCATGCAATCAGTGTCTGAATGTCTTCCTCGACCGTACCGATACCGGCTATACCGAAGTTTTCTACCAGTACTTTCGCTACGTTCGGGGATAGGAATGCCGGAAGGGTAGGGCCTACATGGATATTCTTGACTCCGAGGCTGAGCAGAGCGAGCAGGACGATAACGGCTTTCTGCTCGTACCATGCGATGTTGTAGACGATCGGAAGTTTATTGATATCATCCAATCCCATTACTTCTTTCAGCTTCAGGGCAATAACTGCCAGTGAATAGCTGTCATTGCATTGTCCGGCATCAAGAATGCGAGGGATGCCTCCTATATCGCCAAGCTGTAATTTATTGTATCGGAACTTGGCACATCCCGATGTAAGGATAACCGTATCGGAGGGAAGAGCTTCGGCAAACTCCGTGTAATAGTTGCGCCCATTCTGCCGGCCATCGCAACCGCTCATCACTACAAACTTGCGGATTGCTCCACTGCTGACCGCTTCCACCACTTTGTCCGCGATGCTCAATACCTGATAGTGTGCAAAGCCTCCAATGATGGTACCGCTTTCAATCTCTGTGGGAGGCTGGCAAGTCTTGGCCAAGGCAATGATTTCGCTGAAGTCTTTGCGGCCGTGCTCATCGCTTTCGATGTACTTGAATCCGGGATAGCCCGCAGCATTGGTGGTAAATACCCGATCCTTGTAGGAGGCATTGGCTTTGGGCGGTACGATACAGTTCGTGGTGAAGAGGATAGGGCCGTTGAAGGTTTCGAACTCCTCGCGCTGTTTCCACCATGCATTGCCGTAATTGCCGAAGAAGTGTTTGTATTTTTTGAATTTGGGATAATAGTTGGCTGGTAGCATTTCACTATGCGTGTACACATCTATTCCCGTTCCTTCGGTTTGTTCGAGCAGCATCTCCATATCCTTCAGGTCATGACCACTGATAAGGATACCCGGGCGCGAACCGACACCGATATTTACTTCCGTGATTTCCGGATTGCCAAAGCTTTCGGTATTGGCTTTGTCGAGAAGAGCCATCACTTTCACTCCATAAGAACCGGTCTCCAGTACAAGAGCTGTCAGTTCATCCGCCGAAAGCAATCCCATCGTCACATCGTGCAGCGCGCGTTCGGTGAAGGCATTGATCTCTTCATCCACGTAGCCGAGTCGATCCGCATGCTCCGCATAGGCTGCCAATCCTTTGAGTCCATAGATCGTCAGCTCTTTGAGAGAGCGTACGTCCTCGTTTGTCTCTCTTAGAATACCTACGCCAAGAGCCAACTGATCATACTCTTCCTGCGTTCCCTGCATGGTTACCGCTTCGTTTTTGGGAAGCTCTACACCTTCAGCAAGAGCCAAGCGGTGCAATTCCGCTTTGAGCGCAAATGTTTTCTCTACGCGTTTGGCTATGGAAGAGTAGTCGAAGTTGGCATTAGTGATCGTGGCGAATAGAGATTCCATGATCGTCTTATCTGCCTTTCGGTAATCGGCTTTCACTCCGGCACGCCTCATCGAAGTTGTTATGATGGCAATGCCTTTGAGGTTAAAGACGAGCAAATCCATCAGATTGGCTGTACTAAAGTCCTTACCGCATACCCCTTTGAGGATGCATCCCTTATTGCCTGCTGTTTCCTGGCATTGATAGCAAAACATTTTCTTTTCCATTGTCGAGTCTCCTTCTTTCTTTTGTTAATCGATCGTTGTTCTTTGATGACACAAAAGTAGAAGCTGCTATCCGCCTGAAATGTCGCCTATGCGACACGGAGTACTTTCTCTATTTGGCAATGTAAAAGGATGATATACTTAATGTTTTTTGATGAGAGGACTAAAAACGGATGGAACACCTCTATACAAATACCTCCTTGTCGGAATATGCCAAAATAAACGTAATATGTCGATGAGCCGTAATATAGATAGTTTGGAATAAAAGCAAACGTAGACTTTAATCCAGATTGGTCATTTGAGAATAGCATATAGAATCGAGGCACTACTTATTGCTTTGAAGGAAAAAGAGTTATGTCTAGAATAAGCATGTACTTCACATCAACCGATTGGTGAGATGAAATTAGGATGTAGATGTGATTTTTATAAGAAGACAAGTAGCAGTTATTAAGCAGATTACAAAGAAAATCTCTAATGGCTGCCATTAGAAAAGTAAGACCTAACGACAAATCTGGGTTTAAGTAAGACCAAATATGCGTATGAAGTCTTTAATAAGATCACTCGTTCCCTATTCTTGTCAATATATCGGGAATTTCTTTGAAGTCTTCAATCCATATTGTATTTAATCCTAATTCATTAAAGTCTCTTTCGATTAAAAATAGAGGTAATCTGTCTTCTTCTTTTTTGTTTATTCTTTGTGGCTTATCTTTAATGATAAAATGATTTAATGAATTAGAAGGATTTCTTCTATTTGCAATATCTAATAACCTTCTCAAATTTGGGTCAGTCATACTCAAGCCCAAAAAAAGACATGTGTTTTGACTTAATTTGTTTAGTAAAATTAGGTTAGACCAGCTAAATGGATCTATAAATAGGTTGTGATAGGTATCTTCGCTAAAAACAATTTTATTGTTCTTCGTAATTCTTCCTTTTCGTGGTAAGTATCCATGCACATGGTATATAGGTAATTCAAGTGGGCTACTACGCATCCCTTCCATATAAATGGCCTTATACTTAATATTGTTTTTTTCTAGGTTTTCTTCTACTAAGGAGTCAAAATTGAATGTTATGATTGAATCTAAAGACTTTGATTCTCGTCTAGGTCTTGCTAAATCGACAATTGCTTCAATTATATCACAAGTTTTTGGATTTGATATATATAATTCATTCCGTATTTTTTTTGTAAAATCATTATCCAGAATATACTTAATGTATTTTACTCGTATTAACGGTGATAATTTAGATTCTTCTATGAAATGATTTAGATTTTCTAATGACGGATTTTTCTGTTCCTTAGATAATCTTTCGGCCATGTGTTTAGTTAATCTGGTCAATAGATTATTCCAAGATGGCATACCCGCTGCTATTGAGGTTCCTGCACCTGAAACTAAAGTTAGTTTTCCATTTTTCAACGCTTGAGATAATTCTGAAATGAATTTACTATTGTCCTCCCTTGTAACTTTGATTTTTTCTGCTTCTTGTATGTGGGAGTAATTTGATAAAAAGGAGAGTATTTTTCTTATTCCTCTTTCAAGGCTTTTGTGTAAATAAATACAGTTATACCCATACAAATATTTAGGTATTTTAGCTTGATCTATTAATACAGGTATTATATTTGATTTTCTGTTTGACGTGTTGCCTAATAGAATCAAAAACCATTCTTTTGATGTGTACTCTGTACAAATTGAGTTTTTGCTTATTAGAAAAATGAAAACATCACTCTCTTTTATCGCATCTAATACTTGTTTATGGATTGACTTTCCAAAGATGCTTATGGATGAAAAGAGATCAAAAACTTCATGAGCTTCATTTTTTAAAGCTTGAGAAATTTTTTCTATATATTCTCTATCTTCTTTGCAGCCACTTATGTAAATCTTCATGTTTCTTTTTTTGCAAATATAGGGGTTTTATTTTGTTTTGTTCTATTGTTGGTGTTTTTTCTGAATACTGTATTGATATACCGTTAAAAGTGTTTTTTTGAATCGATTCTAATACTTATTATTTGAGGTTGTTTTTTACTATATTTGCAGCGGAGAAGGAAGACTTCTTGGTGAGGTGTAAGTGTTTATGAATCAATGATAAATAGATGGAGTGTATGTGTGATCGTCTTGTTTGTGATGCTGATCTGTTTGGCTCGTTCGGTGGGCTGTTTTTTTATTGTGAGGTTATGGTACATAGAGAACGGATTGGCGTGCGGATGATGTGTAAAAGAGAATAGGAGAAATTGTCCTCTAAATATGTTAAGGCATCCGCCATGTTCGCAGTCGAACATGGCGGACGCCTTATTTATATCAGATCGTAGATGGCCTTTTTTGATAGGGTGATTTATATATAAACGAGTTTTGATTTATATATTTATTGAAAACTATTTGTATATAAATCGAAAACGATCTATATATAAATTGAAAATGCTTTATATATAGATCGTTGAATGAGTTTCTGAAAAGCGAATTTCGAACAGAAAATATTTGCTTACTTATCTGTTGAGTGTCAAAGTGGAGTTCTTTTCAGACGCTTATTTAGAATGATTCCAAACTCGTCTTCGTTGTTGAAAAGTTTTTTGGTGCGTATTTGGTGGTTATAGGGCATAAAAAAGAGGCGTCATCGACGCCTCTTTTTGTGGGGGGAAAGAACCCGGGAGGGTGGGGAGCTTGTGTTTGATTTGTGGAGAAAAGCTCGCCACTATCGATCCTCGTTGATTCGGGATAGGGACAGTTGTCGTTATTTGATTTGTCCCAATGCTTTCAGGGTGTTGCGGACTTCTTCGGCCGATTCTTTGGCTTTCTTGCCGTCAATAACGATGCCGTCGAGGACTGTCGCTTGAGGTGCCAGTCGCTTCATCTCGTCCAAACACTTGCCCATGCCGCCACCGCCATGTGTGACAAAGGGGATGATGGTCTTGCCCTTGAGGTTGTGCTGATCCAGAAAGCTCATTACGGCAGGAGCCAAGGTGTGGATCCAGTTGGGCGAACCTATGTAGACAACGTCGTAGTCGGCTATGTCTTTGACGGACTTTTTGAGTTTGGGACGAAAGCCTTTCTTCAGCTCCTCTTTAGCCTGCTGGACGAGGGCTTTGTAGTCTTCGGGGTAGGCCTGCTCCGGTTCTATGCGGAAGAGTACGCCTCCGGTAGCCTTTTGGATGTGTTCGGCCACTGCTTGGGTGTTGCCACTGTGGGAGTAATAGACGATAAGCGGTTTTTTCGCTGTCTTCTTCTGCGCTTCTGCGCCAAACGCTACTGCCAGTGCAGCTACAATCACGAATAAGAATGTTCTGAGTTTCATAGTAGGGTATTTTTATGATTTTCCACGGACAAAGGTATTCGATTAGGTCATATAAGCTGTATGGAGTCTTTATTTTCTTTCTTATACCATGTATTATAATGAGTAATCCTTGCCTTGGATATAAACGATGAGAGGGGAAAAATGTAAAAAAGGACAAAATGTCAGTCTTTAGGCGTTGGCATGGTTGTTGGATTTTGTTCGGTAACAACAAACACAGCAATGAACATTAACAACTACACAATCAAATCGCAGGAGGCTCTACAGCAGGCTGTGGAGCTGACCCATCGGCACGGACAGCAGGCCATCGAACCGCAGCACCTGCTCAAGGCCGTTATGGATCAGGGCGAAAGCCTGACCGATTTCCTTTTTGCCAAGATGGGGGTGAATAAGGGCAGTATCGCCACGGCTGTGGACAAACTGATCGAGAAGCTGCCCCATGTATCGGGTGGCGAACCCTATCTGTCGCGTGAAACCAATCAGGTGCTACAGGCAGCGGAGGACGCAGCGCACCGGATGAAGGACAAATACGTCTCGTTGGAGCACATCGTGCTGGCTATTCTGGCTACGCGGTGTGAAGTATCCACTCTGCTCAAGGATGCCGGAGCTACCGAACAGCTCTTGCAATCAGCCATCGAAGAGCTTCGGAAGGGGCGCAGCGTGACCAGTCAGAGTGCGGAGGAGCAGTACAATGCACTGGAGAAATATGCCGTCAATCTCTGCCAGCGTGCCCGCGACGGCAAGTTGGATCCCGTGATCGGTCGTGACGACGAGATCAGGCGTGTGCTGCAAATCCTCTCCCGACGTACCAAGAACAATCCTATCCTTATCGGTGAGCCGGGGGTGGGCAAGACGGCCATAGCCGAGGGTCTGGCTTACAGGATCGTACGTGGCGACGTGCCGGAGAATCTGCGCAACAAGCAGATATTCTCTCTCGACATGGGAGCCTTGATCGCCGGAGCCAAGTATAAAGGTGAATTCGAGGAAAGGCTGAAAGCCGTGGTAAACGAAGTGACCGGAGCCGAGGGGGAGATCATCCTTTTCATAGATGAGATCCACACCCTTGTCGGAGCCGGCAAGAGCGAAGGGGCGATGGATGCGGCCAACATACTGAAGCCGGCTCTGGCTCGGGGCGAACTCCGTGCCATCGGTGCCACTACGCTGGACGAATACCGCAAGTACTTCGAGAAGGACAAGGCTCTGGAACGACGCTTCCAGATGGTGATGGTGGACGAGCCGGACGAGCTAAGCTCCATCTCCATCCTCCGGGGCTTGAAGGAGAAATACGAGAATCACCACAAAGTGAGGATCAAGGACGATGCCATCATCGCGGCCGTGAAGCTGTCGCACCGCTACATTACGGAGCGGTTCCTGCCCGACAAGGCCATCGACCTGATGGACGAGGCCGCCGCCCGTCTGCGTATGGAGGTGGATTCGCTGCCGGAGGAGCTGGACGAGATCTCGCGCAGGATCAAGCAACTTGAGATCGAACGCGAGGCCATCAAGCGAGAGAATGACGAAGAAAAGGTACAGCTCCTCGACAGGGAAATAGCCGAACTCAAGGAGAAAGAGGCTTCGGAGAAAGCCCAATGGCAGAACGAAAAGGACCGGATCAATCAGATCCAGCAGCTCAAGATAGATATAGAGGAGCTGAAGTTTCAGGCCGATCGTGCCGAACGGGAGGGCGATTACGGACGAGTGGCCGAGATACGTTACGGGCTTATCAAGCAGAAGGAGACGGAGATCGGCACGATACAGCAGCAGCTGCACGAATTGCAGCGTGGCGGCTCCATGATCAAGGAGGAAGTGGAGGCCGACGACATAGCCGACATCGTGTCGCGCTGGACGGGCATCCCCGTCAGCCGTATGCTTCAGAGCGAGCGCGAGAAGCTGCTCCATCTGGAGGAGGAGCTACACAAGCGCGTGATCGGTCAGGACGAAGCCATCCGCGCCGTGGCAGATGCCGTCCGCCGCAGTCGGGCCGGTCTTCAGGACCCCAAGCGTCCGATCGGTTCGTTCATCTTCCTCGGTACTACAGGGGTGGGCAAGACGGAGTTGGCGCGAGCCTTGGCCGAATTGCTCTTCGATGATGAGAGCATGCTTACGCGAATAGACATGAGCGAGTATCAGGAGAAGTTCAGTGCCACGCGTCTGATCGGTGCGCCTCCGGGGTATGTGGGCTATGACGAGGGTGGCCAACTGACGGAGGCCATTCGCCGCAAACCTTATTCCGTGGTGCTTTTCGATGAAATAGAAAAAGCTCACCCGGATGTGTTCAACGTATTGCTGCAAGTCCTCGACGATGGCCGCCTGACCGACAACAAGGGGCATGTGGTAAACTTCAAGAATACGCTCATCATCATGACGTCGAACCTCGGTTCGGACATCATTCGCGAGCGGATGCAGAACCTCACGGCGGAGAATCGCCAGTCCCTCACGGCTCGGACGGCCGATGAGGTGATGCAGCTACTCAAGCATACGATTCGCCCCGAGTTTCTGAACCGTATCGACGAGACCATCGTCTTCACGCCGCTGACCGAGCAGGAGATCTACGAGATCGTCCGCTTGCAGCTCGATGGTATCGTGCGCCAACTGGCCGATAACGACGTGGTGCTCCACTACACGGAGGCTGTCGTGGCCTTTGGCGCCAGAGAGGGCTATGATCCGCAGTTCGGGGCGCGTCCCGTGAAGCGAGTCCTGCAGCGATTCGTCCTCAACGAGCTGAGCAAGGCTCTCTTGGCCGATGCGGTGGACAGTACGCGTCCCGTACTCATCGACTGCATAGACGGGTCGATCGTCTTCCGCAACGAATAGTAGCCTCCGGCTGTCTTATTCCTCTTATTCCTTCAAGGCTCCTTCGGGCATGTGGCTTGCCACTCTCCGGAGGAGCCTTTTTTGTGTTTCAAGGGGTGTCTTCGAGTACATCCCTAAGGGATCTATATAGAGAGGATACTATCCTCTCATATGAGACCATAGTATCCTCTCATACGAGACCATAGTATCCTTTCACATGAGACCATAGTATCCTCTTACATGAGACCATAATATCCTCTTATATGAGACTATACTATTCTCTCTATATTTATCATGATTTTTTCAAGAAATGAATTTCACTTTATCGACAGAGGAGTAAGTAAAGGGATGGCCATATCGGTCGGATCCGTCTGTGGTTTTCACTTTCCATACAGCCGTCCCGGAGCAAATGGAGACGGGGGATCGGAAAAAGGACCGTTTTCCCGAAAGAGGAGCAAGGTTTTCCTTCGCAGAGTTTATCGGGTTACCTTCCGGAAGTAGCTGTAGAAGAGGATGCCGAGTAGTGTCAGGCTGATGGGAAAGGCCGACCAGATACCGGCCAACTGCATGGGCGTATTGCCCGATATGAATACGAATCCCAGCAAATAGGAGAGTATCGGTGCCAGCAATACGTGGCAGAAAGCTGCTGCCGGAGCCAGAAAACGGACGCGCTCCATTCCTCGCAGAGCATTGGCATAGATGGCTTGGAGGGCATCTCCGAATTGGTAGACGACGACAGGGATCAACGTAAGGGCAACGATACGAGCCACCTCCTCGTCGGGCGTGAAGAGGAAGGAAAAGCTGTGCCGCGTGAGCAAAAGTAGTACGACCACGACGCAGGCGGTCAGTGCGGCCATTCGGTAGGCCGTGGCGGCTACGCGGCGGACTTCATCGGGTTGGCCGTGCAGCTTGAAGTGACTGATGCGGATGGTGGTGGCAGCACCAAGCCCGTAATAGACGAGGTAGCCGAGCGTGGTGATGACGCAGACGATCTGGTGTGCCGCCAGAGCCTGATCGCCGAGTCGCCCGACAAAAAGGACGGCGATGGTGAAAGAGGCCGATTCGAGTCCCATCTGGACGGCAACGGGGAGTCCGACGGAGAATAGGCGGCGGTAGGCGCGGCGGATATGCGTCTGCCGGCAGAAGGCACGGCGGATCGCTGTCCATGAGGGTCTGCGATAGAGGAAAAGGACGATGGTGGCGAGCATCAGCAAGCGACTCAGCAGGGTAGCATAGCCTGCTCCGAGGAGTCCCATTTCGGGAAGACCGCCTTTGCCGAATATCAGCAGATAGTTCAGTCCGACATTGAAGAGATTGCCCGATATGGTGATATACATCGGGGTGCGCGTATCGCTCATGCCGTCATAGAACTGCTTGAAGGCATTGAATACCGTTACGAGGAAGAGACCTCCCACCTGCACCCAGTAATAGGGGATGGCGAGAGGGCGGAGCGAGGGTGGGAGGTTGAGCGTATCGAACAAGGGAACCATCACGACTGCCACACTTGCGAGGAAGAGTCCGATCGCTATATTGAGGCGGAGGCTGTGCCGGAGCAGGATGCCGGCTTTGAAGTACTGCCCTCTGTGTTCGGCCGATGCCACCAGCGGCGTCAGTCCGTATGCAAAGCCGATACCGAGGATGAGGAGCAGACCTAATATATTGTTCACAAAGGAGGCTGCGGCCAACTCTGCCGTGGAGTGCTGCCCGACCATGATATTATCGGCAAAGCTGACGAAGATGATTCCCAGTTGGCCGATGATAATGGGTAGCCCGAGGCGGAGCAATGCCCCGTAGTGGCCGGTTTTTTGCGTAGTAGCATCCATAGCGTGCTGCGAAAGTACGCCTTTACCTCCTAATGAGAAAGGATACGAAGCGATTCTTCAAAGTATCGGCAGGAAGGGGCTGTGTCAAAATTCATTTTGGCATAACCTGTTTTAGGTGCCTAAGAGTGCGAAAGTACGAGGCTCCAAGACCGATTAGAGTACGTGACTGAAGCTGAATGTCGCAAGCAGTGCAGTAATTTGCGCATGACGATACACCGTCAATAAGAAAAGAGGCCGATCATCGTAATACTGGACGAACCGATATTGATGACAGGCCTCTTCGATAAGGTCGTTGGCAAATAAGGGAAGGAGGGTTTACCGGTACAATCCTTTACCTGCCAGAAGGGTATTGGACATGAGCGATACGATGGTCATCGGACCTACTCCGCCCGGTACGGGAGTGATGTACGAGCACTTGGGTGCCACTTCATCGAATTTGACGTCGCCCGTCAGACGGAAACCGCTTTTGCGCGTAGAGTCCGGTACGAGCGTGGTACCTACGTCCACGACTACGGCCCCGGGCTTTACCATATCGGCTGTCAGGAATTCGGGCTGCCCCAAAGCTGCAATAATAATGTCGGCCGTCAGGCATACCTCTTTGATGTTAGGGGTACGGCTATGGCAGATGGTGATGGTGCAGTCGCCCGGCTCTCCCTTTTGGAGCAAAAGCTGCGATACGGGCTTGCCTACGATATTGCTACGTCCCAATACTACGCAATGCTTGCCTCTGGTAGGGATATTGTAGCGGCGAAGCAGTTCCACTATTCCTTTCGGTGTGGCCGAGACGAAACCGGGCAGACCGATGCTCAGACGGCCTACGTTGATGGGATGAAATCCGTCCACATCCTTGCGCGGGTCTACAGTTTCGATGATCTTCTGCTCGTCGATATGCTTGGGCAGGGGGAGCTGTACGATGAAGCCGTCTACCGTCGGATCCTGATTCAGGCGGTGCACGCAGGCCAGCAGTTCCTCCTCCGTTACATCGTCTTCGTAGCGAATGAGCGAGGAGGTAAAGCCCACCTCTTCGCAAGCTTTTACCTTGCTGGCCATATAGGTCTCGCTACCGCCATCATGACCTACGAGCACGCCTGCCAAATGCGGACGGCGACCACCTTTCTCCAGCAGCTCGTTTACTTCGGCTGCAATCTCTTGTTTTATTTCGCCGGAAATCTTTTTCCCGTCGAGAAGTTTGTATGTCGTTTCCATATATTAGACAACCTCTTTGATCTCAACATTGTTCTTCGCTCTTCCGTCAGCGATGCCGATGCGCTCTCGCCTTGCACTCACTCCGGCTGTCCGAAGAACTCTTTGCGGCCGGTATCTTTATTTATCTCTTCATCTTCGGCATGCGCGGCATCTTCGGCATTTTGCCACCTTTGAATCCCTGTATGGTCTTCATCATTTTACGCGTCTGGTCGAACTGCGTGATCAGCTTATTGACATCCTGTATGGAAGTGCCGCTACCCATTGCTATTCGCTTGCGACGCTGTCCGTTGAGGATAGAGGGATGGGTGCGCTCATGAGGCGTCATGGAATATATGATGGCCTCGATGCTCTTGAAGGCATCGTCGTCTATGTCTATATCCTTGATGGCCTTTCCCACTCCCGGGATCATGGATGCAAGCTCTTTGAGGTTACCCATCTTTTTGATCTGATGTATCTGGGCGAGGAAGTCATTGAAGTCGAACTGATTCTTGGCTATTTTCTCCTCCAGTTTGCGAGCTTCCTTTTCGTCGTATTGCTCCTGAGCACGCTCCACAAGCGACACGATGTCCCCCATGCCGAGGATACGGTCGGCCATACGCTCGGGATGAAATGCGTCGATCGCTTCCATCTTCTCTCCCGTACCGACGAACTTGATGGGCTTGTTTACGACCGAACGGATCGAGAGAGCAGCACCGCCTCGAGTGTCTCCATCGAGTTTGGTGAGGACAACACCGTCGAAATCCAAGCGTGTGTTGAACTCTTTGGCTGTATTCACGGCGTCCTGACCGGTCATCGAATCCACTACGAAAAGGACTTCGTTCGGCTGGATGGCCGCCTTGATAGCCTCTATCTCGCGCATCATTTCTTCGTCGATGGCCAAGCGACCCGCGGTGTCAATGATGACAACGTCGTTCCCCTTGGTCTTGGCTTCGGCGATGGCATGTCGGGCTATCTCGACCGGCTTTTTGCTGTCCGGTTCGCTGTAGACGGGTACTCCGAGCTGCTCGCCGAGGATCATCAGCTGCTGGATGGCCGCAGGACGATACACGTCGCAGGCCACGAGCAGAGGTCGTTTGCCCTGCTTGGACTTGAGCATATTGGCCAGTTTGCCGGAGAAGGTGGTCTTACCCGAACCCTGCAATCCGGACATCAGGATTACTGCCGGACTGCCTTTGAGGTTAATATCCACAGAATGTCCGCCCATCAGAGCAGCCAATTCGTCATGAACGATCTTCACCATCAGTTCGCCCGGACGGACGGAGGTCAGTACGTTTTGGCCGATGGCTTTTTCCTTGACCAAGTCCGTAAACTGCTTGGCAACGACATAGTTCACGTCGGCATCCAAAAGGGCACGACGTACGTCTTTGAGAGTCTCGGCTACATTGATCTCGGTGATTCTCCCCTCACCTTTGAGGAGCTTAAAAGAACGGTCGAGCCGTTCGCTCAGATTTTCAAACATAGGAAATGATAGCTTGCATCTCTCCTCTCGCGATCCGATTCATAGCCGGAGAGGAGGGGAGAGATTATATTGCTGTGATTATTTCAGAATTATCTTGTTCGTTGCAGTATCGGGAAATACTACAGCAGGCTTGAACACCTTGGCTTCCTCCATCTTCATCCAGGCATACGCCATGATGATGATAATATCGCCCGGATGAACGATGCGAGCAGCTGCTCCATTGAGACAGATTACCCCCGAACCTCTTTTGCCCGGTATGGTATAGGTCTCCAAGCGTGCTCCGTTGTTGTTGTCCACGATTTGGACTTTCTCTCCGGCGATGATGTTGGCAGCATCCATCAGATCTTCATCGATGGTGATGCTGCCTACATAGTCGAGGTTGGCCTCCGTAATGGTTACGCGGTGTATTTTGGATTTTAATACTTCGACGTACATGTTGTTTTGCAATTCTCTGTATTTTTTACGACTGCAAAGTAACGGTAAATATATGTATGTACAACAATCGCACTTGTATTCAGTATATCTATATCTCTCTGTGGCAAACATTGTTCGTATGGGATGCAACCGAGAATTGCTGTACTTTTGTTCGGACAGATCAAGTGGGAGTAGCTGCCTGCGCTACCTCAAGACAAATTCAAATTTGCAGTCGAAATGACAATCGAACAATTATATGCAGCCTATCTGGCTCATCCTACGGTGACTACCGACAGCCGCCAAACACCTCCCGACAGTATTTTCTTCGCTCTCAAGGGCGAGCTGTTCGATGGCAATCGGTTTGCCTCCTCTGCCTTGGAGAAAGGATGCGCCTTGGCTGTGGTGGACGACTCTTCAGTCGTTCGTGACGAACGCTATCTCCTTGTGGACGATGTGCTGACAGCTCTCCAGCAGCTGGCTGCTTTTCACCGCAAGAGTCTCGGCACACCGGTTATCGGTATCACCGGGACGAATGGCAAAACCACGACAAAGGAGCTGATGGCTGCTGTCCTTTCCACTACTTATCCTATACTCTATACGGAGGGCAATCTCAATAACCATATAGGAGTGCCTTTGACTTTGTTGAGGCTCAAAGCCGAACACCGGATAGCTATTATCGAGATGGGTGCCAATAAGCCCGGAGACATTGCCGAGCTGACGCGTATAGCCCGTCCTAACTTTGGACTGATTACCAATATCGGTCGGGCGCATTTACAGGGCTTCGGCTCTTTGGAAGGGGTAAGGCGTACCAAGGGAGAACTTTATGATTTCATTCGAGCAGAGGGTGGGATCCTCTTCTTGAATTTCGATGATGATACCCTCGTCGATATGTCGCAGGGACTGCAATCGGTCTCTTACGGTACCTCGGCAGATGCCACGGTTCGAGGACGAATAGTTGCAAACAACACGCCTTATCTCTGCTTCGATTTATTCGGCTCATCGAGTGAGCAGAGGATTTGCACCAATCTCGTGGGCGACTACAATCTGCCGAATGCTTTGGCTGCCGTAACGACAGGACGCTTTTTCGATGTCCCCGATGAAGCCATTGTATCGGCTCTTGCTACTTACAGACCGAGTAATAATCGCTCCCAATGGATCGAAACGGAGCGAGGCAATTCCCTGATTGTGGATGCCTATAATGCCAATCCGGTGAGCATGCACGCGGCACTCGACAATTTCGATTCCCTGCATACCGATAAACCTCTTGTGCTTATCCTCGGCGACATGAACGAACTGGGCGCAGAGAGCAAGCGTGAGCATATGGCTCTTCTCGAACGTATCAATACCGGTCGGTATCGGCGGATATTGCTATGCGGTCCTTGCCTGACGGCTTTGGCGGATAGCTTCCCCAACGGAGCAACGGGATTTGCCGACAATGTTGCTCTCGAAGAGTATTTGAAAGCTCATCCCATTCACGATTCTCTCATCCTGCTCAAAGGATCGCACGGTATCCACCTCGAAAAGATAATTCCTCTATGTTGAAGCAAACCCTTGCTCAAAGGCAGCAACAAAATCTCTCTGCACAGCAGATCCAGCAAATCAAACTCTTGGAGCTTCCTGCCATTGAGTTGGAAGAGAGGATACAGAAAGAACTGGAGGCTAACCCTGCTTTGGAAGAAGGAGCGTATGATGATGAGGTATCCGGCAGTGTGGATGGAACCGAAGACAATCTGATGGGGGATGACACCTCCGACCTCTCATTGGGCGATTACCGTACCGAGGAAGATATTCCGGAATACAAGCTGCGCGAAATACAGGATCGCAACAGCCGACGAGAGGAAATACCTTTTTCTTCCGCTGCACCTTCGATCAACGATCGTTTGGTCGAACAGCTGAAGTTCCTGCCTCTGACGGATCGACAGCAACAACTTGCTCCTTATATTATTGGTAACATAGAAGAAGATGGCTATCTGCATCGCGATCTGGAGGAGATTCTGGACGATCTCGCCTTCCGTGCCGGTATCGAAGCGGACCAAAAGGAAGTGGAGGAAGTGATAGGATTGGTACAGAGCCTCGATCCTCCCGGTATATGTGCCAGAGATCTCAAAGAATGTCTGCTACTTCAGTTGGAGCGATTGCCGGATACGACAACTCGGCAGACAGCCCTCCATATTCTTACGAACCATTATGACGACTTTGTCTCCAAACGGTTCGAGCAGTTGCAGGAGGAGGCATCTCTTTCCGACTCGGAAATGAAGGAAGCCTTCGGGCTGATCATGCAGCTCAATCCCAAACCCGCTAATGGATGGGGAGACGATGCCGAAGCAGCCATGAACAGGGTATATCCCGATTTCATCGTCGAGCGTATGGGAGATGATCTGGTCGTGTCGCTTACCCGTGGTGGTGATATTCAGCCCTTGCGCGTCAGTAAGGTCTATCAGGAGATGATGCAGGATTATCAGGGCTCTGCTAAGAATCGTTCACGCGAACGCAAGCAAACACTTCTTTTCGTCAAGCAGAAAGTGGATCAGGCACAATGGTTCATCGAAGCCATTCGTCAGCGTCGGGAAACACTACAGAGGACGATGGAGGCCATAGTACGGCTACAGGATGCTTATTTCAGAAGTGGAGAACTTGCCGATCTGAAGCCTATGATTCTGAAAGATGTGGCCGATCCGACGGGTTACGATGTCAGTACGATCTCTCGGGTGAGCAACAGTAAATATGTACAGACCGACTTCGGAATCTTCTCCCTGAAGCACTTTTTCAGCGATGGCACTGTGAATGATAAGGGAGAGGAAGTATCCACACGTGAGGTCAAGCGAGTACTTGCCGAAGCCATCGACTCCGAGGACAAGAGATCTCCCCTGAATGATACCGAGTTGGCTGAGGTTTTGGCCGAAAGCGGTTATCGACTGGCTCGTCGTACCGTTGCCAAGTATCGGGAGCAGCTCGGTTATCCCACAGCAAGGATGCGGAAAGAAGTCGTATAGAAAGGCTCTGTCAGACGTACGTACTCAGGCGAATAGAAGCCTGTGGCAGGATGAATGATGAGAGTATCGGTGAGTGGCGATCGGTCGATAGCGGTATCGGCAGGTCGCCATTCGCTTAGGAGTCGTTTAGGTCCTTTATGGGGTAGAGTACACACCTCGGTCAAGCGAGACGGGGCCAAGTGATAGGTAGCTGCATACAGGCGTAAATCCTTTAGCCGGTCATGGGGCGTAATGAATGCCAATCGTCCTTGCGGAGAGAGCAATTCGGAGGCACGGCATATCAGTCTTTCCAATGGCAGGGTTTCTTCATGTCGTGCCATGGTACGCTGCCTGTCGGGGGCATGCAGGGAGGATTTGAAGAAAGGCGGATTCGAGACGATCAGGTCGAAACGTTGATCCCCGATAAGGCTTTCGAGCGATGAATCCAAAATATCTCCAGAAGCGATCGCTATTCGATCGGAAAAAGGAGAAGCAGCGGCGTTTGCACGAGCACATTCGGCAGCGGCAGTATCTATTTCTATTCCCTGTACCCGGGCCTGTGGAAATCGCTGTGCCAACATTAAGGCTATCAGCCCTGTGCCCGTGCCTATGTCCAGACAATGCCGGGGCATACTTCCGGCTGCATCCTCTCCGGCCCATGCTCCGAGCAGGACGCCATCGGTACCCACGCGCATGGCACAACCTGTTTGGTCGATGTCGAATTGTTTGAAGGAAAAAATATCTGTCGGCATAAGGGCGGTACAGAATGAAGAGTCATTGTTTCGTTGTATCCTTTTCGGATTTCTCCCCCTTCCACCACCGCTTCATCCGCTCTCCCAGTTTGGCTTCATGTGCCGTGTGCATTTGAGGAGTCCAGAAAGAGACGTCAGCAGCTTTGTCGGGCAGATATTGCTGTGAGACGAAGTGCTCCGGAAAATCATGCGAGTATTTATATCCCTTACCATAGTCGAGGTCGGCCATCAGACGGGTAGGGGCATTACGCAGGTGTAGGGGCACAGGGAGATTGCCTGATCGGCGGACATATTCGAGAGCGGAGTCGATGGCCAAATAAGCCGAATTGCTCTTCTCCGAAGTAGCCAAATAAATGGTAGCCTCGGCCAATGGAATACGGCCTTCGGGCCAGCCGATCCGGTCTAAAGCCTCGGCACAGGCCGTGGCGATGAGCATGGCGTTCGGATTGGCCAGACCGATGTCCTCCGCAGCCGATATGATCAGCCTGCGAGCGATGAATGAGGGTTCTTCCCCACCATCGATAAGGCGCGCCAGCCAGTAAATAGCCGCATCGGGATCACTGCCCCGAATACTTTTGATAAAGGCGGATGCTATATCGTAGTGCAGTTCGCCTCCCTTGTCGAAAGCAGCAGGGTTTTCTTGCAATCGCCGGCGTATCTTTTCGTTGGTAATGACGAGCCGGTCTTCTACTTCGCTTGTAGCCAGAAGGTCGAGGATGTTCAGCATCTTTCGCGCATCGCCTCCGGCATAGAGAAGCAGAGCTTCTGTCTCCTCCAGTACAGGATGCTTGGCGGCCAGCAGTTCGTCCCGATCGATAGCCCTGTGTGCCAGTAGCAGCAGATCCTCATCACTTTGGGGTTTGAGCACATAGACCTGACAGCGCGAGAGGAGCGGACGTATCACTTCGAAACTCGGATTTTCGGTCGTGGCACCGATCAGCGTCACTATCCCTCGCTCTACGGCTGCCAGAAGCGAATCCTGCTGACTCTTGCTGAAACGGTGTATCTCATCTATGAAGAGGATGGCGCGTCCGCCTTTGTCGAACAGATTGCCACGATTGGATTCGATGTCGGCTATCACTTCTCGCACTTCTTTCACACCGGAGCTGACCGCACTCAATGTATAGAAAGGTGCATCCACTTCGTGAGCAATGATTTCGGCCAGCGTGGTCTTGCCTACTCCGGGAGGCCCCCACAGAATCATGGATGGCACCTGTCCCTGTTCGATCATCCGCCGGAGCACAGCTCCCGGTCCGATCAGATGCTGCTGCCCCACATAGTCGACCAGCATCTTGGGACGCATTCTCTCTGCCAAGGGTATTTGTTTCATGCCGCTAAGGTACATAATTGGGATACGATCCGCATGTACGCGAGTGGAAACTGCCATTAAACGGGAAAGCGAGAGGAAAGTCTATAGAAGTATCATTTCCTTATTTTTACAGAGCAGATCAATCGCTAAAAAGACGAAGAATACCCATGCCACACCATCTGTTGTCATTGACTTCCCTGCTGAGGTGCAGACTTCACCACTTCTTCCTATATATTATTATAATAGTATCGGCAGGCTATTCAGCCACGGCACAAACGGTGATCAAAGGTCTTGTCCTCGCAGCGGACAATGAAGCCCCCGTATCTTATGCATCCATCTATGTCGCTGAAACAAAGAGCGGAGTAGTGGCGGACGAGAGCGGACGATTTATCCTCCGCCTCCATCCGGGACGCTACCGGCTGGCCATCCGTTCCATGGGATACACTCCTCTTGAGACAGAGTTGCTCGTGGGCGAGAAAAGCGAGGAGAAGACTTTCCGACTCAGCTCCGTCATCTATGATCTGAAAGAGGTGGAAGTGATAGGTAAACGGCCTAAAGAAGATCCTGCCTATCCCATCATGCGCGAACTCATAGCGCGCACTCCAGTTTACGAGCACATGGTAAAGAGCTATCAGGCCAAAGTCTATACCAAGGGTTCGATGCGGCTGGATAAGCTGCCTTTCTGGCTACGCTATAAGAAAGCAGATGGCATAAGTGCAAAGGATCTGGAGAAAAAACGCTTCGTCATAGAGAGCCAAGCCTCTCTGGAATTCCGGCATCCGAACAAATACAACAAGCAAGTGCGCGCGATGCGCTCTTCGATACCGGATGACCTCAAATCTGATACAACGGATTATATGCAGATTATCTCGACCAACATATATGCCAAAGAGTTCAGTCTTGATGGAATAGTAAACATGGCAAGTCCTATACGGACGGGTGTACTGGAATCGTACACCTACAAACTGGAGGGTACCAGCCGGGAAAAGGAAAGAAAAGTGTACCACATCAGCTTCAAAGGCAGAAGGGACGCCATGAGGGGCGAACTGTGGGTGATCGATAGCATCTGGTGTCTGCAGGCACTAAAATTGGAAATTAAGGCTTACGATATGATTCGGTACAAGGTCGATATAAGTCTCAATCCGCTCGAAAAGGATGTGTACCTGCCCACCACCTATGCCATCGGTATGGAGATGCAGTCGATGGGACTGAAACTGGAGTACCAGTACTTTTCGTCCTTGGTGTACGATTCGCTTGAGATCGACCGCAAATTGCTATCCACTGCCCGAAGAGCTGAGGGACTTCGCTTCCGTACGAACCGCGAAGTAAACCGCCACCTTCGGATGCTCGAATCCCGATTGGATACGCTGGGCTATCATCTGCCCGACAAGTATATGCTGCCCGATACCGAATTGCAGGCCAAGGTCCGATTCGATTCACTAGCTTTCGATCGCGACTCTTCCTACTGGGACGCTGTAGTGACGGCACCGCTTACCGATGAAGAAGCACAGAGCTATGCCAATCGGGACAGTCTGATGCAAGCTTTTGAGAAAAAGCGGCGGTTCGGTGGCGGTCGGGAAGGCGAACGTACCGGCCGTACTTCCATCCTCGGTGCTATCCTCGGCGGACATGACTATAAAATGGGAGAGGGGACTACACTCGGATTCAACGGCCTTATCCGCGGATCGCTCTATGACTACCGCTATACGGATGGCTTTTGGTTGGGACAGAGCTTTTTCTTCCGGCAGAAGTTTTCCAAAGGTGTAGACCTGACGCTGCGCCCTATACTATATTATACTACTCATAGGCGGAAGCTATACTGGGATGTCCGTGCCGATTTCCGCTACGCTCCTCTCTCGGGTGGACTACTCTCCCTATCGGCAGGCAGGCAGAGTGCAGACCTGACTGGCCCGTTTGCCAATACGGACTGGCGCATACAGACTTTCCTGACCACCTTAGTAGACGGTCGTGGTCATCTGATGCTATATGACAAGAAGTATCTGCGCTTGAGCAATCAGATAGACCTATTGCCGGGCTTGCAGCTATTCCTCTTCGCTGAAGGACGCCATGGCAGCCCTTTGGCCGAAAATCGTGTATGGGGAATTTTCAAGAAACCGATTAAAAACAAATTAATCGGCGGCATCGCATCTTCTCCCGATAGCCTGCTCTATTCGATGCCCGATCACAGAAGTCTGACGGTCGGGGGCAGCATCCGCTATAATCCTGCACCCTATTATCGTTTGGACAAGGACGGACGTAAGCGGTATGACGGGGTCGGTACACGCGCTCCGCTATTTGGGCTCACTTACCGTCAAGCCATACCGCTCGGACGAGAGCACGACAGCGACTACATCTACCTATCCGGTTCGGTACGGCAAAATCTCCGACTCAATCCGTTGCACTCGCTCTACTACCACTTCACGGTGGGCAGTTACTTTCGTCGGCATACGGTACACCTCGACGAACAGCGCTATCTCAAAGCTGACAATGCTTTGTTTCAAATAGGAGGCACGCTCCACGACAGTTTCCAAACCCTCCCTCCTTATTCTTATACGGATCAGAACTTTCTCATCCTTCAGACTCGCTGGTGTTTCCCCTCATTGATCACTAATCCGTTGGGCATCCTATTCGCTTCGTTCCAGTCCAACCTTCATCTGAATACGTATTGGGGATGCCACAAAGACCGGATGCCTTTCTTCGAAATAGGCTATTCTCGTGGTACGATCGCACAAATCGGCATCTTCTGTGGCGCATACAATTTCCATAAAGATTACGGCCTGATGCTCCGCTATACGATCAACTTTCCGACATTTTGAAAGCCGAACAGAATTGTCCGTTTTGCAGCTTTTTCCCCACTCTTTTCCTTGCAGAACAGGGGCTCTTCTGCTATCCTGTAGAGCGTATGGAAACGAGCTGTAGGGCGTAGGGAGATAATCCGTAGAGGACAATGAGGAGCTCCCTAGAACATAACGAGATAAGCCGTAGAGGATAACGAGCCGGCCTCTACGGCGTAGCTCGACAAGCTCTAGAGCGTAGCTCATTGACCCCTACAGCGTAGCTCGATAACCCCTAGGGCGTAGCCGGAAGTCTGCCGGAGATGTCTTCACGAGCACGACTATGCAGCTCATGATCTGTCGGATATGCTGGTTGCAAAGAGCTTGCCGTATTTCCGTAGCTTTGCAGAGTGTTTAAGAAAAGTACTCCTCCTAACGTCTCAATGATTTGATATGAGTCCTCTCGTAGCTATTCTGACCGTTATCATCTATTTCATTTTCCTTTTCGGTATTTCCATCATCACGGGCCGCAAGGCGGATAATGCCGGCTTCTTCGTCGGCAATCGCAAATCCCCGTGGTACATGGTGGCTTTTGCCATGATCGGCTCCGGTATATCGGGTGTGACCTTCGTATCCGTGCCGGGCATGGTGGCCGGCAGTGGATTCTCCTACTTGCAGATGGTACTGGGCTTCGTGGCCGGACAGCTGATCATTGCTTTCGTGCTGATCCCTCTCTTCTACCGGATGAATCTGATGTCCATTTACGGCTACTTGCAAGAGCGGTTCGGATTCTCGTCCTACAAGACGGGGGCATGGTTTTTCTTCATTTCCAAGATGCTCGGTGCGGCTGTCCGTCTCTTCCTCGTGTGCCTGACGCTCCAACTGATCATATTCGAACCGTTCGGTTGGCCTTTTTGGACCAATGTGTGTCTGACGATGCTCCTCGTCTGGCTGTATACGTTCAAGGGCGGAGTGAAATCGCTGATCTGGACAGATTCGTTCAAGACCCTCTGCCTCATCGTCTCGGTCGTACTCTGCATCGTCTATATTTCTGCCGACTTGGGCGACAAGTGGGGTGGGCTTTCCGATCTTATCGGTGGGAGCGACTACTCCCGTATGTTTTTCTTCGATGACGTGAACGACAGACGCTATTTCTTCAAGCAGTTTCTGGCGGGCGTATTCACCGTAATAGCTATGACGGGTCTGGATCAGGACATGATGCAGCGCAATCTGAGCTGTAGGAACTACCGCGATTCGCAGAAGAACGTCCTCACCGGTGGCGTGATGCAGTTTTTCATCATAGCACTCTTCCTCATGCTCGGCACCCTGCTCTATACCTATGCCGACAGCCACGGCATCCCCCATCCGGCCAAAAGTGATGAACTTTTCCCTCTCTTGGCCACGGGTAGCTATTTTCCGCCTATTGTCGGTATCCTGTTTGTTTTGGGACTGGTGTCGTCGGCTTTCTCCGCAGCCGGTTCGGCTCTGACGGCTCTGACCACTTCGTTCACGCTGGACATCCTCCAAGCAGACAGCCACCGAACTGAAGAGCAATCGGCTCGCATACGCCATCGCGTGCACATCGGCATGGCTGTCGTCATGGGGTTGGTCATATACTTCTTCGATATGGTGAGCAGCACGAGCGTCATCGATGCCGTCTACGTACTGGCCAGTTACACTTATGGCCCGATATTGGGGCTGTTTTTCTTTGGCATCACCACCAAAAGGGCGGTACGGGACAGATACGTCCCCCTGGCAGCCCTTGCCGCTCCGGTGCTCTGCTACATTCTCCAGAGCCATTCGGAGCAATGGTTCGGCGGCTATAAATTCAGTTACGAACTCCTCATCTTCAATGCCCTCTTTACCGCTATGGGTCTGGCCTTGTTGAGCAGGAAAAAAGAAATACGATCATGATTCTGATTGGAGACAGCGGTTCCACCAAGACGGATTGGTGCATGGCCAAGGAGGGAAAAAGCCTCGGACGATTCCAAACGTCGGGTATCAATCCCTTTCAGCAGGATAGGGACGAAATAGACACAGCCTTGTGCTCGGAAGTCCTGCCGGCCATAGGCCCAAAAGCCACCTCCATCCGAGCTGTACATTTCTACGGAGCAGGGTGTACACCGGCCAAAGCTCCTATACTATACGAAGCCTTGGGCGGTATGCTGCCCTGCTGTGGCCGCATCGAAGTCGCCGGCGATATGCTCGGCGCAGCCCGTGCTCTCTGTGGCGATACCGAGGGGATAGCCTGCATATTGGGTACGGGATCCAATTCCTGCCTGTTCGATGGTCGGGAGATCAAAGCCAACGTTTCCCCACTGGGCTATATCCTCGGAGATGAAGGGAGCGGAGCCGTATTGGGACGGCTCTTCATCGGCAGCCTGCTCAAGGGGCAGATGCCGGAGGGGCTGTGCGAAGCTTTCTTGCAGGAGTATGATCTGACGTCTGCCGATATTATCGAGAGTGTCTATCGAAAGCCTTTCCCCAACCGTTTCTTGGCCGGATTCTCTCCCTTTATCGCGCAGCATTTGGACATTCCGGCTGTATATAGCCTTGTACAGAATAGTTTCGACGACTTTCTTGTGCGCAATGTGCTCCGATACAATCGCCCTGACCTCCCCATCCACTTCATCGGCTCCGTAGCCTTCCACTATCGGGAAGTGTTGAGCAGCGTCATCGAAAAAAGAGGCTTGACGCTCGGATCGGTACTGCAAAGTCCGATGGAGGGACTTATACAATATCACCACAACGATCATGTTTGAGAAGATTACCGAACAACCATCCCTGTACGACCGACTGGAAGAAAAATCGACCAGAGAGATCCTCGAAGACATCAATCGCGAGGACAGGAAAGTGGCCGAAGCCGTCAGCCGGACTATCCCGTTGATCGAACGATTGGTCGAACAAATCATACCACGCATGGAGCAGGGTGGGCGACTCTTCTACATGGGAGCCGGCACCAGTGGCCGCTTGGGTGTTCTGGATGCTTCGGAGATCCCTCCCACATTCGGCATGCCCCCTACATTCGTCATCGGGCTGATCGCCGGAGGGGATCGTGCCCTGCGTAATCCGGTAGAGAAAGCCGAAGACAACACCGAACGCGGCTGGGAAGAGCTTTTGAGCCACGGAGTAAACTCCTCCGATACGGTCATCGGCATAGCGGCATCGGGGACTACACCCTATGTCATCGGAGCCTTGCGAGAAGCACGCAGACATGGAATCCTGACGGGATGTATCTGTAGCAATATCGGATCTCCGCTGGCTGCCGAAGCGGATTGTCCCATCGAAGTGATAGTAGGCCCGGAATACGTGACGGGTAGCTCACGGATGAAATCCGGTACGGCGCAGAAAATGATCCTGAATATGATCAGCACCTCCATAATGATTCGTCTCGGACGGGTAAAGGGCAATCGTATGGTCAATATGCAACTCAGCAACAACAAGCTGATCGATCGGGGCACGCGCATGCTGATGAGTGAGTTCGACCTCTCCTACGAAGAAGCCCGTACCCTCCTCCTTCGCCATGGATCTGTCCGTATCGCCTCCGAAAGCATGAAGCAAAAGCCACCCGAGAAATAGAAACTTACACCGGCAAAAGGGAAAAAAACCGTTCGGGAATGTTGCATCTATCGATAAAACCACTATATTTGCACCCGAAACGAAGAAAAGAAGAACGGCCGCGTAGCTCAACTGAATAGAGTAGCTGACTACGGATCAGCCGGTTACAGGTTTGAATCCTGTCGCGGTCACTTTTTCTCCTTCTATTGTTTCAGGCTTTTACGATGGCCGCGTAGCTCAACTGAATAGAGTAGCTGACTACGGATCAGCCGGTTACAGGTTTGAATCCTGTCGCGGTCACACAGTATCTGAGGGAATCCATTCGAAGGGTTCCCTCTTTCAGTATATACCCCGTACGGACGATGCTATTCGACGAAAAAGAAATTCTCGCCATTACGCGATGGGCTAAGCTCTATGCCGACCAATCACCCGACAGGATTCTGCTGGGGAGCAACGATATTCCTTCGGTGTATCGGGCTGCAGTGGCTACCCAGATAGAGCTTTGGCCTCGTCTGAAGAACAAGCTGCCCCGGTGGGCCGGTATCAGTTCTCTGTACATTCCTTCACGGCTCTCTTTGGAGCAATCCTCCGGAGCTGTCACGAGTTCGTACAAAAGCCGTTTCATCGGAGAAGGGGCCAAGGTGGTGGATCTGACCGGCGGACTCGGCATCGACTTCATGGCCTTGATGTCCAAAGCGTCCCAAGGCATATATATCGAGCGAAATGAAGAGACGGCAACTGCAGCACGGCACAACATACCGCTATTGCTCAACGAAGGGAAAGATGTAAATATCCTAACGGGGGATTTCAAAGAGTATTTACAGCAGATAAAGACTTTTCACCCCGACTGTATCTACGTGGATCCTGCCAGAAGGTCGGGAGCGGATAAGCGCGTTTATGCCATAGCCGACTGTGAGCCGGATCTCATCCCATTGGCTGCCGAATTGCTACCGTTCTGTGGCAGTATTCTGGGCAAACTGTCTCCTATGATCGACCTGTGGGACACGCTTCAGTCTCTTCCGCACGTACAGGAGCTACACGTAGTGGCCGCCCACGGAGAGGTAAAAGAACTATTGGTCAGAATGTCTCTAAGCAAAGCTGCTATTCCTCCTGAAAAAGTGCCGATCCACGCAGTTAATCTTCTTTCGGAAGATACCGCAACACCCTTCATCTTTACAATGGAGGAAGAGAGAAGTATCTCTATTCCGTATGCCGATTCGATAGAAAAGTACGTATATGAGCCACATACTGCATTGCTGAAAGCCGGAGCCTTCAAGACCGTAGCCTATCGCCTTGGCTTACGCAAACTGCATCCCAACAGCCATCTCTACACGTCGGAAGTATATGAGTCGGCTTTCCCCGGGCGTACCTTTGTTCCGGAAGAAATTATTTCCTTTTCCTCTTCCGTGCTTAAACAGCTTCGCAAGACAGTACCACAGGCTTCCATCAGTTGTCGCAACTTTCCTCTTTCTCCGATCGAACTGAGACAACGCAGCAAGATGGCAGACGGAGGGGAAAAAACACTGATGGGTACGACAATGGCAGATGGGAAAAAGGTGTTGCTACTACTTCGTAAGGCAGAGTAATTCATCCTCCGAACAAAACACAAGAAGTCGGGCATTTTTCACAGATAAATAAGATCAAAATCCATACAAAAAAACGGGATTGCTTGTACAAGCAATCCCGCGCGCACCCATTACAATAAAAACACTATTGAGGAATAAGTAAGATATTTTCCCAAAACAGTATCTCTGTTTTTATCTATCGCAAAGGTAAGAGGTATTTGAAGAGATTTTCTACGGGTTCCTCTGTATTTTTTCTACGTATATATACGTATGCATATTCCCTTTCATATGATATTATCACAGGGTAAAAGAGTAGAAAATAAAAAAGATGTATACTACTCTTGGAAATAAACTCTGCGGACACGAGGCGAGATACCAGTGAGCACCTCATAGGGGATAGTATTCATCTTACGGGCAACTTCTTCGATTGGGAGTTCTTCTCCGAAAATAATGACAGGGTCACCCTCTTCTGCCGGCACGCCGGTAACATCTATCATACATATATCCATACAGACATTCCCTACAATTGGACAGCGGTGACCGCGGACAAGTACTTCTCCTACTCCACAACTCAAACGCCTATCCAGACCATCGGCATAACCGATAGGTATAATGGCTATTCGAGATGGTTGCTGTACCCGTCCTCTACGTCCATATCCGACCGTATCGCCCGAAGAAATATCCTTGATTTGCAAAATTGTAGTCATCAGGGTGGCTACCGGTCTCAATCCTTGTACACCGGATGCCGTTACTCCATACAAGCCGATGCCAAGACGAATCATGTCGGCACGGTAGTCGGCAAAACGCTCTACCCCTGCCGTATTCAATACATGACGGAGAGGTATATAGCCTAATGAAGAAGAGAGAGAGGCGAAAACAGTATCGAAAGACAGCAGTTGAGATCGCGTGAAATCATCCAAATCAGGGTCATCGGCACCTGCAAGATGAGTAAATACAGAGCGAATGCTCAATCCGGCATCTTTAACAAGTATCTCACCGAGCTGTGTCATCTCAGACGGTAAAAAACCAAGCCGGTGCATCCCCGTGTCGATTTTGATATGAACAGGATAGCCCGTGAGACCGTTGCGTACGACAGCATCTGAAAAAGAAGCGAGAAGGGCAAAGCTATAAATCTCAGGCTCTAATCCATAGTCTATGAGTGTCTGAAAGGCATTTCTTTGGGGATTCATCACCACGATAGGCATATTGATACCCCTTTCCCTAAGCTCCTTACCTTCGTCCGCTACAGCGACGGCTATATAATCCACACGATGCTCCTGCAGCGTCTTGACAAGCTCGTAGGAGCCTACGCCGTAGCCCTGGGCTTTGACCATACAGATGGTTTTGGTGCCAGAAGGAACTAAATTGCGATAGAAATTAAGATTATGGGTGATGGCCGATAAGTTGATCCTTAGCGCAGTCTCGTGCACCTGCTGGACAAGCCGTTCCGTAATCTGTTCGAAACGATACTTGCGTGCACCTTTAAGCAGAATGCAACTGTCGGAAAGGTGTTCTATCTCACCGGATGCCAAGAATGTGGCAACGTCTTTGAAAAAAACGGCAGACATGCCGGCAAAACAAGTGCGATTCGAGGCTATTTCCTCTCCGATACCGACGAAAAAGTCAAGAGCATAGACTTGTAATTGTGCTGCTACATGCCTGTACAATTCTTCGGGAGGCATTCCGCTTTGCAAGATGTCGGACAGAATCAACACTTTCTTTAGGCTTGTTTCGGCAGTACGTCTTCGTTGGAAGTCCAAGGCCAGCGTGAGCGAATAGACATCATTGCTGTAAACATCATTGATGATCGTATTGCCATGGTCTCCGGCCTTAACTTCCATTCGCATTTCGACAGGCTCTAAACCTGCAAACCGCTTTCGTGCAGATAAGACCTCCGGACACAGTACAGAAATCAGTGTGATGCAATGGATCATATCTTCTATGGAAGCAGCATCTGTGAATGGCAACACAAGAGAGTAATCTTTGCCGAGACACCGAAAATCAATCTCGGTGCGATTATCTTTCGATTCCAATCTGCATATGTACAAATGAGCTTCGGGATTCGTCCGGCTCCATGACACCCCGGCTCTTGCCAAACCAGAAGAAGAGATAGCTGCTGCTATCTCTTCGCTGTCGCCGTTATAGACAATGGTATGACAATGGAGGAACAAGCGAAGCTTTTCCTCCAGTTTCGTTTTTATATCCGGGAAATTCTCCTGATGAGCACCTCCTATATTCGTAATGATACCGTACGAGGGGCGTATTATGCCCTCCAGACGTTCCATTTCCCCCATTTGCGATATGCCGGCCTCAAATATACCGAGAGTGTGTTCCTCTGTCATTTGCCATACGGAAAGAGGTACTCCTATCTGCGAGTTATAGCTTCGGGGCGAGCGGACAATGCGATAGTCCTTGCGTAATAACTGGTAAAGAAACTCTTTGACGATTGTCTTGCCATTGCTTCCGGTAATTCCTATCACAGGAATATCGAACATAGAACGCCTTAGCGCAGCTATCCGTTGTAGAGAGTCCAACGGATGCGCCACACGCATCCAATTTGCTTCCGGCATTTTCTCTGTCAAATCTTCGGAAAGATCCGAAATGACAAAATTCCTTACCCCCCTGTCATACAAGTCTCGGATATATAAATGGCCGTCGCCCGATGCGGTACGTATAGCAAAGAAGAGGGTGGTGGCAGGATCGGACAGTGTACGACTATCGGTAAGCAGGTATACGATCTCGTTGTCGCTGACGATTCTTGCCTCTCGAGGAGACAAGTGCCTGCATAATTCGGAGAAAAGGAACATGGTCATGAATATGCTATTAAATCGTACATTGGAATATCAGGATTCTATCCCATCCGCAATATCGTCTAATACTAAGTCCGGATACTTACGTAGCAATGCACTGATGAGTGTCTGTGTCTGTTCTTCAAACAGCATGGCATCAGGGCTATCCGGGTGTAACGGTCTGTGCACCATACGACGTCGGAGTTTGAGACAGGCCTCCATAGCCTCACGGTGCTCCTTTCCCACAAAAAGATCGGTAAAGCGTTCACGTATGATCGAAACGGCCAAAGCAGATGGATGAGTCATATCGTCTGCATAATAGCGATAGTCACGCAGTTCGTCCATCATTATCTCATATGCAGGGAAATAATAAAGATGCTCCGGGAAATGCTCTGTCAAAGCCTTACAGAACAGGACGAGAGTGGCTTTGCTTTGCTGATTACCTACAGCTCCATCGCGAAGATGACGTACAGGGCTGACCGTAAGGATGATCTTACGCTCCGGATAAGAAGTTGTCAGTCGCTCCATGAGAGGAATCCATACAGCCAGTAAGTCATCGATACTGACCATATGCCTGCGGAAGAGCCGTTCGGGCAGTTTATGACAGTTGGCCACCACTTTATTGTCATGAATACTGTTGTAGACAAAAGCTGTCCCCCAAGTAAAGAAAAGCCTGTCCGAGCCAAGTAAAGCTTCGCGACCGGTGCGCAAGCGGTCATTGATGTGCTGCAAGGTTTCTCCTCTTTTCGCGTGAGAAAAGACTCCATGATGGTCGAAGCTGTGAAATAAGCCATCATATTCGAACAGTTCATCCGCCGCATAAGGTGTAGCATCGAGCAATCTGCCGATACACCTTCCTATGGATAGGGGATTGTACATGATTCCAAAAGGATTGATCTCTGCACGGAATCCGGCTTGACGCATATAAGAACCGACTTCCAAACTAAAGCAGGACCCGATGAAAAAGAGTCTGTTGGCGTAAGAGATTAACTTTTCGCTTATCACCGGATTGTCAACTGGGGTAGTTAGCTGTATCATCGACCTACAACCTTGTTTCTGCACAAAAGAACAAAAAAGAGAGCAATTAAAGCCGGATTGGTCGTAGGTTTCATTTTTCTAATGACCGATACCGGCTAAATGGGGTATGCTCCATCTTATATCGGTTTAGTTTATGGCACCAAAATTTTTGCGTTCGTTAGTCCTAAAAACATGGCGCGAAAACTTTTTTCTTTTGGTTCGGGAAGTAAAAAATTTATGCGCCAAAATGAAAAAAATCTCGCGCCACTTTCTCCCGAATCAGGGGCGAGAATCTGAACTTTTTTGGTGCGTATTGCCGAGCCGGCAGGTTTTGGGCACTGCGCTGCCTCAATAATAGGAATGTGCTGCTGTCTGGATGTCGGGGTCAGACTCTATCCGCCAAGCCATGTAGGCCGTACATCGAACTTGCATTAGACTATCAGGATCTTTGTCCCAAATTACCAGCCTCGTCCTTAGCTCCTTTTGTCCGAAAAAGAAAGGCTGCCGAAGTTTTACACTCGGACAGCCTCGCTTATTGAGATAACCCTATTCCGATTCATGTGCTATCAGCAGGTGAGAACGGAATAAGGAAAAGATGTTTAGAGGAATTTTTTCAACTCTTCTTTTTGTTCTTTGGTCAGCATTTTAATCTGATCCGCTACAGATGTAACAGCGATATTATCTTTAGCTATTCGGCAGTTGGCCAAGTAATTTTCATAGCGAGCGATCGCTGTATCAAGCTGAGCCATTCTTTCGGCAGGTTTTGTACTCTTAAAGTAAAAACCCATGGAAGCTTTTTGCTTCTTTTGTTCAGGCGTTTCAGCCCTTTTTCCACGCTTTTTTTCCATAGTCTATATTTCTAAATGAATTGTTCGCTATACAAAAGTAAATAAATTCTTTTAAAAAGAATAGTTTATTATTTAGATAGGCTTTATTTTTGGGACAATCACAGGGATAGCATTGGGATCATTATCCGATTTTTGAAGAACATTTTCAAAATCCTTCGGAATAGAATCCGTTTTTATCGATTCTAAGGAAGGGGGCTATAAAGACCAAAATACTTACTTTTGCCGGTAGAAATAATCCACCAATTCAAAAACGATAACGTATGAAAAAATTGTTATTCGCAGCCGTAGTGCTGCTTGCAGGTCTTACATCCTGTCAACAGAAAGGTTATACCATCACCGGTACAGTGGATAGTACGCTGAACCTGGATGGAAAGATGGTTTATATCCAGCTGTCTCAAGACAACAAACTGGATAGCACGACGATCCGGAACGGTGCATTTACATTCACCGGAGAGCATATCGACACAGCTAAACTGGCTTATATCGTGACGGCTTCTCCCGAACAGAACGTAGCTCCGATTATCTTCATCTTGGAGGATGGCAAAATATCGGCTAAAGTCGGAGAATTTGCAGCAAAGGGTACTCCGCTGAACGATAAGAATTTTGAGTATTCCGCTAAACTTAACGAGTTGGAAGATAATTTCAGGATGAAGATGGAAGAGATTCAAGCTGATACGCTTCGTCCGGCCGAGGAAACTCAGGCATTGCTCGAGAAAGAATACACAGCTATGTTAGGAGAGAAAAACAAAATCACAGCCGATCTGTACGAATCGCATACGAACGATGCTCTTGGAATACGTCTCTTCCAGAATATTCTCCGTGGTGAAAGCTCTAATTCCAATGCTATTGCAGAGGCACGTAAAAAAGCCGGCCCTATTGTTTTGGCACATCCGAACATCGTGCGTCTGCTTGCTATGATTGACAACTTGGCTGACACGCAGCCCGGCAAAATGGCTAAAAACTTCACCGGCACAGATGCCGAGGGCAACGAGGTGGAACTATTCAAATATGTGGGACAAGGCAACTATGCTGTGGTAGACTTCTGGGCCTCATGGTGCGGTCCTTGCCGTCGCGAGATCCCTTATATAGCTGAAGCTAATGCTAAGTTTGGAGCTAAAGGTCTGCAAGTAATCGGAGTGGTGGTTTGGGACAAAATGGAAGATCACCTCAAAGCCAAAGAAGCCCTCAACGTAGTTTGGCCTCAGCTTTTCGACAGCAAGAATGTTGCAACGGATATGTATGGCATACAAGGGATTCCTCAAGTTATCCTGTTCGGTCCTGACGGCACCATTGTAGAGCGCGATCTTCGTGGCGAAAAGCTCATCGAAAAGTTGAGCGAAATCTATAAATAACATCGGGTATTTAGACTCGGAAGACCGAAACGATTTTAGGAGGAGGCCTTGCGCAGGCTTCCTCCTTTTATTTTTACTAAATAGCTTATTGCCTATATTTGGGGCGTTGAAAAAAAGCCTGCATAAAAAAGAAGAAGGGAAGAAATGAAGGCAAAAGAAAATGTAAGTCGGAAACAATGGCTATCCAACCGAATAGTCCATATCCTTACGATTTTATATATAAGCGGTACTGCTATACTGTTACAAGCCCAGCAGCCTATTGTCAATGATTTTGTTCAGTCCGGCGAGCGACTCGACTATACGGTCTACTATAAATGGGGGGCACTGATGCCTCGTGCCGGTGACGCTTCGCTTTCGTTCAAAAAGGCGGACAAAGGATATCGATCCCGTTTGCTTTTCAGGACGGCTCCTTTCTTCGATGCTATCTTTAGTATGAGGGATACTCTCGACTGTAATCTTGATCAAGACATGCGTATCATGAATGGTCAGAAACACGTAATGGAGGGAGGAGATTATACGATAGATCTCATTCATTTCTCTCGGCAAGAGGGACGCAATCGTATACATACCACACGATTCCGCAACGGAGAGGCAAGGATAGACACGATCGAATTTGTCGATCAAACTTCTCTTGATATGATAGGTGCCATACTTTACCTTCGATCGATTGACTGGTCGAGTGCTTCCAAAGAGATTATAAAGACAAAAATCTTTGCCGGCAAAAAGGGAATCGACTGTTTCTTTCAATACGAAGGGGCTGACGTACAGAAGACTAAACAAGGCATCAGCTACCGAACTCATCGGGTATCTATGCTTATAAATGAACCTGAAACATTCAAGAAGCCTCAAAAAGCTATTACCGTATGGTTCACGAACGATGCCAATAGAATACCGGTGCGTATCAGAATGGAGTTGAAAATCGGGGCTGCCGAAGTCTATCTGAAGTCAGCTGAGGGACTGCGCCACCCGCTATCCGCACGAGTCAAATAAGACTGTAGAAAAGAGATATAAACACAAAAGAGAAAATGGAATCGCAGCCTTATTTTTGTGGTGCGTCCATTTCAAATTATTTTGAGCGTATCTCTCTTATTACCCGTGTTTTTAACTATCTTTGCGACCGCAAATAAGGCGTCATTTCTGTTCGTCTTTCTTTTCAAACAATAACTATAACATAATAAGGTATTATCCATGGATCTCATTCAAGACGTTATTAAGCGTGCTCAAGAGAACAAGCAACGGATCGTTCTGCCCGAAGGGTTGGAACCTCGTACATTGGAAGCTGCCGACCGCCTCATGGCCGACAAAGTTGTAAACATCATTCTGATCGGCAATGTCGACAAGGTGAAAGCCAAAGTGACAGAACTCGGTTTGAAAAACTTGGACCAGGCTGTGATCATCGATCCCAATAACCACCCCAAGAAACAACAATACACAGATCTTCTGCTGCAAATCCGTCAAAAGAAAGGGCTGACTCCCGAAAAGGCGGCCGAACTCGTAGAAAACCCTCTTTATCTGGGTTGTCTCATTGTAAAGAGCGGAGATGCCGACGGACTGATTGCCGGTGCACAGAATACTACCGGCGATGTACTTCGTCCGGCCCTTCAAGTCATCAAGACAGCTCCGGGCATGAGTAGCGTGAGCGGTACTTTCTTACTCTTCACCAAAGCCAAAGAATACGGCAAAGACGGACTCTTGCTCGTGGCAGACTGTGCGGTTATCCCCAATCCGACATCGGACGAGCTGGCACAGATCGCTGTAGCTACAGCTCGCACGGCAAAGGCTATTGCTGACATTGAGCCCCGTGTAGCCATGTTGAGCTTCTCTACGAAAGGCAGTGCAAAGCATGAAATGACAGACAAGGTCGTAGAAGCTACTCGTAAAGCTCAAGAAATGGCACCTGATTTGATGATCGACGGCGAAATGCAAGCCGATGCCGCTTTGGTAGAAAGAGTGGCAATACTCAAAGCTCCCGGAAGCAATGTGGCAGGAAAGGCCAATGTACTTGTATTCCCGACGCTTGAAGTCGGCAACATCGCATACAAACTTGTAGAGCGTCTTGGACATGCAGAAGCCGTAGGGCCTATCCTGCAAGGAATGGCTGCTCCTGTAAACGATTTGAGTCGCGGCTGCTCGGTCGAGGATATATACAGGATGGTTGCCATCACGGCTAACCAAGCTATCGCAGCCAAAGAACAATAATAGAGAAAACTAACCCTATCAAACCCCTAAAAATCAACTAAACGATATGAAAGTATTGGTATTGAACTGTGGTAGTTCATCCGTCAAATATAAGCTACTCGAAATGCCCAAGGGCGACGTATTGGCTCAGGGCGGAGTAGAAAAATTGGGTCTTCCCGGCTCGTTTCTCAAACTAACCATGCCCAATGGCGAGAAGGTAGTGCTGGAGAAAGACATGCCCGAGCATACAATAGCCGTGGAGTTCATTCTCTCCGTACTCAAAGATGAGAAATATGGATGCATCAAGAGCTACGAAGAAATCGATGCTGTAGGCCACCGTCTCGTTCATGGAGGAGAGAAGTTCAGCAACAGTGTGGAGATCACACCGGAAGTAATTGCCAAAGTAGAGGAATGTATTCCCTTGGCTCCGCTTCACAATCCTGCTAACCTCAAAGGCGTGGTAGCCATCGAAAAGCTGCTCCCCGGTATCCGTCAGGTCGGTGTATTCGATACGGCTTTCTTCCAGACCATGCCCGAACATGTGTACCGATATGCCTTGCCATACGATATGTGCAACAAGCATGGTGTACGTCGCTATGGATTCCACGGCACCAGCCATCGCTATGTCAGTGCCCGTGCTTGTGAGATTTTGGGTCTGGACTACAACAAAACTCGTATTATCACGGCGCATATCGGCAATGGTGCTTCCATCGCTGCCATCAAAAATGGCAGGGCTCTGGATGTATCACTGGGGATGACACCCGTAGAAGGACTTATGATGGGTACCCGCAGTGGAGATGTCGACCCCGGTGTTCTTACTTTCTTGATGGAAGCAGAAGGTCTGGATGCTGCAGGAATCTCTGAACTGATCAATAAGAAGAGTGGTGTGCTCGGCGTAAGTGGCATTTCTTCGGACATGCGTGAGATCGAAGATGGTATTAAGAATGGCGACGAAAGAGCTATTCTGGCCATGACCATGTACGATTATCGGATCAAAAAATATGTGGGAGCTTATGCAGCTGCCATGGGTGGAGTCGATGTGCTTGTATTCACCGGTGGAGTGGGTGAAAATCAATATTCTACACGTGAGAAGGTTTGTTCCGATATGGAATTTATGGGTATTGTCTTCGACCCGAAGGTGAATGATGGTATGCGTGGAAAAGAAATGGTAATCAGCAAGCCAGAAAGTAAGGTAACCGTGATCGTGGTTCCCACCGACGAAGAATATATGATTGCCTCCGACACCATGACAATCCTCAGCAAATAAAAAGACCGATCTGACACTGAAATGGGGCATAACAGTTCGTTTCGAGAGCCTCAAACCCCAATATAGTAAAGGGCGTGCCAAGATGAAGAATTGGCACGCCCTCTTTATTCTTTGCCGGATCTGCTATCAAACAATGGGAGATCGGAGCAAAAGATCCGAACCAGCTGAGTATATGGATCCATCCGGTTTATGTATCAGCCCTTGTCCTTTATGTCTTCGAAGTCCACGTATTCTCCTTGGTCTTTGTCAAATCTTCGTTTTTCCAGTTCGTCGAGTTCGACTTTTTCACCCGGTGAAGGCGTTTTTGTGGTTTGCGTTCCTTGCCGTGAAGAGTTCTTCTTCTGATCGAAAAACATCTGACGAATGGCGAACATCTTCATCAGAAATCGGATTACCCAGTAGATAAAGAGGACAAGGAAGAAAGTGCCTATTAGTTCCATATTATGATCATGCTTTTTTTGTTATTGTGCCTATAGCAAGGCAATGAGAGAATACATGGCTTCTGGATCACTTCCGTTCGCGGTCGATACGCTTTGTTGCGATAGCCATCAGCAGATAAAGTACGATAGCGGGCGAAAATCCACCTATTCCCCAGACTGCTACGGACAGAGCCGAAGCAATGACCAGTATATATCGCCATTCATTGCCACGCCACGCCAGCGATCGAATCTTCAGCGCAAGCATGGGCAGCTCGCTTACCATCAGATAAGAAAAGAGGAAAACGAGCGCAAGCGTGAGCACAAGCAAGGGCAATCCCGTGATGATCGGACTGCTATCTAAAGAAAAGAGGTCTATGTATGCGATCCAAAAAAGAGCATTGGCCGGAACCGGCAGGCCGATAAAGGAGGTAGTCTGACGCGTGTCGTTGTTGAATTTGGCCAAACGCAAGGCGGCAAATGCAGCCAAAAGGAATACGCCATAGGTGGCAAAGCGATACGAAGGCTCCACTACAGCCTCCAAAGCTTCATACAAACACATGGCAGGAGCCACGCCGAAGCTCACCACATCAGCCAATGAATCCAGATCCGCTCCAATCGATGACTTCGCATTGAGAATCCGGGCTGCCATCCCATCGAAGAAGTCGAATACGGCAGCCAAAATAATGAATCCGGCAGCCACAGCGAGATTGTGGTACTGAACGGCTGCTATTATAGCCCCACAACCTGCAAGCAGATTGAGGCAAGTAATCGCATTGGGAATATGTCGATGGATATTCATGCTACTCGGGCAGTCGGGCTATTAGCGTTTGATTGCCGACAGTCTTCTGGTCCATCTTAACCTCTACCTGAGAACCGAGGGGCAAGTAAACATCTACTCGTGAGCCAAACTTGATAAAACCCATATGGGCATCTATGGAGCATATATCCCCCACCTCTGCATAGGTAACGATACGGCGAGCCAAGGCCCCTGCAATCTGTCGCGCCAGTATGCGAGCCCCTCTTTCCGTTTTGATAACGATAGCCGAACGCTCGTTGTCGGTGCTGCTTTTAGGAAGGTAGGCTGCGATAAAATGACCGTTCTTGTGGGATACGTGCGTAACCTTGCCTTTGCAGGGGAACCAATTGGCATGAACGTTGAAAACCGACATAAAAATCGATACCTGAATACAGCGTTCATGGAGTATTTCGTTTTCGGATACTTCTTCGATGGCTACAATCTTGCCATCGGCAGGTGCCACAACGGCACGATCGTCATCGGCAAAGGGGCTGTGTCTCTTAGGGCAACGAAAAAAGTTGATCGTAAGCAGATAGAGGAAAATGGCAATGATCATTACCAAATAGGATACAAAAGAAGTCCCAAGGAAATAAAACAGGCTCAAGCATATCCCTGTGAAGAGGGTTGCCATGGATACTAAAAGGCCGGTACTTTCTTTATGAACCTTCATGTCGTTCTCATCATAGTTGAAATGAATCTTGTAGGATTGTACGCAGGAATGATACGCTTCTTCCGCGGTCTCCATTGATACAAAAGTAGCGTTTTTTCTCTTCTTCCAGAGCCGTTTGATTATGCTCCGTATTGAGAGAATGCTGAAAAATCTTTTAAGATTACAGCCCAGCACGACAGATTGAGAAATGGAAGATGTATTTTCCAATAGTAAATTTTATTTGAGGAATCGGCACTTTGTGAAAGTGCGGAAATATATGGTAAAAATGTCAACAAAATGATCACCTTTGCAATAAAGATGGGCTGTGTCAAAATTCTTTTTGGGTACAACCCACCCCTTTAGATGGGTAAGAATGTGTAAAGTACAAGCCGAATATCGCAAGCAACGCCGTAATTTGGACATTATGACACACCGTCAAAACAAAAACATCAGATCAAACGTGTAGGAGACAAATCTATGGAAACAAGACAATCTCACACTCACACTTGCTGCTCGGAGCACCAACATGATGCTCATCACCATCAAGAGCATCATCACCACGGACACCATCATCATCTCCATCACCACCATGGCGGCAGTGGAAGCAATTTGCTTTTTGCTTTCGCCATGAATCTCTTCTTTGCTATTGTAGAATTGGTCGGTGGTATTTTCACCGGCAGTGTGGCCATCCTGTCGGATGCTTTGCACGATTTCGGCGATTCCATTTCCCTCGGTGTTGCCTGGCGACTACAGAAGCTGTCTGAAAAGGGGCGCGACACCTCATTCAGCTATGGATACAAACGTTTCTCCCTACTTGGAGCTTTGCTCATTTCGCTTATTCTTCTGGTAGGATCCGTTTTTGTCATTATCGCTGCCATCGAACGTCTTAGCGTACCGGGAGAACCCAAGGCGGGAGGAATGCTTGTGCTGGCCATATTCGGACTCGCTGTCAATGGTTTGGCCGCATTCAGGCTGAAAGGAAGCTCTTCGCTCAATGAGCGCGCCGTGATGCTGCACCTTATGGAGGATGTGCTCGGATGGGCGGCTGTCCTTGTAGTCAGTATCGTTATGCTCTTTGTCAATGCCCCGATCCTCGACCCGATACTTTCTCTATGTATCACAGCGTGGATTCTATACAATGTGTACGGCAATCTGCGCGAGACCTTCAAAGTCATGCTGCAAGGTGTGCCCGACGGGATAGACTTAGAAGGATTAAAAACGGACATACTCTCTCTGCCGCATATACGTAGCGTTCACGACATCCACCTGTGGACACTCGACGGAGAGTCGCACGTGATGACGATTCACGTTGTGTACTGCCCGGACGATTTCAGTTCGCCCCAAGCAGTATTCGATATGAAAGAATCGGTACGGGAGAAGTGCAGTGCCCACGGAATACGGCATGCTACGATAGAATTGGATCCCGAGGGTTGCTCTTGCGGAATGGAGGGCTGCTAACTTTCGATTGCTCTCAAGACCCAGTGCCCCATCAGCCGTAGACCTTCCTCCGAGGGTCTGCGGCTGATGTCTTTTCGCTCGATCACCGTTTGCATCCCGTATGCCTCTTGATCAGCTATCCATGCAGCGGCTGCCTCCAAGAGGTAGTATCCCATATCATACAAAGAAAGGGACGCTACAGGCATAATGTCTTCATCGCTTAGATGAGAGGAGAGCACGACCTCCAAATCGCCTTCGGGCTGCCCTCCCTCCACATCGTGAAAAACCAAAGAGAGGTCGATCCACGGATCTCCCGATACGATCCACTCGCCTAAAAGCGACGATACGGCTTCATACAAGGCATCGGCTTTTTCATCTGTGTAAAGCAGAGCCGGGTAGGCCCCTGCCATGCCTAACGCATTGAAGTATTCTGTCCACGGAAAGTATGTGACAAGACGGCCTATGGAAAGGTTTTCGGCGTGGACATTATGCTCTCCGAAAACGATAGGCTCATTGTCTTGTGTATCAGTCACCATTCAGCTTGGCATTAGTCGATATGTACAAGCGGTCTACCGCGAATACAGCGGAGACAGGCTCCGCAAAAGCGAGTCTTTCGGTTCGCCGGACTAAGAGCAAAAGAATAAGATGAGCAATTGTGCAGTCAGCACCCTCAAGAACATGGTCAGAGGATAGACCGTGGCGTAGCCTACGGCCGGGGCATCGTGGTTAGTCGTGTTGTTGGCGTATGCCAGTGCGGGAGGGTCTGTAGTGCTACCGGCCAACATCCCCATCAGTGTAAGGTAATTGATCTTATATCCTTTGCGAGCGATAAAGCCGATGATCAGAAGAGGCAGGAGGGTGATTATAAAACCGTATCCGATCCATGTAAAACCACCCTTGTTTACTATCGTATCGACGAATCCCTCCCCGGCTCCCAATCCTACGCAAGCCAAGAATATGGTGATGCCGATTTCTCTTAACATCAAATTGGCACTAGGTGTCGTATAAGTCACCAGCTTATACCGATAACCGAACCGGCTCAACAGAATAGCCACTACCAATGGGCCACCGGCAAGTCCCAGCTTGACGGGCTGAGGAATACCGGGCAAAACGATCGGAAGCGAACCCAAAAGGATACCGAGACCGATGCCGATGAATATGGACATCAGGTTCGGTTCGTTGAGCCGCTTGACGGAATTGCCGATCAGTTCTTCCACCTTGGGCATCACCAACTCACTGCCCACTACAGTCAGACGATCGCCCACCTGTAGCGGAAGGGAAGCCAATGCTACCATCTCAACTCCGGCACGGTTTACCCGTGTCACATTCATGCCATGTAATTTGCGTAGCTGCAATGAACCGAGGGTCTTTCCATTCAACTCGGACTTCGTGACGATGAATCGGCGACTCACCAAATGCGACTCGGTAGGTATCCACTGCTTCCTGTCCATCTGTACCTCAGTCCCGATGAAGCTGCTGATCACCGCAGCATTTTGCGGATTGGTAATAACGAAAACCCTGTCGTTTTCATTTAGAACCGTATCCGAATGTGCCAGCGAAATACTGTTGGTGCGCGAATCCATCGTGCGCGAAATCACGTAGTCATGACCTTTGAGCAGTTGGCGTACTTCGGCCAGCGTTTTGGAGAAAACGGCCGGATTTTTCACAACCAGAGAGAGTGCGATAGCCTGATTTTCATCGCCCTGCTCCAGATTGTCCATCTTTTCCTTTTCTTTTGCCACACTGATCTTGAAAATGGCACGTACGATCAGCATCGATGCGATGATCCCCACCACTCCCAATGGATAGGCTACGGCATATCCGAGTGTAATGGTCGGATCGCTCGTTCCTGTGAGGTCGTGGAATGTTTGTTCGGCAGCTCCCAGACCCGGTGTATTCGTCACGGCTCCGGACAGAACGCCTACCATCGTAGACATGGGGATGCCTGTCACGAAGTGTAGAACCACGGTGGTCAGTACGCCCAGGAAAACTACACCCATGGCAAGCATATTCAGGGTAAGCCCCCCCTTACGAAGAGAGGAGAAAAAGCCCGGGCCTACTTGCATCCCCACCGAGTAAACGAATAGGATCAGTCCAAACTCTTTGAAGAAATGGTGTACATCGGGGTGCAGGTGCATACCGAAATGCCCTAAGACAATCCCTACAAAAAGAACGAAAGTAACACCCAGGGAGATTCCGAAGATCTTTATCTTTCCCAACCAAATCCCTAAGGCAATCGTAATGGATATGAGGAGGATAGAGTGCCCCACTCCTACGCCGAAAAGCAAGTCATTCAGCCATTGCATATTGATCGAAATAGCTTTTAGTTTTAGTTGATTACTGTGTGCTGTTATTTCTATGGGTCGAGATCGGCTCTACATCTTAGTGAGCTAAAGACGATACACCGGAAATTCAGCTAAGTGATTTTATCATTTTATGCCCTGCCAATAGAGACGATGATTCCCATATTGAAAGCCCTACAAAAGTAACATTTAATTTAAGTCCTGACATGGGGACGCAGAATAGATTCGTTCTTCCGAACCCTGATGATCCGCTCCAAGCACACGGCAATAAGTATGATAGGGGAGGGGGAGAAATGATAAGACCCTTAGGTCTGCCTTGTGTGGAGCTCATCCCACCAAGACAAGACCATAAGGGTCCGCTCACAATACACTCCAATTCCTGGCAAAAGAATCGGATCGTTTCCGCTGCGTCGGAAACAGAATTTTCCTCGGGGGATTGAAAGGGAAAGAAACGGATCCTTGTGGCAGTAAAGTCGGATTGACCACAAGAGCATTCTCTCCCGGCTTTTCCTCGAAGCCGCAGACAAAGACTTTGCAGGTCTTCTGGCTCACCCCATACTTCCGACTCCTTCCCATCCGCACAGAACGGACAGTGGATATAAATGCCGGAAGCTTAACAAGGTTTACAGCAGCGGGACTGCTCGGGATTTTCACCCGATTCCCTTTTAATCATTACCGCCGATCCTGTTAGGAAAAGGCAGCTCTGAACAAAGTCCGCACAAAGATAGAAAAAATATCCTTCGAGACAGTAATACGTCAGAAGAAGAGACAGGGCAATCGCATTTGAGCTGTTATCACACTTATAAACCTAACGATTGCTACGTCCGGTTATCAAAACAAGTACGCATTAATGTACTAGAGTCCCAAATTATAGAAGAAAGAGGCCAAGGATACAGTATAAACTTTCAAATGCGATAGCCCTGGAAGAAGAGATGCCGAACCAAGTCCAACACCTCTGCCACGGAACAGATAAATACCTCTTCACTTTCTTCCACATTCGCCTCTATCCCTACTTCCCTGTACAACTTCGGGCTAAGTGCCTCCACAGATTTCTTTTACAGGCCATTAGCTTCCAAGCTTATTCTCCAAGCGAGCTATGACAGAAACAAATCCTCTGTCATTCACCAAAAAACGACACTGCAGGTGCTGGCGGAGACATACGCTCTGAGTGGAAAGTTGCTCAGCCGGCCGTTCAAATGGATGGAACTGTCTCTCAATGGAGAGCTTTCGGCAAGACGGTGGAGGATTTCGGACAGGCCTATCAATCAGACCGACCGGATTTGGGGAGCTCAATTGGCTGTATTCCCCGGCAGTCAAATCGCAATCACGGCAGGGGCGAAATGGAACAAACGCCATATGATACAAGACGCTAAGACACGAGGCGACTTCTATTCCATGTCAATAAAAAAGACAAGCAAGCATTGGGTAGGGAAGGGACACTGAGCTTCATCTACTCAGATCCGGGTGAGTACCGGACTCTTTCGTTGACGGATGATGCAATGGCCACCTATTCGAAGTACAGTCTGAAAGTATACAGCCTTTCTCTTACGTTGCAGTATCGGTTTTAGTGCAAAACCACTTGAAGTAGGTCAAATATTTCGACATAATTGCTGATTTTCTGAGCTCTCCGAATTCTTAGATGTCGCGCGTGTTTTCCGGAGAAACACGCGCCGTAAGTTTCTCTTTTTGGCACGAGATATTTTTCGCTCTGGCGCGGGAATTTTTTGCTTCTCGCGCCAAAACGAAAACGTTTACGCGCCACTTTTTTAGAGGTGATAAGCCACAAATTTTAGGCGCGTAAACTAAAAGCGGATTATGATGAGATGATGTGTTCCCCTTATGTCGGGTTCACGTTGATGACGAGTGGGGGGGTATGCCTGTCGCAGGTTGATCACCGTTTTCTGGCCGTTGCGGTCTGTGAGTAGCGATAAGTCTTTCAAGCGCGTTACATACATACGGTACTTCCCCAGTTTCTTATTCTGGAAATAACCGGCATAGCCGAATAGACCTCCATTGCCGAATGTACGAATCGAGCTTTTGAGATCGTCTTTGACGATAGGCACTATTTCCACTTCCTTCTTGTCGAAGACTAATTGCCCCCATACTTGCTTGACGATTATTTGCTTCTCTGTCACCTCTGTATAGCGTGGAATAATAGCTATACTCCATCCTACAGCAGGAAGAATAATAACCCACAAGGCAACTGCCAAAGCCCACATGCCGTTGTACCAAGCCGGGACCAGAGCAATGGCTAACACTATAATAACGAGGACAGAGAGAATCCGCTGCCAGATACTGAGGGGATAGTATTGCCGTCCTGTTTCCATGAGAGTTTTATTTGAGGGATGATGGATTGCCTTTTTCCTTCATCGTTTTCGAGGACAAGGCACAATCGGATTTGGACGAGCAGCCGGAGCATCCACCGCCAGAGTCTTTTCGCTTCCAGAGACGTACCAAACGATAAACGATCAGGACGAGGACAAGGATACCCGTTATGGCTGTGAGGATATTCTGTATCATATCTTTGGGCTTATACGGTTTAGAAGAAGAGTATCCCTATCCGGTAGATAAGGAACGATACGATCCATGCCAGCGAGCAGGAGTATATAATGGAGAAAGCTGCCCACTTCCAATGTCCGCTTTCACGTCCGATAGCGACCACGGTAGCGATGCACGGAAAATAAATCAGCACGAAAGCCATCAGTGCCAAAGCAATGATAGGGGAGAATGTATGGTTGCCTTCTGCGTCGCGATCCTCTCGGATACGTTCGCCCAGTCGCTGGGCAGCTTCGTCGCTATCATCACTGTCGCCCGTATAGATGACACCGAGGGTACTCACTACGACCTCTTTGGCTGCCATACCAGTTAGCAAGCTTACACTCATTTTCCAATCGAAACCGATCGGTGCCAATACGGGTTGAACGGCTTTGCCGAATCGTCCGATGTAGGATTGTTCTTGCTGTTCGATATGCGCTTTGCGATTCAGCTCTTCTTTCTGAGATGTCTTCTCCTCTTCGTCCAGCAGCGGATTACCTTCTATCTGTTCGATTTGGGAGATCAGTACAGCCTCTTCGGAGTAGCGAGGGTAATAGCTGAGGAACCAAATGACGATCGAAGCAAGCAGGATGATGCTACCCATTTTGCGCAGGTATTGTGCTGCCTTATTCCACATATGTACGATTACGGAGCGAGAGGTCGGCATACGATAGGGGGGGAGTTCCATGACGAAGGGAACGTCTTCCACCTTGAAAAGTGTTTTTTTGAAAAGACGTGCCAATAATACAGCCAACAGAATACCCAGAAAATACAATCCGAAAAGCACCAAGCCGGCCGAATCGGGGAAGAATGCACCGGCCAAAAGCAAATAGACCGGCAGACGGGCACTACAGCTCATCAGAGGTGTTACGAGCATGGTGATCATGCGACTTTGTTTGCTTTCGATCGTGCGAGTGGCCATAATGGCGGGAACGTTACAGCCGAATCCCATGATAAGGGGAATGAACGATTTGCCATGCAGTCCCATTCGGTGCATGATCTTGTCCATGATGAAGGCTGCACGTGCCATATAGCCGCTGTCTTCCATCAGCGAAATGAAGAAATAGAGGATGAGGATGTTCGGCAGGAAGACGATCACACCGCCTACGCCTCCTATCACTCCGTCCACGATCAGATCCTTGAACGAACCATCGGGCATGAAGGTATTTACCATGCTGCCTATCCAACCTACACCTGCTTCGATCCAGTCCATCGGATACTGGCCGAGAACAAACGTAGCCTCGAACATGATAAACATGAATAGGAGGAAGAGAGGGAAACCCAAGACACGATGGGTGACGATATGATCGATCTTATCGGTCAGGGTCTTGAGCTGTTTGTAGCTACTCCGGTAAGTTTCTTTGAGGGCTCCTGCGATGAATCCGTATCGCTGATCCGTGATAACGCTTTCGGCATCGCTCGCCACTGTCAGATGTTCGTCGATCTCTCGTAGGGCGAAGTCTCGGGCCGAAAGGATGAAAAGACCTTTGGGCTGTTCGCCTACGAAGCGATTCATCTCCTTATCGCCTTCCAGCAGTTTGACAGCTATATAGCGTGCCGGAAGGGAGTAGGGTAGAGAGAGCTGATTTTTTATTTTCTCTGTCAGAGCTTCTACGGCCGGTTCTATGATGCTGCCATAGTTGATACGAATGGGACGTATGATTTTGTTTCGTCCTTCATGAATGGAGATAAGCGTATCGAAAAGCTCCGGCAGGCCTTGTCCCGTACGCCCCACCGTCGGAACCATGGGGATACCGAGCATAGCGGATAGGGCAGGATAGTCGAAGGTGTCGCCTTTCTTCTCGAACTCATCGAACATATTCAGTGCGATGACAACAGGCAAACCCATTTCTTTGAGCTGGAGGGTCAGGTAAAGATTGCGCTCCAGATTACAGGTATCTACTACATTCAGCACCAGATCGGGACGGGTTTCCTCGCTTAGATACTGGCGGATATACAGTTCTTCAGGACTGTATGGAGAAAGAGAGTAGGTGCCGGGCAGGTCGATAATCTCTATCTTGTAGTCCTTGTGCCGGAAGAGACCTTCTTTCGCTTCTACCGTCACGCCGCTATAGTTCCCTACATGTTCATGGGCACCGCTGGCGCGGTTGAATATGGAGGTCTTACCGCAGTTGGGATTCCCGATTAGTGCAACACGTATCACATGCCCGTTCGGCTTGACATCGGTTCCTCTCGCCGAATCATCTGTATCCGGTTGGAAGCTCTCTGCGGTATTTGTCGAAACCGATCCGTTAGAAGCCGACATAGCCAATTGTTCTCCTTCTCCGTTTTCTGCCGAGGAAGAAGTTGCATTAGAGGATATAAGCTCCACTTCTATCTTGGCTGCATCCTCTCTCCGTAAAGAGACATTGTAGTCCATGATGCGATAATAGACCGGATCCCGCAATGGGGCACACTGGACGACAGTAATCGTCTTGCCGTGCACAAATCCCATTTCTAAAATCCGTTTGCGGAATACCCCGCGACCTTCTACTCGTACGATTACTGCTTGATCGCCCGTATGTAATTCTGATAATCTCATGATAGCGCAAAAATACTAACTAAACCAATGAATAAAGGAGAAATACAGCTTATAAAAATACTTCGCTTTTCGGTGCTTTCCACCGTTTTATGTCCTGGTAGTTTTAGTTGCGAATTTTTATTGCGGAATAAAGCGCTTCCCTCAATGAAGGAAAGCGCCCTTTAACCTTTGGAAATACTAAAAAATAATGCAAGAAGAGAATATAGTCGGATCGGGGTAGGTGCCCTCTGCCCACCTATATTTTCTTTTCGAATGTGAAACAGGGATAAGGAGCCGTTCTTAGTCTCAAACTCAGAGATTCGAGCTGCTTCTAATGCCTGCTGATACGCTACGCAACAGCGATCTTAGTACTCAAGCATTCGAGGCAGTGCCTTTGCCTGACTGATCCAGTCCTCTACCATTTTGAGTACGGGCAGGCGACGCACCAGTTTTTTGCTTTCGTTCACCTCTGCCATCTTCTGTGTCAGATTTTCTGCTTTCCGAGTGGCAAGCTCCTTCACAGTGTCTACTCCGGCTGCTTCAAGGAGTTCAGCGTATTCGCTTCCTACTCCTTTGATGCGAAAAAGGTCTACCATATTGGCAAACTTGAGGATTTTGGCCTCATCGATACCGCTTTTTTCAGCCAAAGCCTTTCGATTTGCTTTTGTTTTGCACGCTTGCAGGAGTTGGTCTGTAGTGTTGATTCCTGCATCATTCAGTTTACCGGCCATAACGGGACCGATACCTTCTACTTCCATCACTTTGTAGTTTGCCATAGATAAAAAGCTTTTTTATTAATACTGCTTATACTAACACTCTCTGATTGATCGATTGATTCAATCTTGTTTTGTAAAGATAACAAAGACATTAGAATATTAGTTTTCAAAACAATCTTTTGTTATATTTGATCGATTAACAAATTATAGTCATGAAGCGGGATTTGGACGATTTTATTTTGACCGGGAAAAACGAAAAGGCTGTATTTTCCTTGAAAGTCTATAGAGGAGACGGCATGGTTCTTTTGGCTATGAATTGGAAAAAGGGGCGTCCTCCTCGGGATTTTGTCGGTTTTTCCATAGAGTACAAGGAGCCGGATGGCGATCGCTACTATGCTTTGAAGAACAGGCTTTCTTTCCTCAATCAGGATGGAACCGTGTGTAAAGCGGCTAAGTCTTCCCTTTTGTCTCCTTTCCAAATGTTTCGCTGGGTACACTTCCCTCGCAATGCAGATAAAAACGGAGCTTTCGTCTATGTGGTAAAACCCGTTTTTATGAACTATTATGATGAATTGAGTTATGGAGAGGAGCAGCGAGTGGAGGTAGTATTGCATCGCGAGACCTATCCGGACTGTCTTGATGTGGCATTCACTCGCGGATTCATTTCATCACAGGCTTTTGTCGATAGATTTTCGGATGGAGGTGGTGTGGCTGCATTGCTGCCGAAAGATTCCAAGTCGGGTATCGACTTTGTGCCTACTCATCCGAAGGCTTCTGCTGCACTCTCTTGGATGGGTTTCGAGGCTGTAGAGGCTCTGCTCCGTCTCTTGGACGACGCGATAGCTGATCAAACGGCCGAAGTAAGGGTGGTAGCATTCGATCTCAATCTTCCCGCGATTGTGGAGCGGTTTGTACAATTAGGCGAAAGGCTGTCCATTATCATTGACGATAGTGCAGAACACAAAGAACATGATTCGGCTGAAAGCATCGCCTTTGAAAAGCTGCTTTCCTCGACCATGGGTAAGGCAAAGCGACAGCACATGGGGCAATTGCAGCACAATAAAACAATCGTAGTGAACGGCTCTAAGGTAAAAGCTGCAGTCTGTGGATCTACTAATTTCACTTGGCGAGGCCTGTATGTGCAGTCCAATAATGTCGTTGTCGTTCGAGGAGAGGAGGCTATAAAGCCGTTTTGGGATGCTTTTGATCATTATTGGAATTCTTCGGTACCCAAATTCGGCAAGACAAGCTCTGCCCTCTGGAATAATCTCAATCTTCCGAAGATAGATGCGCAGGTATCTTTTTCTCCACACTCCAAAGACAATGCTTTGTTGGATACTATTGCTGCTGATGTAGCCGGTACGGAGTCGAGCCTCTTTTATTCACTCGCTTTCCTGTCGCAAACCACCGGTTCGCTGAAAGAAGAAATAGTACGTGTGCTGGAGAAGGACGATGTGTTCGTCTATGGTATCTCGGATAAAAGAATGGGAGGGCTCAATTTGCAAAAGCCCAACGGCAATCTTATGCCTGTGTATCCGCAGGCCATCAATAAAAACATGCCGGAGCCATTCAAGTCAGAGCCGACCGGAGGAGGTGGCACGCGTATGCATCATAAGTTTATAGTGATTGACTTTGATAAGCCTACTGCCCGTGTTTATCTGGGGTCATACAATTTTTCTACGACTGCAGATCGCAAGAACGGTGAGAATCTCCTGTTTGTCAAGGATCGAAAAGTAGCTATATCCTATATGATCGAGGCTTTGCGAATCTTTGATCATTATCACTTCAGGGTCAATCTGGCACAGGCCGAAGAGTGTAATATACGATTGTTCCTGACGAAACCTCCCCGCAAGCAAGATGAGAAAGCATGGTGGGAAAAGTTCTACACCGATCCCAAGAAAATCAAGGATCGTGAAATGTTTGGCAAAGAGTGAAGCCCGTATAGCTTCATAAGTTGTCCGCTTTTTGAACATCCGTAATAGAGAAAGGCATCGCAACTCGGTTGCGATGCCTTTCTTTCTAAGCGAATAGATTAGGGGATATTAGTCGAGGATTGTCACCCAACCATGAGTGTCGGGCTTGTCGCCATACTGGATGGCACGAAGTTCGTGATAGAGCTTTTCGCACCACGGACCCGGTTTGCCGTCCTTGCTGATTACGTACTGTTTGTTGTTCTCCAAGTCGTCGATCTCGGAGATAGGACTGATCACGGCTGCCGTACCACAAGCACCTGCTTCTTCGAAAGTAGCAAGCTCGTCTTCGGCTACCGGACGACGCTCTACCTTCAGACCCAGATCCTGAGCCACCTGCATCAGACTCTTATTTGTGATAGAGGGCAGGATAGAGCTGGATTCGGGAGTGATATAAGTATTGTTCTTGATGGCGAAGAAGTTGGCCGGACCGGCTTCGTCTATGTACCTCTTTTCTTTGGCATCCAAGAAGATAGCTGCAGAGTAGCCCATTTCGTGAGCTTTCACCGTGGGGATCATACCTGCTGCATAGTTACCGCCTACTTTGATCGTACCCGTACCCAGAGGAGCTGCACGGTCATACTCGCGGAAGATAGCCATCTTGGTCGGTTTGAATCCTTCTTTGAAATACGGCCCTACGGGCGTTACAAAGACGATGAAGAGATACTCGGGAGCCGGCTTCACACCCACTTGTGCACCCAGTCCGATAACAAGCGGACGGATGTAAAGAGAAGCTCCGCTTTCGTAGGGAGGAACGAAACGCTCGTTCATCTTTACGGCTTTGATTACAGCTGCTTCGAAGATTTCCTGCGGCAGCTCGGCCATTACCACACCTTGGCATGATCTGTTCATGCGCTTGGCATTCTCGTCCATGCGGAAGAGGCGGATCTTGCCGTCTTTGCCCCGGAAAGCCTTCATCCCTTCGAATGCTTCCTGTCCATAGTGGAGGCATGTGGCAGCCATGTGCATCGTGATCGTTTCCTCTGAGGATACTTCAAGCTCTCCCCATTTGCCATTGCGATAGTAACAACGCACGTTGTAGTCGGTCTTCATATAACCGAATGAGAGCGATGACCAATCGATATTTTCCATAATCCTAATTAGAATAAGATTGTTTATGATTAAGATGATAATTGCAAATGTCTTTCATTCAGCAACTCTGCAAAGGTAGCAAATAATCAGTCTGTTATTTGGTTTTGGTTCGATAAATGAAAGCAGGTATGCGAATGTCTACTTCGGACGATACCAATCCACTAACATTCGCACTCCTGTGGTTATGTCGATTCGGTGCTTCCAGCCTAAGGCATGGAGTTTGCTTACATCCGTTAGTTTGCGCATCGTGCCGTCCGGTTTGGAGGAGTCGAACTCGATAAGGCCTTCGTAACCGATGGTCTTTGCTATCAGCGAAGCCAAATCGCGAATGGAGATTTCCTCCCCAGTGCCGATGTTGATATGGCAGTTGCGGATCTCTTGGGTCCCGTGGGAGTACATATCGGAGAAGTCGCGATGCTCCATGAGGAATACGCAGGCATCGGCCATCTCCTCGCTCCATAGAAATTCGCGCATCGGACGACCTGTACCCCATAGGCTTACCCTTTCGGCCGTGATGCCGTACCGCTTGAGCAAGGAGAGAATATCATCGAAAGAAGAAGACCCGTTGATGCCTTCGACGCGACGTGCAGATAAATCTGCTCTAACTGCTTCCTCATCGTGGCGAAGCAGGCAATCGGCCAAATAAATCTTCCTGATCATGGCCGGAAGCACATGGCTTCGCTCCAAATCGAAATTGTCGTTGGGTCCGTACAGGTTGGTCGGCATCACAGCTATATAATTGGTACCGTATTGGAGGTTGAAGCTCTCGCACATCTTCAGTCCTGCGATTTTGGCTATGGCATACGGCTCGTTGGTGTATTCCAGCGGAGCTGTCAGCAGTTCTTCCTCACGCATCGGCTGATGGGCATCGCGCGGATAGATACAGGTACTGCCGAGAAACATCAGCTTGCTGACACGGTGCCTGTAGCTTTCTCCGATGATATTCTGCTGGATACCCAGATTGCGATAGATGAAGTCGGCACGGAAACGATTGTTCGCCATGATGCCTCCCACATAGGCAGCTGCGAGAAATACGTATTGAGGCTCTTCCTTGTCGAAAAACTCTCTGACGGCTACGGCATCGAGCAAGTCCAGCTCCTGATGAGTTCGCCCGACAAGGTTGGTATAACCCTTCCGGCGGAGATCGTTCCAAATGGCTGATCCGACCAAACCGCGATGACCGGCCACATAGATTTTGGCATCTTTATTCATCGTAGGAATTGTCTATTTCGGCTCTTATATGCAGCTTTTGGACAAATCTCATGTCTGCTTCGACCATGATTCGTACCAGCTCTTCGAAAGAGGTCTTTGTCGGATTCCATCCCAGTAGCGTCTTGGCTTTGGTAGGGTCGCCCAATAGCTGATCCACTTCGCAGGGACGGAAGTATTTCCGATCCACCTCTACCAAAACCCGTCCCGTGGCGGTGTCTATGCCTTGCTCTTCCACTCCGCAGCCTTTCCACTCCAGTGCTATGCCGACTTCACGAAATGCCAGAGTAGCGAACTCGCGTACACTGTGCATCTCCCCTGTGGCGATGACGAAGTCTTCCGGCATATCGTGCTGTAGCATCAGCCACATACACTCCACGTAGTCGCGAGCATAGCCCCAGTCGCGACGGGCATCCAGATTGCCGAGGTAGAGCTTGTCCTGAAATCCTTGCTTGATGCGAGCAGCGGCCAGCGTGATCTTTCTGGTGACGAAGGTTTCGCCGCGGCGTTCGCTCTCATGGTTGAAGAGAATGCCATTGACAGCAAACATGCCGTAGCTCTCGCGATAGTTCTTCGTGATCCAGAAAGCATACTGCTTGGCCACTCCGTACGGCGATCGGGGATAAAACGGAGTGCTCTCCCGTTGGGGCACTTCCTGCACCTTGCCGAACAGCTCGGATGTAGAGGCCTGGTAGATCCGTGTTTCTTTTTCCAATCCGAGTATTCGCACCGCTTCCAAGAGGCGAAGCGTGCCCACGGCATCGGCCTCTGCCGTGTACTCCGGAACGTCGAACGAGACCTTGACGTGGCTTTGAGCGGCCAGATTGTATATTTCCGAGGGGCGAGTGGTCTGAATGATGCGTACCAAAGAGGAGCTGTCCGTCATGTCCCCATAGTGCAGATTGATCAGCCGCTCGCGCTTCATATCCCGTACCCATTCGTCCAGATAGAGATGTTCGATTCGTCCCGTATTGAACGAAGACGAACGGCGCAGGATACCATGCACTTCGTACCCCTTTTCTATCAGAAACTCGGCGAGGAAAGAGCCGTCCTGCCCTGTGATTCCCGTGATTAATGCGACTTTCTTTTTCATAATCGGAAAGGCCGGATTCCTAATCTTGACCGGCTCAAGCAAATAACATGATTCCCTGCAAAAGTACTCATTCCTCCCACGATAATGTAGGATAGTTTGTTTTTCCTCTGAATATTTGACAATGGAGGATTTGCCCTTGCTGCGAACTAAGTATCAGGTAGGGCATCCTCCAGAAGCGATCAACCCATTGGAATAGGGAGATATATTGACGTGAAATTTGAAATTCGGAAGTGAGAGACGATAAGGCTTGTAGACTGATACTACTGAATTGATCCCGAGGCTTGACGTTTATAACTTACTGCCTTCATATTTTACGAGTGAGAAATGTTCGGATTGTCGTTCGTGTTTCCTGAAAAAATGGCGTGAGATCTTTTTCGTTTTGGCGCGTAAATTTTTTACTTCTCGCGCCAAAACAAAAAACTTCTCGCGCCACATTTTATCGGATAGCAAACTCGAAAATTCCGGCACGTAAATCGACCGAACGATAATATGGCTCTGCTCTTCTAAGGTGGTTGGTGGTTGGATGGAGCAGATCGTAATAGCCGTCCGGTTATTGATCCTTCGTGGCATAGATAAGTTCTCGTCTTATGTCAGACTCATGCTCCAAATTAAGGTGTGGCAAGATTGCTTTGGCGGTGAACAAAAGGAGGTGTTATTCGGTTAATGGATATAGAAGTAAATAATCATCGGGTTTCGCTGTGTAGGCCCGAATAATAAATTTACAGAACAATGAAAATAAGCGAAAACGTAACAAAAGCGATCAATGACCAAATCAAGGCCGAAATGTGGTCTTCAAACCTCTATCTGTCCATGTCCGTGCATTTTGCGCAGATAGGGTACAACGGCTTTGCCCATTGGCTCAAAAAGCAGAGCCTCGAGGAAATGGAGCACGCCTACGATATGATGGACTACCTCCTGAAGCGTGGCGGTGAGGTGAAGATAGAAGCTATCGATGCCGTGCCCCAGAAGTTCGGCTCTGTATTGGAGGTATTCCAACAAGTGTACGAACACGAATGCAAAGTGACCGAAATGATCGAAGGTGTCGTAAGGGCTGCCTCCGAAGCCAGAGATATGGCATCGCAGGACTTCTTCTGGAAGTATATCCGCGAGCAGGTAGAAGAGGAAGCCACTGCTGCTGAAATCGTCGATACGATCCGTCTCTCTCAGGAGCAGAATCTGATCTTCATCGATCATCAGCTCGCTAAGAGATAAACTCCACCTGCCGTTGGCAAAGGTCGGTATCAAAACAGAGAGGCTTCCTTCTCCGTCCCGAATGGACAAATGAAGGAAGCCTCTCTTACTGTATTTATACCGCTTCTCTATTCCACAGGCTTATACTGTACGAATGCCTCTATGGCTTCATAGGAGGCCAAGCCGAGCTTTTCGTACAGGGTGGCCGTTTGTCTGTTTCGATCCTCTGCCCTCTGCCAGAAGAGCCGTTCGTCATCGCCAAGGAAGGGGGCGGACTCCATTTGGGACTGATGCTTGAGGATGCTGTTTCGTTTGAAGCGGAGTTCGTCCGGACTCATCGGTACAGCCATCTCTATGTAGTCCATTTCCCACTCTGCCCATGCCCCGCGATACATCCATACGCGACAATCTTCCTTGAACCAAGGCTCCTCTTTCAGCTCGTCTATAGCTGCCAAAACGGCGTTCAGACAAACGCGATGCGTGCCGTGCGGATCGGCCAAATCCCCTGCTACGAATATCTGGTGTGGCTGTATCTCTTCCAATAGAGCTATGATGATGCACACGTCTTCCTCTCCCAAAGGATTTTTCCTGATCAATCCCGTCTCATAGAAAGGCAGATCGAGGAAATGAACATGATCCTCCGGCAATCCCAAGTATCTGCATGCCGTTCGGGCTTCTTCGCGTCGGATGGTTCCTTTCATAAACCTGATATCCTCCTGCTCGGGATCCCCTTCTATCTTTTTGTGCATGAGATAGTGCCGCACTTCTTCTGCTTTGGCCAGAATGGGGCTGCTCTCTTGCCCGTACCGGCGGCATACATTTCTGAGGTACGACACGTATCGAATCACTTCTTCATCCCCTACGGCTATATTGCCGGAGGTCTGGTAGGCTACATGTACATCGTGTCCCTGATTGACCAGTTTGTGGAATGTTCCACCCATCGAAATGACGTCATCATCGGGGTGTGGACTGAAGATAACCACCCTCTTGGGATAGGGTAGTGCTCTCTCCGGCCTGCTGCTGTCATCGGCATTGGGCTTTCCGCCCGGCCAGCCGGTGATGGTGTGCTGGATGTCGTTGAAGAGCTTGATGTTTACCTCGTAGGCCGAGCCGTATTTGGCCAGCAATTCACCCAGTCCGTTCTCCGTATAGTCCTTGTTCGTCAGCTTCAGGATGGGCTTGCCGGTCAGTCCGCACAGCCATACTACTGCCCTGCGTATGAGCTGTTTGTTCCAGATACAGCTCGTCACCAGCCAAGGACGATTGATCCTCGTGAGACAAGACGATGCCGACAGATCCAACACGATGGAAGCATTGCGATGTAGTTGCAAGGACGAAGCCGGAGAGGCCTCGCTAATCTTTCCTTCGATAGCTTGGGCTATTACTTCCGCTTTGCTCTCTCCCCATGCCAGCAGGGTCACCTTGTGAGCTTTCTGGATGGTAGCCAGTCCCATACTGATAGCCGATGGGGGGATGGTGTCGTGGGAGCTGAATATGGTCAGAGCATCGTTGTGCTCCGTATGGCCGAGTACGACAAGGCGCGTGTATGTGTTGGGATGCGTACCCGGGCTGTTGAAGGCGATACTGCCGGCCGATCCGATGCCGAGGAGCATGTGTCTGATGCCACCCAAGCTGTCTATTTTGGATTCGTAATCCTGACAGGCTTGCAGTAGGTTTTCTTCCGAAGCATATACATCGGGTGCCATAATGTTCTCCGGCAGGATGTCGATATGGTCGAGAAAGTCCTTGCGCAACTTGGCCAGACAGCCCAAGTTCTCGCTCACCGGCGGATAGTATTCGAATACGGTGAAGGCAATCACGTTGCGGAAGCTGAGTCCTTCGTCGCGGTGTTTTTGTATCAGTTTGTCATACACGATGACCGGCGAATTGCCTCCGGACAGAGCCAGTGTGTAGTATTTGTGTTGTGCCTGCGACTCCCGTATATCTTTGGCTATTTCGTTGGCAATGACTTCTGCTGCTTCGTCGTTGGTGCGGTATATATTGGTCGGTATATTCTCGAACCGACGTAGCAGGGTCTCTTCGTAAGTATTCTGCGGACGGTAGTATCGCTCCGGTATTTCGGATAGAGAAATCATGGAGCTTAGGTTCAATCTCATGTTGTTAGGGTATTTGTTGTTGATGTTTTTTTTTGAGGGCTTTGCCCTCCGTGCAAGATTCGTGTAAATCCTAATTATGAATAGCGGTGTCTGTATGAGAATGTGATTTATAATTGAAAGAGGTGTGCCGGACGTCCGACACACCTCTTACGGCTTTAGGGAACGATATTCATTTCATCCAACAGGCGTTGGCAACCACCTACCTTGTCTATCACAAGCAGGACATAGCGAATATCCACAATGATACTGCGCTGGTAGTCGGCCAAATACTGGATGTCACCACCAACGCCTTCCCAGTTACGGTCGAAGTTCAGACCGATCAGCTCACCATTGGCATTCATGACGGGGCTGCCCGAATTGCCACCGGTTGTATGCGTAGTGGCACAGAAAGCTACAGGCATGCGACCGTTGCGATCGGCATAACGTCCGAAGTCTTTGCGCTCATACACGGCTTTGAGTTTAGGATCGACTACGAATTCCCAATTATCGGGATCTTCTTTCTCCATTACACCATCCAACGTGGTTTGGTGTCCGTAGTAAACATTGTCACGGGGCGAATAGCCCTTCACTTGACCATAGGTGAAACGAAGCGTCAGGTTTGCATCAGGGAATTGATCCTGATCACCATCCATTGCCAAGAGACCTGCAATGTAGGTGCGTTGTGCCCTTAGAATGGGATCGTCATAGGGACGAAGTTCGTTGTAGAGTTTGCGGTATTCGTCGAAAACCGAAGAGGCGAAGAGTACCATGGGATCTTCGGCAAGTTTTTCTGCAGAAGGTGCTGCTGCAAAGGCATTGAACTGCGCTTCGCTACCGAATACGGAACGAGCGAATATGTCGTCCACATAGGCCTGAACATCTCCTGTAAAGCGGTCTCTTACGAGACGCAAATGGAGAGGCAGATTCTCATAGGGTATTTCCTTGAGATATTCTGTCAGCATGGCTACAGCCACTTTCTTGTCCACCTCTGCACTGTAGTCCTTGTTGGCAAACTTGCTGTAGCGTGTACGAATCTTATCGATCGCTTCCTTGCGAGCCGAAGCGTCATTGCCTTGCAGAGCTTTCATTTCATCTTCGGTAGGGATAGGAGAACGGGCAAACTCGATCCCACGGATGATGCCCTCTTCTATCATCCAATAACGACGGCGCAGATCCGCACGCTTGGCTACCGTAGCATCGATTTCGTGTACGGCCTCTTCATATAGAGGAGTACCCTGCTTCGCTCCCCATGCGATCAGCCTGTCCTGCATCGCCTGTTTGTTTTGACGCAGACCACGTGTCTTGATTGCCCAGTTGGCACCTATGGCTCGTTTGTAAGCATTCTGTGAGGCGGCATATTTAGCTGAATACATGATTTTGATCTGAGGATCGGCCAGCATTTCCCTAAGCATGACACCCTGACGAATATCACGCATACGGATGCGAATATCGTTGTCGATGCTCTTCCATTCGTCTACTTCCGAAGCTGTGAAATAGCGGTGCGTAGTACCGGGGAAACCCATTATCATGGCGTAGTCGTTCTCTTGTACTCCACCAAGAGAGAGGTTGAAGAAACGCTTCGGCTTGAGTGGAACATTGTCTTTGGAGTATGGTGCGGGATTGCCGTTCTTGTCTCCATAGATACGGAAGATGGAGAAGTCGCCTGTATGACGAGGCCAGATCCAGTTGTCCGTGTCGGCACCGAATTTGCCTATGCTGCTGGGAGGTGCTCCCACCAGTCGAACATCCGTATAAGTCTTTTTGGTAAACATCAGGTAGAGATTGCCCCCATAGAAGGCTTTGATCTCTACGGAAAGTCCCGGATTCTTGGCAGAGAAGTTCTTGCCGGCCTTTTTGTCAGCCAACTTTTGCAGGTACTTCGGAGAGAGGTAGTCCATGCTGTTGGGATCTTTGATGGCTTTGAGTTCTTTCTTGACGTAGTCCGTAACATCTTCGATCTTGTCGATGAATACCACGGAAATATCCTTGTTCGGTAATTCATCTGCTTCGCTCATCGCCCAAAATCCGTCTTCGAGGTAGTTGTGTTCGAGCGTGCTGTGAGCCTGGATCATATCGTATCCGCAGTGGTGATTGGTCAGTACGAGTCCGCGATCGGAAACGACTTCGCCCGTACATCCTCCATCGAATAGTACTACGGCATCTTTCAGTGATGTGCCGTTGGGGTTGTAAAGGTCGTATTCCTTCATCTTGAGGCCGCGTTCTTTCATCTGCGCATACTTCCGTCCGAGCTGTTGCATCAGCCACATACCCTCGTCAGCATGAGCTATCTGGCTCAGGCAGAGAGCTGCAAAGAGGGGGAGCAATAGTCTTTTTTTCATTATTACTTCGTTTTATTTTGTGTGTCGATTGTTCTTTGTTCTTGTGTGTCCTTGTGGATGGCATTCCTCACTTCTGAATGCCGGCAATGAATGAGTTGTAGTACCGCCTGTCTCCCGTTATCTCACTTCCGATCCAATCGGGCAGCTCTATGCTTTCGTCCTCAGTGGCAAGCTCTACTTCGGCTATTACAAGCCCTCTGTGCCGGCCTTCGAATACATCCACTTCCCATACATGGCCTTTGTGAGGGACGCAGTATCGCTGCTTCATGATACAGCCGGGAAGGCATAGGGTAAGCATCTCTTTAGCCTCTTCGAATGGCACGGAATACTCATACTCCGATCTGCTCAATCCCCCTTCATTTGTTTTCCCTTTGATGGTGAGATAGGCTTCATCATTACACAATCGGATGCGGACGGTGCACCGTTCGTCAGCCACGAGATAAGCTTGTGTAATGCTGTGTACGGCCGTAGCCTTGGCTTTGAAATCGTCATTTAAGACCAGGAATTTTCTTTCTATTTCCATTCTTCAGGAACTGGTACTGTCCATCAATGAATAATCACCATCGTAGCACCGAAACCATATTCTCGGAAGGAGGCATCCTGAAAGCGATGTTGTTTGTAGCGTGTGCGCAGTTCCTTTTCTACTGCCTGACGCAATACGCCTTCACCTTTGCCATGAATGAAAACAATCTTTTGTCCCTTACGGGAGGCATATTGTTTCATGACTTCGTGAAATTTGTCCAGCTGGTACTGCAATATGTCCCCATTCTTCATCCCTGCCGTGGTTTCGAGTAGTTCGCTGGCATGGAGATCTATTTCGATTATATCCGGTTTTTTCTCCGTAGAAGCCTTTCGGGCCGGCGTGGGCGCAGCCCTGTCGATCTGCTCCTTGGTCTTCATGGCCTGTTCGATCGCTTCCGGATCGAAGACCTTTTCCACAACAGGACGATCATCCTCCACTATGGAATAGACCAGGGCTTTGTCTTCGAAGAAATCATTTTCTCTGAAGCAATGCAGTTTGACGAATTTGATCGTATCGAGTCTTAATTCCACTGACATGGCCGGTTTCAGGAGGAAAGTTTTCCTTTCCTTGTATGCGGTTATTTGCAGACATATCCTTTCCATATCTTGCAAATCTGCAGCGGTAAACTCCTCGATGAACAATTTGGTATTCGGGTCTATGCTACCGGCAGCTCGCATCTTCCAACCGGTGGATATTAAGGAGAGGTAGTTGTATTGGAGGCAGTAATTGCTATCGTTGATCAGAAAACATTCATAAGGTTCTGTCCCCAAGCGTTGTTCGTTCATGGGCAGATAGGCCAGATATACATTCAGCTTGTCGTGTCCTGCCAGTTCGGTATGCAGCAAGCGCGGTTTTTCCTCGGACTGTGTTGGCTTTCTGTCGGAAGCGACGGCTGCTTCTTTGTGTCGTTTGTTCCGCTCTTCTTTTTTCGATTCCTCTTCTCGGCGTTTTTCCATGGGCGACTTATAGGCGGGAATAAAGGTGTCATTATCTCCGACTGTCACACATTCCTGGATCGGGGTAGGTATTTCGAATCCGTCTTCTCCTTCCACCCAAGCGATCCTCCCACTGATGCGGCGGACGATCCCTCCTCCCTGTGAATTGAGAAATCGTACACGGCTGCCGATGGTGATATTATTTGTATTCATTGTTCTAAGCAGGTCGTATTCATAGTTTATACTCCACAAAAATACAAAAGAACGAGCGGTGTATCAAAAGGATAAAAAGAGGGTGTGCAAAAATCGCCTGATTGCGATCTCTACACACCCTCTTTGCTTGGATTAAATGTCTTGTCTGTCGATCGTCCGATCAGCTCAGTTTGTGGATGATCAGACCGGAACGAAGTTTCGGCTCGAACCAAGTAGTCTTGGGAGGCATGATATTGCCCGAATCTGCAATGTCCATCAGTTGCTTCATCGATACCGGATAAAGAGCAAGAGCAACACGCATTTCGCCGCTGTCTACACGCTTTTTCAGTTCTCCCAGGCCACGAATACCACCCACGAAGTCGATACGCTTGTCGGAGCGGAGGTCCTTGATGCCTAAGATCTCATCCAGAATCAGATTCGAAGAGATCGTAACGTCCAGTACGCCGATAGGATCGTTGTCGTCATAGGTGCCGGCTTTTGCTGTCAGCGAGTACCATTTGCCACCGAGATAGAGAGAGAAGTTGTGCAGCTTGGTAGGACGATATTCTTCCGTCCCTTTGCATTCTACGTCGAAGTGCTGAGACAGTCTCTGCAAGAATTCTTCGTCACTCAAGCCATTCAGATCTTTCACCACGCGGTTATAGTCGATGATCGTGAGCTGATCGGCAGGGAAGCATACAGCCATGAAGTAGTTGTACTCTTCATCGCCGCGATGATTGGGATTATTCTTGGCTTTTTCGGCACCCACCAGGGCCGCAGCAGCCGAACGGTGGTGACCGTCAGCGATATAGAGTGCCGGCATGGCAGCGAATAGCTCCGTGATACGTTTGATGTCGGCTTCTTCGTCGATCACCCAGAAGTGGTGGCCGAAACCATCGAATTCTGCCACAAAATCATATTCGGCCGGACGAGCGGCATATTTCTTCACGATAGCGTCCAACTCTTTGTTTTCCGGATAGGCAAAGAATACCGGTTCGATGTTGGCATCGTTCACACGAACGTGCTTCATACGATCTTCTTCCTTGTCGCGGCGTGTCAGCTCATGCTTCTTGATCACGCCGTTCATATAGTCCTCTACGTATGCACCTACGACAAGGCCGTACTGCGTTTTGCCATTCATGGTTTGGGCATAAACGTAGTAGTTTTCTTTTGCGTCTTGTACGAGCCAGCCTTTTTCTTGGAACATTCTGAAGTTCTCGGCAGCTTTTTCATACACATCCGCATCGTGCTCATCTTTTCCTACAGGGAAATCGATCTCCGGACGGATAATATGATAGAGCGACTTTTCGTTGCCCTTCGCTTCTTCACGAGCTTCTTCTGAATTGAGGACGTCGTAGGGGCGAGATGCTACTTGCTCTACGAGTTCTTTCGGAGGACGTACTCCTTTGAATGGTTTTATGATAGCCATATTGTCTGTCGAAGCAAATTATTTGTTTACACGGAATTTTTCGTTGCCGTTTTTGATGAAGTCAACGATTTGACGAGCTGCAGCCAGACCGGCATTGATGTTGGCTTCTGCTGTCTGAGCACCCATCTTTTTAGGAGTGGTGAAGTAGCGACCTTCGAATTTTGCCATTTCGGCATCGTTTGCAGGCTTGATGTCCGTAGCGTATTTGAAGTCGGTGCGCTCAGCCATAAACTTGCAGATACCCTCTTCGTCGATTACTTCTTGGCGAGCCGTATTGATCAGGCAGGCACCCTTAGGCATCTTCGACAGGAGTTCGGCATTGATTGATTTTACAGTCTCGGGAGTCTTCGGGATGTGAAGCGAAACTATATCGCAGGTTTCGAACAGAGCATCGCGAGAAGCAACAGCCTTTACTCCTTCTTTCTCAATATCCGCTGCAGAAACAAATTGGTCGTAAGCATAAATTTCCATGCCGAAACCTTTTGCGATACGTGCCACATTGCGACCTACATTGCCGTATGCGAGGATACCCAGCTTCTTGCCCATGAGCTCAGAACCGGATGCTCCGTTGAAGAGATTGCGATACATGAATACGAGCATACCCATTACCAATTCGGCAACGGCATTTGAGTTTTGTCCCGGCGTATTCATCACGCACACGTTGTGCGCAGTAGCAGCAGCCAGATCTACGTTGTCATATCCGGCACCTGCACGTACTACGATTTTCAGCTCCTTAGCTGCATCGAGAACTTCTGCATCGATTTGGTCGCTGCGGATAATGATGGCGTTAGCATCTTTCACTGCATCGAGGAGCTGTTTCTTATCGGTATACTTTTCGAGCAAAGCAAATTCGAGACCTGCCTCTTCGATAATTCTCTTGATTCCGTCTACGGCTACCTTGGCAAAAGGCTTTTCGGTAGCTACCAATACTTTTGTCATGACTGATATCTTCGATTAATATGTTTGTTATGAAAAAAGAGATAAGAGATTGCCACAGTGAAGTCGGGCAATCATCTTATCTCTTTAGATTTATTCACGATTAGTGCTTAGCTTCGAATTCCTTCATTACGCTAACCAAAGATTGTACGCTTTCGATAGGCAATGCGTTGTAGAGAGAAGCACGGAAACCACCTACAGAGCGGTGTCCCTTGATACCTACCATGCCGCGTGAAGCTGCAAACGTAGCGAATTCTTTCTCCAGCTCTTTGTACTCATCCTTCATCACGAAGCAAACGTTCATGATAGAGCGGTCTTCGGGATTAACCGTGCCGCGGAAGATCTTGCTGCTATCGATAGCATCGTAGATAAGGGCTGCCTTGTCCAGATTCATCTTTTCCAACACCTTCACGCCGCCGAGTTCTTTGTACCACTTCATCGTCTGGAGTGCTACATAAACGGGGAATACGGGAGGAGTGTTGAACATAGAGTCCTTCTTGATGTGAATCTGATAGTTCAGCATATCGGGCAGAGGACGATCTACCTGTCCGAGTACATCCGTTTTTACCAATACGAAAGTAGCTCCGGCCGGTCCGATGTTCTTCTGAGCACCACCGTAGATGAGGTCGTACTTGGAAACGTCTACCGGGCGAGAGAAAATGTCGGAAGACATGTCCGCAACGAGACGAGTCTTCGTGTCGAAATCCTTGCGGATCTCAGTACCGTAGATCGTGTTGTTTGTGGTGAAGTGGAAATAGTCTACGTCCTCGGGAATAACGAAATCCTTGGGGATGTATGAGAAGTTCTTGTCTTCAGATGAAGCCAAAACCTCTACTTCTCCACCATATACCTGCGTCATGATCTTAGCCTGTTTGATGGCGTTGGTTGCCCATGTACCGGTATTGATAAAGGCTGCCTTCTTCTTAAGCAGGTTCAGCGGTACTTGGTAGAATTGGAGGCTGGCGCCACCACCGAGGAAAAGTACTTCATAGCCTTCGGGCACATCAAGAAGTTCTTTGAAGAGATTACGAGCTTCGAGCATTACAGCGTCGAACTCTTTGTCGCGGTGAGAAACTTCAAGAACAGAAAGACCCGTTCCGGCAAAATTGAGACATGCTGATGCAGCATCCTTCAAAACTAAGTCGTTGAGGATACAGGGTCCTGCGGTGAAATTGTGCTTCTTCATCTGAGAAAAACAATGTTTAAGTGGTTAGTTATTAGTAGTTTTTTCTTGTTCTACAGTCATTAGATGCATAGGTGCATCTTTTACCAGCACAAAGGTACCAAATAAAACATATCGGCAAACTAATTCCTTAGAAAACAGCCGTATCGTAGGACTATGGTCACAGGAATATATCAGATGCCATGTTTTTCGAATGTCTAGTCAGCTTGCTAAGAAGCTGTTATGGATCACGAGTTGCTTGTCATTATTTTTTATGCATCTCTCTGAATTATAAGATGCTAAAAATCTTTGTGGCTGCCAAGCATTTGCGTAAATCAGGCTATAGCCTGTTTTTTTACTTTCAAATCTCCTTCGCTATCCCCAAAATGGGATTTTTAGCAAAATAACACTCTGCTCTTTGCAACGATAGTAATAACTCTCTTCTTTCCCCTTGTCTGTTTATTATTTTATTTTAAGACTAGTATCCCTCGGTTTTTGAGGTCTAGATTTATATCTAATGGCTATTTTAATTAGAAAGTAAACGTACCTCTTAATCGATAGCCTTATATCATAAATGTTAAAGGTCATTCCCTTGAGAGCATCTTTTGCTGCGTTTCTTCTATAGTTAAGAGGCTGATTACAGCTGTTGTTGGGGCCATTTGTGTCATAAATCGATGTGGCGACAGGCGAATAAGCGATGTTGTATTTTCGGGCAAGTCTGTTCCATAGATCAGTATCTTCACCCATAGAATAATTGGGATTGAAACCTTTTGTTGATAATAGGGCTTTTTTGCTGATACAAACGCAAGATGTCTGTACTACGGCGACTTTAATCGCTGCTTTAAAGTAGTTCCGGATAATACCTCTTTTTAAATCATTTCTATTGAGAAAAATTTCGCCATCAGGAAATCTGCAGACGAAATTTGTGGCAAATACACTGGCTTGTGGAGTGTATTCAGTGATTAGTGCATACAACTCTTCAAGATGATTTTTTTCCCAGATGTCGTCTCCATCTAAAAATGCAATATATTCCCCATGGGCTTTTTCTATTCCTCTATTACGGGATGTAGATACTCCTTTATTTTCCTGATGAATTAAAGTAATGCGTGGATCATGAATCTCTTGAACGAAAAGAGGACCTTTATCTTTTGACCCATCATTTACTATTATGATTTCAAAATTTTCAAATGTTTGTGATAATACTGATTCTACCGTTATGGAAATAGTCTTCTCTTTGTTGTAAAGAGGTATTACCACGGAAAAAAAGGGGGACTTCATATTGGTTTCAGTATTTTTTTGATTTTTAGTTTAATAGGAATTCGTATAAGAGAGCAAAAAGCTTCTCTTTGTATCCTGCTTTATGTGAGAGTAGGATCGTTTTTCTATTCAACGGATATGATTTAATTCGGTTTATATACTCTTCGTATTCGCCTTTGGGTATCGTCGATTTTATTGTCCTAAGTGTATACATGAATCCTAATAGTCGATGATTGTATGTATAAGAGTTGGGAGATTGTTTCAGGTAATCAAGATGATAGAAGGCAACCCTCATTATATCCCTTGATCTTTTCGCGCTTTGGGCTGCAGTTATAGAACCCTCCCTTTTTAAATAATAGTACACTCCTACTGAAGAAATACTTATTCGTTTTACTTTTTCCGCCAAATCCGGAAGAATGTAGGAGTCTTCGTGTAGCATGCCCAATGGAAATCTTATTTCTTCCCATATAGATGCCTTGTAGATAGCCGATTGCAACAGCAGAAAATGTCTCGACCACAGAAAATCGACAATAGATTCTTTCCCTCCTTTCATACAAGGTTTTAGGTGAGCTTTGAACGGCCTCTGTTTACCGGTTTTATCCTCTTCCAAAGATACGGGAACTACTACTATATCGACCTCAGGATGATCCTGCAAATACTTGATATTCTTTTCGTAGAAATCCGATGATACGTAATCATCACTATCGATGAAGGATAAAAAAGAGGGTTTCTTTGTTCTTTTATCTGCTTATCCTCGTAACAACCTTCTTTTCCCGTAAAGTTTTTATCGATTCCCTTGGAACCGAGGTATTGGGCTTGAATACAACAATCACAAATTTGCTGGGCCTTTTGAACCTATCGGAATTAGGGATTGGTACTGCCGTATCTTTTGCATTGTTCAAACCTCTGCTGGAGAATAATCGAAAGGGTATCACCGAGATCGTATCAGTTCAGGGATGGCTATACAGGAATATCGCTATTTTGATCATTATCGTGGGAATGATTCTTATGTTTTTTTTCCCCTGGATATTTCAAAAAACAGATCTGCCGTTATGGTATGCCTATGCCACCTATATAGTCTTTCTAACCTCTTCTCTTTTGGGTTACTTCGTCAATTATAGACAGATTATCCTATCCGCGGATCAAAAGCAATACAAAATAACCTATATTGCCAAAGGTCTAACCTTCCTCAAGCTTATTATCCAAATCCTGGTGCTATACTATTCGCCATGGAGCTATCAGGGTTGGTTAGTTGTCGAATTTGTATTTGCTTTCCTGACTGCAATCATGCTAGAATATTCCGTTCGAAAGACCTATCCTTGGCTGAAAACTTCTTTCCGGATCGGAAAAAGCGTATATAAGGAGCATGAAGTAATACTTACGAAGAGCAAACAACTGTTTTTCCACAAGGTTGCAGGGTATGTACTCAATCAGACCTCACCTCTGATTATCTATGCTTATACGACCCTAACACTTGTTGCTATCTATGGCAATTATATGCTGATAGTATCAGGGTTAATCTCTCTTCTGATTGCGATTTTCAGTGGTATTATACCGACTTTAGGAAACCTTATCGCGGAAGGGAAACGAGAATCCATCCTAAAGGTTTTCGGAGAATATTTTGCCTGCCGTATGCTTATAGCAGGAGTCGTCACCTATTGTTTATGGATTGGAGGAAATAGTTTTATTGTTTTGTGGGTAGGTGCTGAATATCTTTTGGAAGAAATCCCATTTTTCCTGATCGTTGGCATTACATTCGCCAGCATTACGCGTATCAGCGATGATTTTTTGTCCGCTTATGGTCTTTTCAGAGATATATGGGCTCCTATTACAGAGGCTGCCCTCAATCTGGGATTGTCTATTTTATTAGGA
>NZ_KB899153.1 GCF_000378065.1 Porphyromonas gulae DSM 15663 | reverse complement strand
GCTGTGCGTTGCAACAAAATTACTAAATCTGAAAGCTATTCCCAGCGAAAAAATGGAAAGCACAAAACCCTGAAAATAATAATCTACTCAAAAATCATGCACCAAAAAAGTTTTCAACAACGAAGATGAGTTTGGAATGATTCCAAATAAGCATCTGCGGAGAAAAGAAAAACGAGGCAAAAGTAGCGAGGAAATGGACTTTCACGGACTAAAATACGAATTAAAACAAGCCGGACAACAATCTGTATATAAAGCGTTTTCAATTTGTATATAAATCGTTTCTGTTTTATATATAAATCGTTTTCAATAAATATATAGATCGTAAGTGATTTATATATAAATCGCAGACCCCAAAAAGCCTTTTCCGAAGTCGGAATAAAAGAAGCACCCGCCGAGTTCTACGGAGAACTCCGACGGGTGCAGTCTGGATATGTATGTGGTGGGGCCTATGCCAAGATGCTATCCTTTTGCATGTGATTCAATGTAGCTGCACGATTCCGCTCTGCGATCTCGGATCGGATCGAGGGCTGTCGCTGTACCGAGGTATCCGAATAGGAGCCTATTCGGGTTTGATGTCAGGTGATGGGGCGTAGACGGTAGTTTTTCGATGTGTGGCATACTGTATAATAGTCTCTTTTTCAATTTATTGCTCGCCTCCAATACAGGGGAAATTCACGGTTCGGAGCAATGCTTTTCGGGAAGACAAAATTAGCCAAATCTTTTTTCTCCCGCCAACGGCCGGTATGCTTGCTCTTGGCTGCAGGTGTGTGAGCAACTGATTACAGATTCGCATAAAGCCAAAAAGTCCGATAAAAAAGATTACCTTTGCACCGGAATAAAGATGGTCAGGTAGCTCAGCTGGATAGAGCAATAGCCTTCTAAGCTATCGGTCCTGGGTTCGAATCCCAGCCTGATCACAGAAAGAAAAAGGGATGCGATAAGCATCCCTTTTTCTTTCTGTGATCGGGCAATAGAGATTCTTCCTTATCTTAGCGCGACTTAAAAAGAGGACAATAGCCTGTCATAGCTTTGTCGTTGCTGCATCGAACAAGAAACACAACACAATGATGAAACGTTTTTTCCTGGCCTTAGGGCTATTACTTCTGTGCGTCCCCATGCTGCAAGCAGGACCGGTGACGCGATCCAAAGCCGAACAAACGGCCAAGAACTTTTTTGCCAAACGGCAATACACAGCCTCTTCATCGGCTCCAAGTATCCGAATGGATTTCGTATATAAGGCTGCTGAAAGAGGGGAGGCTTTATTTTTCATCTTCAATCGAGGAGAAAAAGACGGCTTTGTCCTCGTCTCAGCAGACGACCGTTTTCCCGAAGTAATAGGATATGCCTTCAAAGGGCATTTCGATGCTGCCCGTATGCCGGACAACCTCAGGGGATGGCTCAAAGGTTATGAACGTGAAATGCTTGCCGTAATGGACGGCAAGGCTGATCCGATAGATCCTATCCGTGAAGCCAAGCCCACACGGGACCTGCCATCATCTGTTACCCCTATTTTGGAAACGGGTGAACATGAATCGGATCCGATCTTGTGGGATCAGAGCTATCCATTTAATACCTTGCATCCCCTACTCCCTTCGGGACAACAGGCTTATACCGGTTGTGTCGCCACCGCGATGGGACAAATCATGCGTCATTACAAGTGGCCGGAGAAGGCTTCCGGAGGATATGACTACTACGATGATATGACGGGGACGCATACCCACTACTCCGGCACATTCGGCGATACTTACGACTGGAGCAACATGCCCGGTAGCGTTTCCGTTGATGTCAGCCCCGAAGAGGTCAAAGCACTGAGTACTTTCATGCGCGATGTAAGTTTTTCAGTCAATATGCAATTTGCAAGTTTCGGCAGTGGCACCTATTCTCTGTTCGTCGAGCGTGCTTTGCGTGAGAATTTTCATTACAAGAAATCGCTTCGCTACGTCTATCGTTTCAACACTCCGAGTCTGGAGTGGAAAGCTATCATCCGTAAGGAACTGGCAGAAAACAGGCCTGTGTATTATGCCGGTGCAGACGGATCGATGGGACATGCTTTCGTCTGCGATGGATACGAACCGGACGGAACGTTCCACTTCAACTGGGGATGGGGCGGTATGAGCAACGGTAATTTCTACCTCAACCTACTCAATCCGGGTTCGCTTGGGACAGGTGCAGGCAATGGTGGCTACTCCACTGACCAAGAGGTTATCATAGGAATAGAGCCTGCCAATGATGGCGATCCCGGCATCGTACCGGATCCGACCATCACGCTCTATGGGTTGCAACACAAGATGTCCGAAGAAGCACTTGAGCTGAATGTGGAAATCAAGAACTATTCCACTTATGCCGGGGATGTAAAATTGGCTTACCGCTTGACGCTTCCCGATGGAACGGAAACGATCAACTCAGCCGTCACCGTCCCCATCATCTGGGAAGACATTATCGGAGAAAGCACAGGCAACATAACCATACCACGCAGTCGATTTGCCGAGGGGAAAAATATCATCTCCATACTCTATCGAACAGATGGTATGGCGGATTGGAAAGAACTCAAGCATATACTTATGGGGCTTGCCAATAAGATAGAAGTGACTATGCCTGCCGGAGATGTAGCTTACTCCGTTGCCGATGCCAGGATCGTTCTCAAAGACGGTTCTCTTTCGCACAACCTGAAAGCCTACTCCGACTGTAAGCTCGGTGCCACAGTCTACAACCCGGGTACGGAAGAATTTCGCAGTCGCGTCACCTTTGCCCTCCGCAATACAGAGGGACGGCTCTATTTCCTTGGCAGACGTTTAGTCGAATTGCTCCCGGGAGATGAAGACGGCGAAAAAGTTTCGCTGACAATAACGGGACTCAAAGCTCGTGCAGGACAATACATGCTTGTCTGTACAGGTGATATGGAATCGCTTATGGAAGATGCCTCATGGATCGAGCTGGCTTCCATAGAAGTAGCAGAGAATACGAGTACCCATTCATCGTTGCTGGTGGCCTCCAATCCACAGATCGATCTTCTCACAGTTCATCGGGCCAATCCCGAGACATTGCCGACTTTCAGCATCACGAATGAAGGTGGTGCTACTTTCTCCGGAGAAATCGAAATAGTGGCTATAAAGGCTCATTCGGAAGCTTTCTTCCAAGCGAAAAAAGAACACATGAGTCTTGCCAAAGGAGAAACCCAAGTATTGTCTCCGGAACTGACTGCGGCCTCTTCTCTCTATACAAATGCCGATCTCTTTCCCGATGGTATCTATTACATTGTCATCAGAGAGCAGGGATTTTGGGATCCGATCGATTTGTTTGGGGACTATTACTATCGTATTCGTCTCGTTACGGACCTATCCTCTTCGGACATTGCAGGCAAGGACGCTTCTACTATAGTACTCTATCCCAATCCTGCTCGTGATTATGTCCATGTAGCCATTCCTCCTACATATGCAGGAAGCACACTTCGCATGTTCGATATTCAAGGGCGAATGCAGCTCTCCACGAAGATCGAATCTGCCGATATGCGCCTCGACATCGGACATCTCCCGAAGGGTACCTATATCGTTGTGGTAGAAGACATGGTCGGGAAGCTCTTCATTCGCTGATTTAGTCTGTCAGCAGCAATAACCGACAAGGGCAATACCGGAAGGGAGATCCCCTCAGGCATTGCCCTTGCATCGTTTGTTAGGATACACCAAAGAAAGGAGATAAAGAGTTCGGTTTGCTTCATACTGATGGGATCCTCAATAGCATTTCCGCTTCTTCGCCGATGGCGATATTATATCACGAAGGCTTTTTCTTGTGCAACTCCAGTATTCCCAATACCGTTTATTTAGTATAAATCCGACTTCAAATACCTACAAGTTGGGATTGTTCGTTTTTTGTGAACGTCTCAACTTTGCAGCCGGATAGAACCTAATAACGTAAGATCAGATAATTATGAAAAAAATCATTTTCTCCGCACTCTGTGCATTGCCTTTGATTGTCTCTCTCACTTCTTGTGGAAAAAAGAAAGATGAGCCGAACCAACCCTCCACGCCCGAAGCAGTAACCAAAACCGTAACTATCGATGCTTCGAAATACGAAACGTGGCAGTATTTCTCTTTCTCTAAGGGTGAAGTCGTTAATGTTGCCGACTATAAGAACGATTTGAATTGGGACATGGCCCTCCACCGATATGACGTTCGTCTCAATTGTGGTGAAAGTGGCAAGGGAAAAGGTGGTGCCGTATTCTCCGGTGTGACAGAGATGGATCAGGTCACTACCGTTCCTGCAGAAGGTTATATGGTAGACGTTCTTGGTCGTATTACAGTCAAGTATTCGATGGGACCTGATGGCCATGTGATGGAGCATGAAGATCAGGGCTTCAGTGAAGTGATTAGCGGTAAGAAGAATGTGCAAGGATTTGCTTCTGGTGGCTGGTTGGAATTCTCTCACGGCCCTGCCGGTCCCACTTACAAGCTGAGCAAAAAAGTTTTCTTCGTTCGTGGTGCTGATGGAAATGTTGCCAAGGTGCAGTTCACTGACTATCAGGATGCAGAACTGAAAAAAGGAGTCATCACTTTCACTTATACGTACCCCGTTAAATAAGTTAAGAGGGAAATATGAAAAGTGTAGTAACAAAGCAGGCCCTCATCGGCCTGCTTTTCTTTAGTATAAGTATATACTCCCATGCGGCCAACCCTCCGGCCCAACCCATAGATACCACCGTATGCCGCAACATCGCTCTTGACGATGTGGTTGTAACCGGTAGCCGTACAGTCCGTCTGCTTAAAGATGTGCCTGTCCCCACAAAGGTGTTCAAGGCTAAAGATATAAAAGCTATCGCCCCTTCTTCTTTTATTGACGTACTGCAGTATATCCTTCCCGGGATCGAATTTACCAAGCATGGTTCCAGAGATCAGCTCAATGCTCAGGGCTTTGACGAAAGCTCTATTCTCTTCCTCGTCGATGGCGAATTGATTTCGACAGGATCTACCAGTGGGATAGATTTCGAACGAATCAATCCGGACGACATCGAGCGAATCGAGGTGCTCCGCGGAGCTTCCTCTGCGTTGTACGGATCCAATGCTATCGGAGGTGTTATCAATATCATCACCCGTACAGCCAAGGATCCTTTTCGCGTATCTGCTTCGGCTCGATACGATAGTCGCGACGGACAGAAATACGATGTAGCGGCAGGGGTGAAACGTGGGATCTTCTCCAGTCAAACCGGTGTACAATATAGAGCGGACAAAAGCTATATTTTGGCCGATCAGTTCGAGCAGGAACTGAATGTCGCAGGCAATACGACATGGAATATAAATCAGAAGTTTACAATCACTCCGAAAGAAAACTTATCCTTCAACCTTGCCGGACTGGTGAATCTGCGTAAGCAGCACTGGACGGATAAGATCGACTTTCTGTACAACTCCTACGATGTCAAAGCCGGTGCCAACTGGCGTATCAGCGAGACTTCGGATCTGGACATTTCTTATCACTACGACAAATACAGCCGTGATACCTGTCTGATCAAAACTGAGAACCAAAAGAAACTCCCCATTTTCGATGAGGATATGCACCATTTGCGAGCACAATACAATCTCAATCTTGCTGAAGTCCACTTTTTCAATGTGGGTTTGGAGTATATCCATGATAATGTAGCATCGCCCCGTCTTTCCTCTCCGAGCAACCCGGGGGAAAAGTCTGTGAACAACAAAATCCTATACGGACAGTACATATATAAAGTAACCCCCAAACTCGTATTGAGCTATGGAGGACGCTTGGACAAGCACTCCGGATTCGGCTTGCACTATACATCGCGCCTGTCTGCCATGTACAAGTACAGCCATGTCACCAATCGCTTGTCTTATGCGGAAGGGTATCGTGCCCCTTCTTTGCAGGAAATGTACTTTTTCTTCAATCATGGTGCCTTCTTTATTTACGGCAATCCGAATTTGAAACCGGAGAAGAGCCGCATGCTCTCATACTCGGCAGAAGCTCACTGGAATAAGCTTACACTGATGGGGAACGTCTTCTTCAACCATGTTCGCAATCGGATCGATTTCACCTACAAAGGCACAGATTTGATCTACACCAACGTATCGAAAGAAATGAGAATATTCGGCTTTGAAGGACAAGCCAACGTAGTATTGCCTTACGGCTTTGGTTTTCGAGCTTCGTATTCCTACACTTATGATCGATGGAAGGCGACCGATAAGGCCGGAACTGAGATGAAACTCTCAAACACTCGCCCTCATGCAGCTACTGCCACTCTCTCTTACGGACACAATTTCTCGAAGAATTACAGACTTGCCTCCAACTTCTCCGCGCGCTTCCTTTCCGATCTGAAAACAGGGCGCATGAACTCCGACGAGTTGTTTGAGGAAATAACGTATCCGGGTTACACCATCTGTCGTTTGGATATAGAGAATCATTTCTATCGGAACTATACGCTCCATATCGGTGCGGAGAACCTGTTCGATTATAAACCCAAAGCATTGGCATTCAATTCCCCGACATCACCCGGGCGTATCATATACGGGTTGGTTCGGATCACTTTCTAATACGACTTATTTGCAACAGAAATATAATTCGTTACGATGAAGAAAAAAATAATTTATCTGTTGGTAGCCATCTTATTGGTGGCTATCGGCTTTGCATTTTGGATGTTCCGTCCACAACCCTCGCGTGTGGCATTGGTGAACTTCCCCCAGTTTATGGTGGCACGAATGAGTCTTTCTTCCGATGCACGAAATGTGACAGTAAACGTTGAGGACGACCTCAGCAAACTGAAGAAGTACGATGCGGTACTATGTTTCGGCATGGGTGCAAAATGGAACGAAGACGATCGTGCCCAGATCAAGAGTTTGGAAGAAAAGCAGATCCCCTATATCGTGATGTCTGCCACCAATCCGGAGAACAACCTCTGCTCTATCGATAGCACAAAGGCGGAAGTACTCTCCAAATACTTCAGCTATGGAGGTGGCAAGAACTATAGATCGGGATTCAACTACCTGCGTCAGGAGATTCTGGGAAAATCTCTTCGGGAAGGTAAGATCGAGGCACCGATCGAGTATGCCGGCAACCTCTTCTTCGGCAAGACCGATGAGGATATTTTCGAATCCATGGATACTTATATGCAGTACTATCGTACGCATGGTTATCGCGAGGGTGCTCCGCGCGTAGCACTGCTGATAGGCTTCGGCAATCCCTTCAACTCGAACCGCGAGCATATAGACGAGCTTGTAGCCTCTTTGGAAAAAAGCGGACTCAATGTCTTCCCGTTTTCAGCAGGCAATAAGCGTCTCGAATTCTTGGAACTCATCAATCCCGACCTTCTGATTTATATGCCTCACGGACGTTTGGCAGCAGGCCATTCCACTGAAGCGGAAGCATGGCTCCGCAAGCAAAATGTTCCTATTCTGGCACCTCTTACAATCGGCAATCTTCGAGAGACTTGGTTGGAAGACAAGCAAGGTATGGTAGGCGGCTTCTTGGCACAGAGCGTATCGACTCCCGAGTTGGACGGTGCCATGGTTCCCTTTGCATTGGTTGCTCTCGAAAAAGATGCCAAGACAGGATTACAACTCTTCAGAACCATCCCCGGACGACTGGAGGTATTCACCAGTCTGGTGAACAAATACATCGTCCTAAAGAACAAACCCAACAAGGAGAAGCGCGTTGCCATCTACTATTTCAAGGGACCGGGACAAAACAGCCTCGTAGCACAAGGAATAGAGACCCTGCCTTCTATCTATAATGTATTGCGCAAGATGCAGAGCGAAGGCTATGACCTCACCGGATTGCCCACCGATGAAGCTGCTTTCGAAAAGATTATCATGACGCAAGGAGCTATTTTCAATAGCTATGCCGAGGGCAATCTGGCACGCTTTACCGAAAGTGGCTATCCGGCATTCGTACCCACAAGTGATTTGAAGCAATGGATGCAAGAAGTCCTTACGCCAAATCAAATCCAGCTTCTGCAAGAACGCTACGGAGAAGCTCCCGGAGAATACTATTCGATGGAACAAAACGGAGTGGGCGGCATCGGTGTAACCCGTGTACAGTTTGGCAATGTCGTTCTTTTGCCTCAGCCCGTACAAGGTGGAGGAGCCAATGACTTCAAAGCCGTACACGGCTCTAATCCGGTACCTCCTTACGCCTATGTAGCCTCATATCTGTGGACACAGAAAGCATTCAAAGCAGATGTGATGATGCACTTCGGTACGCATGGCAGCCTTGAGTTTATCCCCGGCAAGCAGATTGCTCTCTCTTCTGAGGATTGGACAGACCGCCTCGTCAATGACCTGCCCCATATCTACTACTACACCATCGCCAATATCGGTGAAGGAATGATCGCCAAGCGCAGAAGCTATGCCGGTACGGTATCTTATTTGGCTCCTCCTTTCATCGAAACGCGCATGAGGGGTCAAGTAAGCGAGTTCCTCAGCTTGACGGATAAATATCTGGAGCAGGACAACGATGATAAAGCCCTGTCTCTCCGCATCAAGGCCTTGGCCGTGAAGAACGGCTACCATCGCGATCTGAAGCTCGACTCCATCCTCGACAAACCTTATACACGTGAGCAAATCGTCTCTCTTTCCGACTTTGCCGAAGAACTTGCTGTCAGCAAGATCCCGGGCGGTATGTACAAGACAGGTATCATGTTCCCGGAAGAAAAGATCCGTTCTTCCGTGAAGCATATTGCTACGGATCCTATTGCTTATGCTTTGGCTGCTATCGACCGTCAGCGTGGACGCTACACGCAGGAGCAGCAGGATAGCGAACGATTCTTCACCAACCATTATCGTCGTCCTGCCGAAGCACTGGTGGAGCGTTACCTTGGACGTGAGACGGTGGATGTGAATGCAGCATTGACTACGCTGGGTGTACTGTCCAGTGAAATTGCCCAATCCGAAGCCGTAGTCCGCTCTGCAGAGGATAAAGCATCTTCCATGCGCGAGCAAATGATGGCTGCATCCGGCGGCCGTATGCCTACATCGGCCGAGATGGCGATGATGAGGAAGATGGGCGAGCAGATGAGAACAAACGGAGGTTCCGGACCCGACTCGGCACAGATAGCTGCCATGAAAGCCATGGCTGCTAAGATGAAAGCAAATGGAGGAAAGGAACCCGACTCGGCTCAAATCGCTGCCATGAAAGCCATGGCCGCTAAGATGAAGAGCGATGGAGCACAGCACGCTATGCCTTCTCACGGCAAGGATTCTATGCAAGCGGCACATTCGGAAAAGGCAAAAGCCATGATGCCCGATAAGTCGAAAGCCAAGCAACCGGCCATGGCGAATCAGCCGTCACGAGAACTTACGGCCAAAGATAAAGCCATGGCAGCAAGCATCAGCGAACTCAAGCATGCCATTGCCCAAATACCTTTCTACTATAAGGCACTCAAAAACAGCCCACAGCTGGAGCTGACCTCTATGATGAACGCTCTCTCCGGCGGTTATACGGCACCCTCGCCCGGCGGCGACTATATCGCCAATCCGGAGACACTTCCTACCGGAAGAAACCTCTTCTCTATCAATGCCGAGGCCACACCATCAGCAGCTGCATGGGAAAAAGGAAAGAAGATGGCAGAAGACATGCTGGCCGACTACGCTCGCCGTCACAATGGCGAACTTCCTACGAAAGTCAGCTTTACGCTATGGAGCAGTAGCTTCATCGAAAGCGAAGGTGCTACCATAGCTGAAATACTCTATCTGCTCGGGACGGAGCCCGTACGCGATCCGATGGGACGTGTGCAGGACATCCGACTGATACCGATCGAAAAACTCGGCCGCAAACGTATCGATGTGGTAGTACAAACGTCCGGGCAGCTTCGCGACTTGGCTGCTTCTCGCCTGTTCCTTATCCAAAAGGCTGTGGATCTGGCTGCTGCCCAAAAGTCCGAGAGCGACAACGAAGTTGCTCGTGGTGCAGTAGATGCGGAGAAAGTATTGCTCGGCAAGGGCCTTTCTCCGGCTGATGCACGTATGCTGGCTACGCAGCGTGTATTCGGTGGCGTGAACGGCAACTACGGTACCGGCATCCAATCCATGGTCGAAAGCGGTGATCGCTGGGAAACCGAAAAAGAGATTGCAGATGTTTACCTCAACAACATGGGCGCAATCTACGGTATGCAAGGTCGCTGGGGAGATTTCCAACAAGGTATGTTCGAAGCAGCTTTGCAGAATGTGGATGCCGTGGTACAACCTCGCCAGAGCAATACGTGGGGAGCCTTGAGCCTCGACCACGTCTATGAATTCATGGGTGGCCTCACGCTCTCTGTCCGCCAAGTGACGGGCAAAGATCCGGAAGCATACTTCAACGACCTGCGCAATCGTCACAAGACACGCGTGCAAGAACTGAAACAAGCCATCGGCGTGGAAGCCAGAACTACGATCCTCAATCCTACCTATATCCAAGAGCAGCTCAAAGAGGGACAGAATGCCGCCAACGGAATTGCCGAAACGATCCGCAATACCTATGGCTGGAATGTCATGAAGCCTTCGGCCATCGACAAAGAATTGTGGGATGACATCTACGCTACTTATGTGAAAGATGAGAAGAATCTGGGCGTCCACGAATTTTTCCGCGAAAACAACCCTGCCGCTTTGCAGGAGTTCACTGCCGTAATGATGGAGACCGCACGCAAGGGTATGTGGAAAGCTACACCCGAACAGCTGAAAGCTATTGCCGAATTGCATGCCAAATCCGTGGCTGAATTCGGAGCCGGCTGTAGCGGATTCGTTTGCGACAATGCCAAGCTGCGCAGCTTCATCGGCGAACGCCTCGATGCAAGTGACAAGAAAGCCTACGAAGAGAAGGTAGCCGATGCTCGCGAAGTATCGATCAAGGATGCCAAGAAGGGACAGCGACTCAAGAAAGAGACTCGCTCAAGTGAGGATACCTCCAGCCCTGTCACCTCCTACCTGCTGCCTGCAGGAGTAGCCCTCGTGGTGATAATCCTGATACTCTTCCTCATTGCCAAGCGCAGAAAAGGAAAAGAATGAGAGAAGTCCTGCTGACCATAGCCTTATTGGCTACGCTCAAGTATCTGTTCGAGGAGGGAGTACATAGTTCCCTCCTCGTCCGATGCTTGCATGCGGTGGCCTACGCGGCTTTCATCGCACTCGTACACGGACTGACGCAGCACGTCAGCCGGATGGAGGTCGAGACTCTCCTGTACTCGCCCGAAGCCCTGCGCAATGTCTCTCTGGCTGTGATGGTGGATCTGCTATATGTCGTATATATATGTACGCACCGTCCCTCCTCCTTCCGCCTGTACCGAACGTGGGTGCGCCATTTGCCTCCGCTCCTGTTCTTCCCCACCCTCTTCTATCTGCGTCTGAGTCTGTTCTACGTCCTGCCGGGCTATTCGTTTGTTGGAGTTTCCATCGTGATGGCCCTCATCGTGGCAGCCCTGAGTATAACGGCTCCCTATCTGTGGAGAGCACTCGGACTCAAACGGGAGGCCTTGCGGGAACCGCTTGTTCTGCTTTCGCTCTGCACCTTTGTCTTCGTCATTGCTGCCGGAGTGTTGCACCCCGACTCCGCAGTGCGAACAGCCGGTATCACTACCGACTGGTGGCAGGCACTCTATCTCTTCCTGATCGTCTTGGCCGGAGCCTCAATCGGCTATTTGGCCCCTCGCCTGTGGGCTGTAATCAGAAGAAAAAACAACCGAAAAAAATAATCATCGAATCGGACCGGATCCTCATCCCACGCCGAACCACTCACTAACAATACTTTCCCAATGAACTTCTTGTCCAACGTCATGTTTTGGGTCTCCAACGGCCTGTTGGTACCGGTAGTCGCCGGACTCATCTATCTTTTCATCAAATCTCTTCTCCTCCTCGGCACCCTCTTCGGCACGTGGCAGAGCTACCGTCGCCGGCAGGAGACCTTCGCCCGCATCATCGAAAACAAGGCCGGCCTCGACACCGAAGCCCTCAGAGCCGAAGCAGCCAAACGCCCCCACGCCCCGTTCGAAAATGTGCTGGCCGAAGTCCTCGATGCCGATTCCGCCCGTCGCAACCTGCTCATCGGCCGGTACGAGCTCTCTCGTGAGCAGCGTCTGAGTTCGGCCAAAGTACTCACTAAGTTCGGCCCCATACTCGGTCTGATGGGTACGCTCATCCCGATGGGCCCGGCCCTTGTCGGGCTCTCCACGGGCGACATCGGGCAGATGGCTTATAATATGCAGGTAGCCTTTGCCACCACGGTCATCGGTATGTTTGCCTCGGCTGTAGGGTACATAGCCCTGCACATCGTGCGCACTTACAACCGGAACGACCTCGTTTGGCTCGATTATATCAACGAAAAACTCTCCTGATCGCCATGCCCAGAAGACGCTTCCACGAAGAAGACACGGATCCCTCCTCACTCGTATCCAACCTCTTCGACGTAGCCATGGTCTTTGCCGTGGCTCTGATGGTTGCCCTCGTCACCAAATTCAACATGACCGAAGTCTTCAGCAAGGAAGACTACACGATCGTCAAGAATCCCGGCAAGGACAACATGGAAATCCTGATCAAGAAAGGCGATAAGGTGGAGAAGTACACCCCGTCCGACGAATCCTCCGATGGAGCCGGCAGCAAAGGCAAGCGCGTAGGTGTAGCTTACCAGCTGGAAAGCGGCGAAATCATCTACGTGCCGGAAGACTAAGACGGAGAAACCGGCTATTATCATCCGACCTCAAGCCCAAAAGCTCTTTTTTCTATTTCCTCCGGCCCTGCGAAAGCACTTTTTGCAGGGCCGGTTTTTTATATCAAACGCCGTAGACAAAATAAATAAAGCATTGCTTCAATTCTGGCCTATGATTTACAGAATCGAATTGACACATGCATATTCGAGTATGAGGTATTAAATAATTCAAATACATATATGTATTCGAGAGGGTGTTGGTGATCAAACAAATACAATCCGAAACATAGCCATGGGAGTATTTTTTTGCTATATTTGCGAACAATTAGGTGCTCTCCCGAAAGGCGTGTATTCCTACCGATAGAGCAACATAGCGTAGATTAAATATTTTGATAAAAGAAACAAAAGACATGTTATCCACTCTACTCCTGCCCAATGCTCATTCGAGCTTACTCGCACGAAATCGGTCGGCATATTTCATTGCCTACAAAAACAAATGCTCGTATGAAGAATAGAGCTTAATAGCTCTTATACCGACACCTCAAGACATAAGGCACCCGTCGCATTCGACCACGAATTCGACGGGTGCCTCCGTTTTATCGACTCACGAAATAATCATCATAGACCAACGATTTATATAGAAATTATTTCCGACCTATATATTAACTGAAAACGATTTATATATAAAGTAAAAACGATCTATATATAAATTGAAAATGATTTGTATATAGATCATTAAGTGGCAGATTGAAAAATACCTTTTGATCTGGCAAAGTCTATTTTCAACTCTTTCTTGCCTCGTTTTATACTCCTCTATAGGTGCTTATTTAGAATCATTCCAAACACATCTTCGCTGTTGAAAACTTTTTTGGCACGTATTTTCATGACAGAAAAAGGATAATAAAAAAGAGAGAATCATACCCCATGAATGGATTGTAATATATCGACACTTAATATAAGAGCTATTAAAATTATCGGCCATTAGATTTTCAAAAGGAGATCAGAAGTAGATTGAAAGCCATCGAATATACCTAAATAGGCACAAAAACGGAAAAAGAATACCTCAAAGTAGGTATTGGCCTGTCTGGTGGTGGCCAATACCTTTGTGTCGCTAATAACCAATGAGAAAAATCATTATGAAAAAACTTTTTTTAGCCTCCATGGCTTTCTTATGCGTATGGATATGGAATGCTGGTGCGCAGACAATGGCACCAAACTATTTCCATGCAAACCCACAACAGTTCAAACAAAGAATCGCAAAAGTAAAAAACTTCTCTTCTTGTTTTTTCTATGAATATGGAGTGAACAATCGCTTGAAAAAGATCCGTTCAGAAAACCAAACAGGACAAACTATTCAGGAAAGAGTATTCTCTTACAACGATGCCGGATACATGATTCGAGAGGAAGAATATGTGGGATTGGATCTGACTCTTTTGGGGAAATATGAGTATGAGCGGAACGATAAGGGGTATATTACCCATTTCAAACGCCATATGCCCAATGAGAATCTGGAATTGGTCGAGGATATACGCATCGATTTCTTTTATGATACCGATATGAAACTGATCAAAGCAGAAATAGATGCATTTAACCATATGTCGAATGAGTGGTACGACCTGCGTACAACGAATCTTGTATACAACGAAAATGGACTTCTAAAAGAAGTAATCCAGATAGACACTGAAAGCGGAGAAGAATTGAACAGAGAAATACTTACGTACAATAACGTCAATAAAATAGTCTCTATCAGATTTAAGCCAGGGCATGCAGGTATAGGAGAAGAAAAGGAGTGGATATTCGAATACGACAATGAGAATTTGGATATTATCAAAGCCGGGCGCGAAGATTTCTGGCGTTACTACCAGTATGACAAAGAAAAACTTGCCTCTGAAACATTTTTCCCAAAATCAAGTTTGGTTTATTTAGTATACTTCGGCCCCAAAGACTACATGGATTTTTCAGGTTTACCATCCATGAACAGTTATACGCATGCTGTGATCAAAGAGACTGAAAATGAGATGGAAGTTACTTACGAATCCAACGCCGCGTATAGTCTTACAATCATTCAGCCGGAAAACGGGGAGATAAAATTGACTGCCGATGGAGAATCTTTGAGCAGTGGTTCCATGCTGGTTGGAGGACATACGATCACCGTCCACCCTACACCTGCTGATGGATATGAAGTCGATAAGGTATTGGTGAACGGACAAAGCATCGAAAAGCCGTATCAATTCGTTATTGAAAAGAATACTGAGGTGACTGCCTTGATGAAAAAGAGTAATGCTGCTGACGAGATCGCAGCACAAGACTTCCGCATCTATCCCGTACCAACCTCCAAAGATTTAACGATAGAAATACCGTTAGAAATGGTGGGAAAAGTGGCATCCCTCATAGATATGAACGGACGGATTGTTTACAGAATTACGCTTGATAATATCTTCCAGCAGATAGACATCAGCCATCTCAAAGGTATTTTCCTCTTGCAGATCGGTGATATTACAGAAAGAGTGATCGTTCAATAACGACGCGCGAGTACAGACAAAAAGATCGGGGCAGCATGGTGAGAGACTTTTTCTCTCTCCGATGCTGTCCCGATTGCTTTATTATCTTTTCTATCCGAAAAAAATTAGATCTGGAAGTCTATACATGCCCGACCGTCCTTATACGGAGCTATCAACTCTCGAACGACGGTCATGTGAGCAGGATGCTCGGCATAGGCTTTGACATCGGCGAGACTATCAAGGTCTGCCTCCAGCATAAAGTCATACTCTTCGGTAGGATTCATATTGAGGCGAACGCTCATGCTTCGCAGGGGTTCTATTACTTGTACGAGGGCTTCCAGTGCATCCTTGATCAGGTGCAGGTGTTTCGTTTTGGCTTCTGCAGAGTCAAAACCTGCCAACTTGAACATCACGATATGTTTGATCATAGTGCAGATGTTATAATTTTTCGGTGAGCAATTCGTCGTCTATATGCGAATCTTTATATCCGAGGAAATATAGGACCCCGTCAAGACCGACCGTGGAAAGGCTCTGCTGAGCTGTGGCCTTTACTTTCGGTTTGGCATTGAATGCAATACCGAGACCGGCAAGTCCGATCATAGGCAGGTCATTGGCTCCATCGCCTACGGCAACAGTCTGCATGAGGTCTATCTTCTCTACCTGAGCAATGAGCTTGAGCAGTTCGGCCTTGCGCTTGCCATCCACCACCTCACCAACATAACGGCCGGTGAGTTTACCGTCTTTTACTTCCAACTCATTGGCATAGACATAGTCGATCCCGAACTTCTTGGCCAAATAGTTGCCGAAGTACATGAATCCCCCCGAAAGGATAGCGATCTTGAAACCTACCATCTTGAGTATCTTCATCAGACGCTCCACCCCTTCGGTAATAGGAAGACTTTCGGCGATCTCCTGCATCACAGACACATCAAGCCCTTTCAGCAGAGCCACTCGCTGGCGGAAACTCTCCGTAAAGTCGATTTCGCCTCTCATGGCACTCTCGGTAATGGCTTTGACCCGATCGCCTACGCCGGCTCTGATAGCCAGTTCGTCTATGACCTCTGTCTGGATCAGCGTAGAGTCCATATCGAAGCAAATAAGACGACGCATACGGCGGAACATACTCTCACGCTGGAAAGAAATATCCATGTTGAGCTGAGAAGCCATTTCCATGAAGTTGCGCTGTAGCTTCTCTATATCCGTGGGAGTTCCACGCATGGAAAACTCTACACTTGCTTTGGGGGAGCGATCTGTTTCATTGAGCGGAATACGACCTGTCAGTCGCTTGATGTCATCGATATTCAGTCCCTGCTCGGCACTGGATCGGGCAATGCCGGCAATCATCTCAGCCGTGATCTTCCGAGCCACAACGGTAATGATGTATCGGTTTCGCCCCTGCATTCCCACCCATTCGCTATAGGCTTCTTCTGTGATGGGTTCGAATCTGATAGTCACATCCAACTCATAGCTTTTGAACAAGAGGTCTTTCAGTATCGATCCCGAATGACTTTCGTCTGTCTGGAAGAGTATTCCGAGCGAGAGGTTATTGTGAATATCAGCTTGGCCGATATCCAGTATGAAGGCATTGTGCTTAGCCAGGATGGCAGTTAATTCAGCGGTAACACCTGGCTTATCTACTCCGTGGATGTTCGCTAAAATGAGTTTTCGTGTTGCACTCATATATGAGTTTTTATTTGATGAAAGATTTACGTACCCGAACTGCCCTGTGACACCTTATTTAAGTATCACTTTCGTGCGTACGACTTTGTTGTTTGCAGCTGTAACCTCTGCAATATAGGTGCCTCTCGGGAGAGATGCAACTCCGATAATGGCCAAATCGCCTGTCAGCTCGGTGGTTCTAATCAACTTACCGTTGAGGTCGAACAGAGAGAGACGAAGCAGTTGTGACCCCTCTATACGCAGAAAATCCGTGGCAGGACGAGGATAGATCTTGATCGCTTCGCTTACTGCGACATCGGTCAGAGCATTGCCCTGCATATCGGTATAGAAGTAGTTGTAATCGCATACCTCAGACAAGCCGTCTCCGGAGTTATAGAAATACGTTTGCTTTGTACGCATATGCTTCATGAAACTGGGCAAAATAGGGCGGAAGAACTCTTCATGCGTGGGGAACAATACGGAAGATAAAGAGATCGACGTATCATATTCGAAGTTGTTGGCGTACTTGGTGACACCAAACTCATCTTGCTCCCAACGAATACAATTATGCTTATTGTCGTATGTATAACGGTGAGTAAACATTTCTACCCACTTGTTTTGAAGAGGAAGAAATACACTGTCACGAAGCAGTACAGCATCATTATTGGCATCAAACTCATATACCATTCTACCCGTTTCGATCAAGTCGGCCGATGGGTTTTCCTGAGTCATGATGTTTATTCTCGCGATCTTGTTGTTGCGATAGGTTATCGCACGACTTTGAAAATATCCATCGCTTGTTTCTGTCGTTGTTTCAAAAGGAAGATTGCTACCACAGAAATAGTTATAGAACTCCTTTCTTAAAGCGATCTCATCTGATGGGGAGTTCTTGAACTCCCGAAGGACCAACCGATCTCCATCGTATATGTAATCTTCCACTTGGCGCATCTGGAGAGCATTGTCCATATTCACATAATAGCGTACTTGCATCAATCTGTCGTCCTCGTAGAAAAGCGAGTCTACATTAGAGAGCATACCACCGATAGATCTCTGTATCTTGGTCGGTATGGTTCCTTCTTCATAGAAATAATCGAAAACTTCGCGAGAATCGGGAACACTGATCTTGTCCAATCGATAGCGTGCATCTCTTGCTATGCGAGTTTGTACATCTATTTGAGGGATTTGGGGAGACTGAGCAGATAGGTTTTCTACGGCTACGAGTCCTGCAAAAAGGAAAAGAGAGAGTAATTGTTTCATTTGTTACTTGTTAGTTGCGGTTTTTATTTCTCCGAGCAAATATAATGTTTCATTCCATAAGTAAATCGCTCTTTGTGCGGTATCGGCATACAAATTTGACACCATAGAAGAGAGAGAGAAATACAAAAAAAGCCGTACTCGGTCTCTCGACCACGAGTACAGCCTCTTTTTGATGAGTGATTTTCCTTTTATTCCCTCTTACAAATGATCCGGAGAAGTCGCCGAATATAAAAGAGAGAAAGCCGTATTGCCCGAAGGTATTAGCCTACGAATTCGTCAGAAACGGTCAGTTTGGCACGGCCTTTTGCACGGCGAGCAGCCAATACACGACGGCCGTTTGCCGTTGCCATACGAGAGCGAAAGCCATGCTTGTTCAGTCTCTTACGGTTAGAGGGTTGATATGTTCTTTTCATTGCTCTTATATTGTTTTGTTAGTTATCCCTACACTTCGGGGTGCAAATATAGGGACTTTAATTTGATTCGCCAAAGTCTTTCAGCTCATTATAGAGCAAATGAACGGGTAGCCCCATGACATTGTAGAACGAACCCTCCACTCGCTGGATGGCGATATAGCCTATCCACTCCTGTATGCCGTACGAACCGGCTTTGTCATAGGGGCGGTAGCGTTCGAGGTAATAATCGATCTCCTCGTCGCTCAGATGCGCAAAGGTTACCAGACTGGAACACGAGAAAGCTCTTGTCTCCGACCGGTGGCTGACGCACACACCGGTCACTACCTGATGCGTACGCCCGCTTAATGTACGTAGCATCCGAGCGGCCTCTTCTCGGTCTTGCGGTTTGCCGAGAATGGCACCATCGATAATGACCACCGTATCGGCCGTAATCAGCAAAGTAGTGTCCTGCATCATACCTTTCGATCGATAAGCCTCAGCCTTCATTCGAGCGAGATAGAGCGGTACCTTCTCCGGATCGAGGTCGGCAGGGTAATCTTCTGCGATGTCCGGCATGGCCTTTTGTTCGAATCGAATATCGAGACCGGAGAGGAGTTCTTTTCTTCGGGGCGATTGCGATCCGAGTACGATCTTATATTTCTTCAGATTGTCCAGCATAAAACAACAAGATTTTTTTCGATCAAAGAGACTTCCGTCCTCTACCATCCAAACCCATTTCCCTGTGCCCAGCAGCCTTGCGCCTTGAGCGTTTGCTCGATGACATCGCGGACGACACCCTCTCCTCCTCGGCAATGGGATATGTATTTGGCCACCTGTTTGATCTCCGGCACGGCATCCGCAGGGGCAACGGGCAAAGCCACTCTCTGCATCACCGGCAGATCGGGTATATCGTCCCCTATATATACTATCTCTTCGGCTTTCAACCCTGTCTCCTGCAAGAGGTGTTCGAGCTGTTCCACTTTGTTGGACGAACGCATATAGACATGTTTGATGCCGAGATATTCTGCCCGTTTGGCTATGGCCGGACTGTATCCGCCCGTGATGATGGCCAGCAAGAAGCCTTGCTTGACGGCATATTGCATGGCATAACCGTCTTTTACATTCATCGTTCGCATAGGTTGGCCTTCGGCATCCATAGCCGAAACGGTATGGCTGATCACTCCGTCCACATCGAAGACGAATCCCCGTATGGACTTCAGGTCGAATGGAATACTACTCATGAGATTAAGATGGGGTTTATTGTTCTTTCGGTCCGTACATTTTCCAAATGCTATCGCTAAGCATCCGATAGATCTCCTGCCAATCCGGATATGGGTTGAGCAGACCGAGATGTTTTTGCAGAGTGTTTGTATCGTCTCTTTTGGCCGGCCCGGTCTGTGCCTCAGTGGCGGACATTTCCTGCACCTTGGCTGCAGTCTCCGCGATAAGAGGAGCCAGAGAGCGCGGTGGCAGGCCATGTACGGCCAGCATTTGCTCACTCAAGGCATAGAGATGATTCGTGAAATTGCAGGCAAAAACAGCAGCCAAGTGCAGATAGAGTCGCTGCTCCGATGTACAGCGCAGTACACTCCCGCTGATAAGACGAGCGACAGACTCCAACAGTCGTACCACGGCCTCATCGCTACCCTCTATATATATAGGTATGGAGGAATAGTCCACTCGGCGTTCGCGACTGAATGTCTGAAGAGGATAAAATACACCGATCCTCTCGTGATAAGGGCGAAGGGCGTCCATCGGCATACTGCCTGCCGTATGTGCCCATATTCCCGTTGTAGAAGGAAGAGAAGCAGCTACGGATTCGATAGCATGGTCGCTCACCGCAAGGAGATAAAGATCTGCATCGCAGAGCAGCTCCTCCACCCGATCGGTAGCGGTTGCTCCCGGCAACATGGAGGCCAACCTCGCGGCATGCTCGGCACACCTGCTCCATACCTGAATGGGCGGATTGCCGGCTTCGGACAAGGCCAAAGCCGTTCGGGTAGCCAGATTTCCACTGCCGACAAGCACTATGCGCACGAAAGTATCGGGCAGTCCTACAGGATCAATCATGCGACACACTCTCCCAATCGGGATATTCGCCTATAAAAACGTTCTCCCACTTCAATTCCGATGCAGGGCGCGGATCCCTGTGCTCGGCTTTGTGTCCGATGGCAATGATACACAGGACTTCCAACTGATAGGGGATATTCAGCGTATTGCGCACATACTGAGTAGCCTCCTGCCCATTCGGTGTAAGCGATCCGAAGACCTGACACCAGCAGCTGCCCAGCCCCAGATCCTCCGCCTGCAGTTGGATATAGGTAGCGGCTATCGCAGCATCTTCGTGCCAACGCTCGGAAAACATGGGCGATCCCAGCACCACTACAGCCAAGGCAGCATCCGCCAAGAAACGGGAACCATGCTGCTTCATCAGGCTTAGCACTTGCAGCTTGTCACGGTCTTCCACCAGTATATACCGGGTCTGTTGCCTGTTCTTGCCGGATGGAGCGCGCAATGCTGCTGTCATCAGAGCCTGCACATCCTCGGGCAAAAGCTGCTCTTCCGAAAACTGTCGGATAGAGCGGCGATTCTCTATTAACTCTGCAAATGATTTCATATAGACAAAGATATACAAATAGCCCTCTTGGCTATCTTCCCATCTGCACGAGAAATAGCGACAAGGCAGTACGCCCGATCGAACCCGATGGACTCCACATCTTAAAAGGACTCGATCACGAGCAAGAAAAAGCCCATTTATGGCCCCCATAAAACGTAGTGCGAGAAAATTTCACTTTTGGAGGCCTTTGAAAAATTTATTGACAACCGCTTATTTTTTCAGACGTCTATATCGGTTTACTCGTCGCCGTTGGATTGTTTTTTTTCAGGCCGGGAAAAGTTTCTCCGACAGCCGACAAAAATAAATTGTCCGGCCGGAAAATCTATATCCAAAGCTTTCGTATATATAAACAAAGCCTTTGGATATATATTTGAAACCTTTGTTTATATATCCGAAGCCTTTGAATAAAGAATTGCATAGTGGCATTTTAACTTTTCCGTACTGCAGAAAAAACTTTTTCCGGCCGGGAACGATTGTTTCTTTTATTGCAGTGATCTGTGCCGTGTATACTACCTCCCTACGAACGAGTGCTCCGGCAAAGTATCCGCCTTCGTGAAGGCATGCGGTGCAGCACAGAATCCTTTTGCATCAGTACACGTCAATCTACTTCGCCTCCCCTCTTCGAGTATGCATGCAGAGGTACGGGAATATGGTTTGTGGTTGCGATGGGTTAGATTTATCTTTGTCGCAAAAGAAATCCTTATAAATATGGTGTACAAAGTTTTTTTGTCGCTCTGCATAGGCTTAGCCCTGACAGTAAGCACTGCCCTTCATGCCCGGAAAGTAGTATCCGGACATGCCCCCATCCAAGTAGAAACGCCTGCTCGCCCGTCGGGACAGAAGCACGTTTTGCAGTTAGTAACGCCCAAACTGGAAACGGTACGTATCGGGATCATCGGTCTCGGCATGCGTGGGCCGGGTGCAGTGGAGCGATTCACCCAAATCCCCGGAGCGCAAGTGGTAGCGCTGTGCGATGTGCTCCCCGAACGTGTGGAAAAAGCCCAAGAGATCCTCGTCAAAGCCGGACTACCCAAAGCGGCAGCATACTCCGGCAGTGAGGACGCCTGGAAGAAACTATGCGAACGCAAGGACATCGACCTCGTATATATCGTCACAGACTGGAAAACCCACGCCGAAATGGGCGTATATGCGATGGAGCACGGCAAGCATGCCGCCATCGAAGTACCGGCAGCCATGACGCTCGAAGAGATATGGAAGCTCATCGACACTTCCGAGCGCACACGGAAACACTGTATCCAACTCGAAAACTGCGTATACGACTTTTTCGAGCTGACCACGCTGAATATGGCTCACCAAGGTGTATTCGGCGAGATCCTGCATGCAGAAGGGGCCTATATCCACAACCTCGAAGACTTCTGGCCCTACTACTGGAACAACTGGCGTCTGGACTACAACCGCAAGCATCGTGGCGATGTATATGCCACCCATGGTATGGGTCCGGCGTGCCAACTGCTCGACATCCATCGCGGCGACCGCATGAAGACCATCGTAGCCATGGACACGAAAGCCGTGAACGGGCCGGCATACATCAAGAAGAAGACCGGAGAGGTGGTGACCGACTTCCAAAACGGCGACCAGACAACCTCGCTCATCCGCACGGAAAAGGGCAAGACCATCCTCATCCAGCACAATGTAATGACTCCCCGCCCCTATAGCCGCAAGTACCAAGCCGTGGGTACCGACGGATTTGCAGACAAATACCCGCTGGAGATGTACTGCCTCCGTCCCACGCAAGTGGACTCCAACATAGCCCCTGACCACGAAAAGCTCAATGCCCACGGCCCCGTATCGGAGGAGGTGAAGAAGGCTTTGATGGAAAAATACAAACACCCCATCCATCGCAAACTGGAAGAGACGGCCAAAAAAGTAGGCGGACACGGTGGCATGGATTACATCATGGACTATCGTCTCATCTATTGCCTCCGCAATGGCCTGCCCCTCGATATGGATGTGTACGATCTGGCCGAATGGTGTTGTCTGGCGGAGCTAAGCCGCATCTCCATCGAAAACGGCTCTGCCCCCGTAGCCATCCCCGATTTCACGCGTGGCAATTGGGATAAAGTAAAGGGCTACCGGCACGCAATGGCAGAGTAAAGACAATCGGACACTATGAGGAATTTCCTATTGGCACTTGCGGCAACTTTGACTGCCGCAAGTGTCGTTTTCAGTGCAGAGGCACAGATCGCAGAGCCGGGGCTTCCATATTGGAAAGACATCCGTACAGTAAGCGTAAACAAAGAACCGGCGCGTTCGTCCTTCATGACCTATGCCGACCGAAGCGAAGCTCTCACCGGCAAGTATGAGAAGAGTTCGTACTACCGTCTTCTGAACGGCACGTGGCGATTCTTCTATGCCGAGAGCGAGGCACATCTGCCTGCCGGCATAACGGATAGCTCGGCAGACGCAGACGGATGGCACGACATCCAAGTCCCCGGCAACTGGGAGATACAGGGGCACGGTGTGGCCATCTACACCAATCACGGATACGAGTTTCAGCCTCGCAATCCGCAGCCGCCCAAGCTGCCGGAGGCCAACCCCGTAGGAGTATATCGGCGCGAGATAGAAGTACCCACGGACTGGATGGAGCGCGACATCTATCTCCATATAGCCGGAGCCAAGTCCGGACTCTATGTCTATATCAACGGGCAGGAAGTCGGCTACAGCGAAGACTCCAAGAATCCGGCCGAATTTCTCATCAATCCGTATATCCATGCCGGAAAAAACATACTCACGCTCAAGATCTATCGTTGGAGTACCGGCTCGTATCTGGAGTGTCAGGACTTCTGGCGCATCAGTGGCATCGAACGCGATGTATTCCTCTATGCACAGCCCAAGGCGGCAGTGAAGGATTTCAGCATCAAATCCACACTCGATGATAGCTACCGCAATGGTATATTCTCCCTGAAAGCCGACTTGCGAAACCGTCGTAACAAAGACACCGAGCTGTCTCTGACCTACGAGCTGCTCGATGCCAAAGGAAAGGCTATCGCCACCGAAACCCGTTCGACCCTCATAGCTGCCGGCGGAGAGAGCACCCTCTCTTTCCAAGCTCGGCCGAATGCGGTACATACATGGACGTCGGAGCATCCCTACCTCTATAAGCTCTTGATGACGGTACGGGAGAATGGCCAAGTCACCGAGGTAATACCGTTCCGTGTCGGCTTTCGCAGGATCGAAATCAAGCCAATAGAGGAAAAAGCGGCCAACGGTATGCCCTACGTATGCTTCTTTGTCAATGGACAACCCATCAAGTTGAAAGGGGTCAATATGCACGAACATAATCCCGTCACCGGTCATTACGTACCCGAGGAGCTGATGCGCCGGGATTTGGAGCTGATGAAGCAGCACAATCTGAATGCCGTCCGGCTGGCACACTACCCGCAAGATCGCCGTTTCTACGAGCTGTGCGACGAATACGGGTTCTACGTGTACGACGAGGCCAACATCGAAAGCCATGGCATGTACTACAACCTGCGCCGTGGGGGCACCTTGGGCAATAATCCCGAGTGGCTGAAGCCTCATATGGATCGTATAGCGAATATGTTCGAACGCAACAAAAACCACCCGTGCGTTACGATCTGGTCGCTCGGCAATGAAGCAGGCAACGGGTACAACTTCTATCAGGCCTATCTCTGGCTGAAAGAGGCCGATTGCGATCTGATGGCGCGCCCCGTGAATTACGAACGTGCCCAATGGGAGTGGAATACGGATATGTACGTACCCCAATATCCCGATGCGAAATGGTTGGAAGACATCGGGCAGGCCGGTAGCGATCGCCCTGTGATCCCCTCGGAATACGCTCATGCCATGGGCAATTCCACCGGCAACCTGTGGGGGCAGTGGCAGGCTATCTACAAGTACCCCAACCTCCAAGGCGGCTTCATCTGGGACTGGGTGGATCAGGGCATCCTGCGCACTGACGATAAGGGGAAATCCTATTGGGCTTATGGAGGAGACTTCGGAGTGGATGCACCGAGCGATGGCAACTTCCTTTGCAACGGACTGGTCAATCCCGACCGCACACCCCATCCTGCCATGCAGGAGGTGAAGTATGTGCATCAAAACGTAGGCTTCGAAGCAGTGGATGCCGCCAAGGGACATTTCCGCATCACGAATCGGTTCTACTTCACCAACCTCAAGAAATACCGCCTGCGCTATACGGTTTCGGCTAATGGCAAAGCCGTGCAAAGCAAGGTCATCGGCTTAGACCTCGATCCTCAGACTTCATCGGATATTACCATACCAGTAGCGAAGCTCAAGCCGATGGCCGGTGTAGAATACTTTGTCGATTTCAGCGTGCAGACCCTACAGGCAGAGCCGCTGATTCCTATAGGGTATGAGATTGCCCACGATCAATTCCGACTTCCCATCGAAGCCCAAAAGACTACCTACCGCGCTACAGGCCCTACCCTGTGCACAAGCACAGAAGGAGATGAATTGAGGGTCGTTTCGTCCAAAGTCCATTTCGTTTTCAACAAAAAGAGTGGATTGGTAACCTCTTATAGGGTGGATGGTCAGGAGTTTTTCCAAGACGGATTCGGCATACAGCCCAATTTCTGGCGTGCTCCCACCGACAACGACTACGGCAACGGTGCTCCAAGACGCTTGCAGATATGGAAGGAATCGAGCCGTGACTTCCAAGTAGTCGAGGCAGGATTAGCCACCGAAGGGAATGCCGTCCTGCTCAAAGCGACCTATCTGCTTGATGCCGGCAACCTCTATGGCCTGACCTATAAAATATATCCCGATGGTGTGGTGAACGTGAAAATGCGATTCTCTTCGACGGATATGGAGACCGACGAATATGAATGGTCCGAAGCAGCCCGAACCGCTACATTCTCCCCCGGCAGAGAAGCTCTGCGCAAGGAAGCTTCTACCCTCGAAGTGCCTCGTATAGGTGTACGCTTCCGCCTTCCTGCGGATATGAATGAGGTACGATACTTCGGAAGAGGGCCGGATGAGAACTATATCGACCGCAATTACGGGGCGACCGTAGGCTTGTACACTACTGCTGCCGACAGGATGTACTATAACTATGTACGTCCGCAAGAGAACGGGCATCGTACCGATACACGCTGGCTGATGCTGCACGGACGAGGCTTGGGCTTGGGCATAGTAGCCGACGAAACGATCGGCTTCAACGCTCTTCGGCAAGCTATCGAGGACTTCGATTCGGAAGAAGCCAAGCACAGACCTTACCAATGGAACAACTTTTCACCGGCCGAGATACAAAGCCGAGATGAGAGCAAAGCTCGCAACGTCCTCCGTCGGCAGCATCATGTCAATGATGTGCCCGTGCGCGACTTCGTAGAGGTGTGCGTGGATATGAAACAACAAGGAGTAGGAGGATACGATAGCTGGTCGGCTCTTCCCGAACCTCAGCACCGCCTACCGGCCAATCGGGAATACAGTTGGGGCTTTACCCTTCTTTCGGTACGGTCAGTCGGACAAATGACTACTGCCACCCGATACGCCTACTAAGCGACAGGAGTGGTGAAAGCAACGAGAGTATCACCCACACTCATAGATCTTATACAGAATAAAATACAGCATAACGCATGAAGCAACTGAATGAAATAGTAGCACATTTCCACACCGAGGGAAGCGTGGCAGAGATCCTACCCTTAGGTGCCGGTCTTATCAATGATACTTACAAAGTAGTAACAGCCGAAGCCGATGCACCTGACTACGTTTTGCAACGAATCAATCACACCATATTCAAAGATGTGGAAATGCTACAGGCCAATATTACGGCCGTAACTGCACACATCCGGCACAAGCTGACCGAATCGGGAGCCGATGATATCGAACGCAAAGTGCTCACCCTCGTCACAAGCGATGGGGACAAGACATATTATTACGATGGAGAAAACTATTGGCGGATGATGGTTTTCATTCCCCGAGCACAAACCTTCGAGGCGGTAACACCCGAATACTCGCGATATGCAGGACAAGCATTCGGCAACTTCCAAGCCATACTGTCGGATTTACCCGACAAATTGGGCGAAACCATTCCCGACTTCCATAATATGGAGTTCAGGCTCAGCCAGCTACACGATGCCTTGAAGACCGATCCGGTGGGGCGCGTTGAGGAAGTTCGTTACTATATCGATGAAATAGAAAGGCGAGCAGAGGAAATGTGCAAGGCAGAGCGTCTGCATCGCGAAGGAAAACTGTCCAAACGGGTATGTCACTGCGACACGAAGGTAAACAACATGCTTTTCGACGAAGACGGACATGTACTTTGCGTCATCGACCTCGACACCGTGATGCCGAACTTTATCTTCTCCGACTATGGCGACTTTCTCCGTACCGGAGCCAATACCGGCGAGGAGGACGACAAAGACCTCGACCGTGTAAACTTCGACATGGAAATCTTCAAGGCCTTTACCGAAGGATACCTGAAGGGGGCAAGCTCTTTCCTCACCGACATCGAAATAGAGAATCTCCCATATGCCGCAGCACTCTTTCCCTATATGCAGTGTGTACGCTTCCTGACGGACTACATCAACGGTGATATGTATTATAAGATCAAGTACCCCGAGCACAATCTGGTGCGTACTCGTGCACAGTTCAAGCTGCTACAGAGCGTGGAGGAGTACATGCCTCAGATGCAAGCATTTATCAACCAATGCCTTGGCCGATAAGGCTTTTACCCCATACGAATAGGATGTATCTTTTTGTCAATTCGGTACTACGAAAGTTTTGTACCTTAGCGCGCATGAAAAAGACCAATCTGTTTTTGTCCCTGCTGGTGATCTTTATCACCGGTAGCTTTATGACTGCCTGTGCACAGAAGTCCAAGACGAACAAACTCACCGAAGAAGATCGGAGCCGCAATGAGTATGTACAGTCGATGGATGTGCTTAGCAATATTATCGGCAATGTCAGGCTGTATTTCGTAGACACCATAAGTATCAATCAGATGACTCGCCGCGGTATAGATGCCATGTTGGGCGGGCTTGACCCCTATACCGAATACATTCCTTTCGAGGAAATGGACGAACTGAAACTGATGACTACAGGTGAGTATGCCGGAGTCGGAGCGATCATATCGCAGCGGCCCGACAGCTCTGTGATCATCCAACGCCCTATGGAAGGAATGCCCGCAGACGAAGCAGGGTTGATAGCCGGCGACCGCATCCTGACCATCGATGGTAAAGACTTCCGAAAATCCACCACACCGAAAGTAAGTCAAGCACTGAAAGGCATAGCCGGTACCGTTGCAAATGTGACAGTGATGCGCTACGGCGAGACCAAACCGCGCTCTTTTTCGGTAAAACGAAGAAAAGTGATCATGAACTCTGTCACTTACAGCGGTATGCTCGATGGTTCGATAGGATATATTCGGCTGAACAACTTTACGGACAAAAGTGCTGAAGAGGTGCGTTTGGCTCTATTGGATCTACGAGACAAGCAAGGCGCGAAAAGCCTCGTTTTGGACTTGAGAGGCAATGGTGGTGGACTGATGCAGGCCGCCATAGAGATAGTCAATCTATTTGTTCCCAAAGGAAAAGAGGTGGTAACAACGAAAGGTCGCATCGCAGAGTCTGCATCCGTATTCCGCACATTGACAGAACCACTCGACACGAAGCTCCCGATCGTAGTCCTGATCGACGGCCAATCGGCATCCTCTTCGGAGATTGTGGCCGGAGCATTGCAAGACATGGACAGGGCGGTACTGATGGGACAAAAGAGCTATGGCAAAGGGCTGGTACAAACTACGCGCCAGCTTCCATACAATGGTGTGATCAAATTGACCACAGCCAAATACTACATCCCAAGCGGACGGTGTATCCAGCGCATGGACTACAGCCGCACCAATCGGACGGGTGTGGCTACAGCTATTCCTGACAGCCTGCACAAAATCTTTTACACCGCTGCCGGAAGACGCGTAGAAGATGCGGGAGGAATCTTGCCCGATATCGAGGTCAAACAAGATACAGCTGCTACACTACTTTATTATATAGCAGTCAACAATGACGTATTCGATTTCGTTACAGGTTATGTGCTCAAGCATAAAACGATTGCCAAGCCGGAGGATTTTTCGATAACGAGCGAAGACTATGCGGCTTTCTGTAAGATGATGGAAGAAAAGAAGTTCGACTATGACCGTCAGAGCGGCAAGATGCTTGACAAACTGGAGGAATTGGCCAAGATAGAAGGCTACCTGCCCGAAGCCAATTCGGAACTTAAAGCTCTACGCGAAAAGCTAAAACCCAACCTGTCGCGCGACCTGCTACGATTCAAGAAAGAGATAACCAACTATCTGAACAACGAAATTGTTACCCGCTATTATTACGAGCGAGGCAGCATCCGCCAGAGTTTGCCGGAAGACAAGGTAGTCAAAGAAGCTATTAAGCTGCTGAAAGACCATCCGGAACAAATTCGACAGATCCTTGCCGGCCCGAAAGCAGAGAGTAAGGGATAAGCCTAAAAAGAGGGTATTACAGAATAGAACTCCGAACGTTTTGCACAAAATCGACGGAGTTCGTTTGTTTGCAATTGTCAAGCTCTCCCTGTCAAGAAAACCTTATCGTTCTTGGTTTCGAGAGATCTTGATAGAATATGAACAAATTGGCCATGCAATAATTGTGCACACAAACCTTGCGGAGCTTTCATGGTTAAATATATTAGTCGTACTTTTGCGCGCATAGATAAGTATGTAGAGACTTATACCCTCTACCGAACAAGAAACGAAATAGACAACATAACGATATGATCAAAATTACCTTTCCCGATGGCAACTTCCGCGAATATGAAGCGGGAGTTACTGGTTGGGATATAGCCGGTAGCATCAGCCCACGTTTGCAGCAAGATGTATTGGCTGCAGGCGTAAACGGACAAACGTGGGATCTGCATCGCCCGATCAATGAAGATGCAGAAGTGAAGTTATTCAAATGGGACGATGCGGAAGGCAAGCATGCATTTTGGCACTCCAGTGCCCACTTGATGGCCGAAGCATTGGAAGAATTGTATCCGGGTATTAAATTCGGCATCGGACCTGCTATCGAAAACGGGTTCTACTATGACGTGGATCCGGGCGAAGGCATTTCTATCAAAGATGCCGACCTCCCTGCCATTGAAAAAAGAATGCAGGATTTGGCTGCTCGCAAAGAAACGATCATTCGACGCGATATAGCCAAGGCCGACGCTCTTCGGATGTTTGGAGATAAGGATGACCAATATAAAGTGGAACTGATCAGCGAACTTGCTGACGGCACGATTACAACCTATACGCAAGGTGGTTTTACCGACCTTTGCCGTGGCCCGCACTTGCCCAATACCGGTTACATCAAAGCGATCAAGCTTCTAAGTGTAGCAGGAGCCTACTGGCGCGGTGACGAAAAGAGAAAACAGCTGACACGAATCTATGGGATCACTTTCCCCAAGAAAAAAATGTTGGATGAATATCTTGAGCTTTTGGAAGAGGCCAAGAAACGTGACCACCGAAAGATTGGCAAGGAGCTTGAACTCTTCGCTTTCTCCCAAAATGTAGGTGCCGGTTTGCCGCTTTGGCTGCCGAGAGGCACACAGCTACGTTTGCGTTTGGAAGATTTTTTGAAGCAGATACAGAAGCACTTTGGCTACCAACAGGTAATTACGCCGCATATCGGCAATAAGAATCTCTACATCACCTCCGGGCACTACGCCAAATACGGACAGGATTCTTTCCGCCCGATCAATACACCGCAGGAGGGAGAAGAGTTCATGCTAAAACCGATGAACTGTCCTCACCACTGTGAGATATTCAAGATCACACCACACTCCTACCGCGATCTGCCGATTCGTTTGGCCGAGTTCGGAACAGTATATCGTTACGAACAAAGCGGAGAGTTGCATGGGCTGACACGTGTAAGAGGTTTCACGCAGGACGACGCACACCTGTTCTGCCGTCCGGATCAGCTCAAAGAAGAATTTTGCAAGGTGATGGATATCATTTTCATCATCTTCAAGGCTCTTGATTTCAAAAACTTCGAAGCACAGATATCACTTCGGGATAAAGTAAACCGAGAGAAGTATATCGGAAGCGAAGAGAATTGGGAGCGTGCCGAGCGCGCAATCATCGAGGCTTGTGAAGAAAAAGGTCTCCCCGCTGTCATAGAATACGGTGAAGCTGCGTTCTATGGTCCCAAGTTGGACTTTATGGTCAAAGATGCATTGGGTCGTCGTTGGCAGTTGGGGACCATTCAGGTGGATTACAACCTGCCCGAACGATTCGACCTAGAGTACACCGGTGAAGACAATAAAAAGCATCGCCCTGTGATGATCCATCGTGCACCGTTCGGTTCGATGGAGCGTTTCGTTGCTGTACTCATAGAGCACACAGCAGGTAAATTTCCGCTTTGGCTCACGCCTGATCAGGTTGTTGTCCTGCCCGTAAGCGAGCGCTTCAACGAGTATGCTCATCGTGTGGCTAAAGAATTGAACCAGCGAGATATCCGCGTACAGGTGGACGACAGGAATGAAAAGGTCGGACGAAAAATACGGGACAATGAGTTGAAACGTATTCCGTATATGCTCATCGTTGGCGAAAATGAAAGCCAGAAGGAAGAGGTATCAGTACGCAAACAAGGCGAAGGAGATATGGGTATTATGAAAATTACTACCTTTGCCGAGCTTATCGAGAAAGAAGTGGATGATATGATTAGCGCTTGGCGTAAAGATTATCAAAACTAAAGCCTTCTTTTCAGAAACAATAATAAGGTAACAACAATTCAAACAAGTATTATCAAAAGGGGAAATCGGCAAAACCGGCCCTTCCCCCTCTTAAACATTTTGAATGGCAATCGATAAAACGAAGAATCAACATCGGATCAACGAAGCAATCCGAGTGAAAGAGGTGCGTCTCGTCGGTGACAATGTGGAGCAAGGTGTGTACAACATCCAAGAAGCACGACGCATTGCCGAAAGCCAAGATTTGGATTTAGTCGAGATCTCACCAAATGCTGATCCGCCCGTATGCCGTGTTACCGACTATCAGAAGTTTGTTTACCAACTGAAGAAGAAGGCTAAAGAACAGAAAGCCAAATCGGTGAAAATCGTAATCAAGGAGATCCGTTTCGGACCCCAGACGGACGACCACGATTACAACTTCAAGCTCAAACATGCGAAAGAGTTTTTGCAAGAAGGATCTAAGGTAAAAGCTTACGTATTTTTCCGTGGACGTTCAATCCTTTTCAAGGAGCAAGGAGAAGTTCTTTTGCTTCGTTTTGCCAATGATTTGGAAGACTTTGCTCGCGTAGAGCAAATGCCTATTTTGGAAGGTAAGCGTATGACTATCATGCTTACGCCCAAATCCGCATCAAAAAAAGGACATACACCACCGAAAACGCAGGTGGAGACTTCTAAACAAGTCAAAGAATCCGTAGAAACCGAAGAAGAATAAAAAACACCGCTGTCCGACAAGACCTGTCCTACAGCAGTGGAATAACAAGAAGTGTTTAATAATAATAGTGTTGGAAAATGCCTAAATTGAAGACTAACTCCGGTGCCAAAAAGAGGTTCGCCCTTACCGGAACAGGTAAAATCAAGCGTAAGCACGCTTTCAAGAGTCACATCTTGACAAAGAAAACGAAGAAGCAAAAGCGTAACCTCACCTACTTCTCCACAGTACACAAGGTAGATGAGAATGCCGTTAAGCAACTCCTTTGTCTCCGATAACAAACTCTTTCAAAGCAAACTAACAACGATTTTTTTAACAGAGAGGCATGCTTTATCAAGTGCGTAGGTTTATTAAAACCGAAGCCGCTGCCAATCAAAAACAATTAGTATTATGCCAAGATCAGTCAATCACGTTGCATCACGAGCTAAACGCAAAAGAATTCTGAAGCTCACACGCGGATATTTTGGTGCTCGTAAGAATGTATGGACGGTTGCTAAGAACACGTGGGAAAAAGGTTTGACCTACGCCTATCGCGACCGTAAGAACAAAAAACGTAATTTCCGTGCTCTGTGGATACAGCGTATCAACGCTGCAGCTCGTTTGGAAGGGATGTCATATTCTCGCCTGATGGGTGCTCTCCATGCAAACGGTATCGAAATCAACCGCAAAGTTCTCGCTGATTTGGCGATGAACCATCCTGAAGCTTTCAGAGCTATTGTAGCCAAAGTAAAAAACTAAATGCTTGCCACACCTCTTATTGAGGTGGTGGTCAAAGTAACATAAAGAAGATGTGTCAAAAAGATTTTGGCACATCTTTTTTGTTTCATACGTACTACTGGCAAAGTAGAGAAGAGAGACAGGAGTGCGCAAGGGACTAAAAACGGACTATGCCGAAGGGAGACTTCTCTCTTCGGCATAGTCATTTGTAAGACTTTGTGACCCGGGCGGGATTCAAACCCGCGACCTTCAGAACCGGAATCTGACGCTCTATTCAGCTAAGCTACCAGGCCTTTCTGCTGCACAAAAGTACAAAATTCTTTCCGTTTGGGATTGATTTCTGTCAAGTGGCTTACCGCTTGCGACGGAAAAAGAAGCTCAGATGCTTCATGATCGACTTCTTGCTACCGTAGTAATGCATCATAATCAAGAATCTTTCTTTGAGCGAAGCCTTATGGTTTTTATAGGTTACACCTCTTCTATCGTCCAAAGAGTGTACCAAGATCATCTCTGTATTCACCACATTGCGAGCCGCCTGAAGAATGCGAATGCACCAATCGAAATCGGCTGAAAACCGATATTTCAAATTATATGGAGGTGCAATCAATCGCTTAGCAATAAAAGCCTGGTGACAAACCAACATCCCATCGGCAAAACTTCTCCATTGAAGTTCGAAAGGAGGACGAAGTCGTCGCAAACCTTTCTCCTTACCGTCGGCATCAATCAACATGGTATCACCGTAAAGAACATCCGGCAATCCCATTGAAGAGCCTTTAATACCGTTGGCTATCGTCTCGACAAGCTCATTGGATGGCAAAAGATCGCCCGCATTCAGAAACCAAACATAGTCTCCCGTAGCCATACGGAGTCCCTTATTCATAGCATCGTATAATCCTTTGTCCGATTCGCTGATTAGTTTGATATCCGAAGACAGCGAACGTACTACCTCAGCTGTATTGTCGGGAGAAGCTCCATCAACAACAATGTATTCTATATTAGGGTATGTCTGCGAAAGTACACTTTGGGCTGTTTTGGCAATAACGTCCCTTGCACAATAGCAGACTGTAATAATTGAAAAAACAAGTTTATTCTCTTCCATAATATTCCCCAAAGGATAGGTATCGGATCTCGACACACAAATTCACGCAGCAAGAAATGCTTGCAAAAGCATCACTTACCGAATTAAAAACTCAAGCGATTCCTATTTTGTTCGCCTGGGATTATGCGTTGCTGTTTCGAATATGGTGCGCAAATTATTCGAAATTGAACGTAAGCATAATCATTCGAGTGCGTGCCTGCCTGATGGACTGCGTATAGATGAGCTTATAATCATCCAAAAGATCGGGACGTTCGTGCATAATAACGTCGGGAAAGCCAAAACTAAAGCGCAGTTCGGGACACAACTTGAAAAATGGCAGGTAAAAATCGCAACCGAGGCCGATCTGTACCCCATAATCATTGGCTTTGGTATAAATCTCCAGCCCCTTCTTTCGCCCCAACTCCATGGTCCAATAAGGACCACCAATGATGTATGGACGTATATTATTCAGGCGTCTGGAACTGTATTTCAGCAGCAAAGGAAACTCCAAATAATTGGATCGAACCGAGAAAGATGCCACAGACTTCTCCCCATCGGAAAAGACGAATTGCTTGTCCCCGAAGTGCAAGGTCGGCAGGAGACGCAAATTCAAATTAGGCAAGAGGAACATATCGCCGATCACGCCAACGGAAAACCCGGGCGAATACTTGGAGATTTGGGCAAATATCGGAGCCGATGTACTTCCCTCCGGCACGAATCCGTTGTTCGAGATAACTAAATCCTGGGCATGCATCCCTACATGGAATCCAAGATGATAGCGTTTGTAGTCCGCATAGGGACGATTCTGCACTTTTTCCGTTTGCGCCGAAAGGGTACGACCGGCCAAAGCACAGATCAGACAAAGGAGAGCGATTCTCAACGAAAAACGTGAATTATATAAGAATTGCATCTGAGGGAATAATCTTCAATTCTTTATTTGGTGTGTAAAACCAACGTCTTATGCAGCAAAGATATTGTATTTTTGCGCGAATCGGTGTTAGAACGCCTCGTTCGTGGATTCGCACAACTCACCTCACAACAATAATTATGGAAGTAATACACTTAGGTGCCGAGCACTCTCTTCTCAATAGATTCGTCATGGAGATGCGCGATGTCACCATTCAGAACGATCGACTGCGCTTTCGTCGCAATATAGAACGTGTGGGAGAAGTAATGGCCTATGAGATAAGCAAGAAGATGACGCAGCAGGTGCGTACCGTCACTACTCCTTTGGGGGAAGCCGAGTGCATCGTCCCACAGGACAAAGTAGTGCTGGCTACGATCCTTCGGGCAGGATTGCCTTTCCATCATGGCTTTCTGAACTATTTCGACTATTGCGAAAACGCCTTTGTATCCGCCTACAGGAAATACAAGGACCGTCTGAATTTCGACATCCACATCGAATACATAGCCTCCCCGGACATCACGGACAAGGTCCTCATCATATCCGATCCCATGCTCGCCACAGGCAGCTCCATGGAACTGGCCTACAAAGCACTACTGACCAAAGGCAATCCGAAGCACATCCATATAGCCAGCATAATAGCCAGCCAGCAAGCCGTAGACTATATACGCGGTGTCATGCCGGAGAATACTACAATATGGATTGCAGCCATCGACCCCATCATCGACGAGCATTCCTATATCGTACCGGGATTAGGCGACGCAGGCGATTTGGCCTATGGCGAGAAGCTTTGAGCCACGGCCTGTAGAACTGCTTGCTCCGGCCAAAGATCTTGCCACGGGTCGGGCGGCAATCCTCCACGGTGCCGATGCCGTGTATATCGGTGCTCCGTCTTTTGGCGCGCGAGCTTCCGCAGGAGTATCGATAGAGGATATAGGCCGGCTGGCATACTTCGCACGACTTTATCGTGCCAAAGTATATGTAGCACTCAACACGATCCTGTACGACGATGAGCTTCCCGAGGCCGAACGCATCGCATGGGAGCTTTATCGGGCAGGAGCAGATGCCCTGATCGTACAGGACATGTCTCTATGTCGTCTAAGCCTCCCACCTATAGCCCTCCATGCCAGTACACAATGCGATATCCGCACTGTGGAGAAAGTCCGGATGTTCCAATCCCTGGGCTATGAGCAGGTGGTATTGGCCAGAGAGCTGTCTCTCCCCGAAATCCGCAAGATAGCTGACTCCACATCAGTGGTATTGGAAGCCTTTGTACATGGCGCACTCTGTGTGAGTCTGAGCGGTCAGTGCTACCTCTCCGAAGCACTGACCGGACGCAGTGCCAACCGAGGAGCTTGTGCCCAGCTTTGCAGACTGCCCTATACGATGATCGATGCCGATGGAAAGGTAATCCGAAGCAATCAGCATCTCCTTTCCTTGAAAGACTTGAATCGCTCTGCTGAACTGGAGTCGATGCTTGAGGCTGGTATCTCTTCGTTCAAGATCGAAGGCAGACTGAAAGGCATCTCCTATGTCAAAAACGTAACAGCTCACTATCGCCGTCTTCTGGACGAACTCATCAGCCGCTACCCCGAACGCTATTGCAGGGCCTCATCGGGACGGTGCTCTTTCGCTTTCCACCCCGCTCCCGAAAAGAGCTTCAACCGCGGCTTCACCGATCTGCTTCTGAGCGGCAAACGGGATACGGACTCCCTCATCACACCCGAATCGAACAAAAGCCGAGGAGCCTATATCGGCCGAGTGACCGCCGTAAAGAGGGACAAGATCAGTATCCGACTACGATCCGACAATACGGAATCCAAAACCTCTCTGGCCAATGGCGATGGTCTCTACCTCCTGCATCCTGACGGCAGCATGAGTGGCACACGCATCAATGTGGTCTTGCCCGACGGCAGCATACAGGTGGACAATCCTGCCGGCATCGTACCGGGCACAAACGTATTCCGCAATTACGACATTCGCTTCGAGAAAGCACTCTCACAGGACAACTCGGCCGTCCGCCTCATTCCCGTATCCCTTACTCTGACGGACGTTCCGGAAGGCTTCTCCCTATTGATAGAAGCAGACGGCTATCCACCGGCAAAGGGCACGATAGCGGCCGCCCACGAGCCTGCCAATCGGTTCGATGAAGAGCAGATCCGCAAGAATCTGTCCAAATTAGGAGGCACACCGCTTGAAGCCATCTCGGTCAATATCCGGCTCAGTCACGACTATTTCATTCCGCTTTCCCTCATTGGTCAGCTAAGGAGAGAAGCAGTTCAGTCTTTCATTGAGACAGCCTCGGCTATGCCCGAGCGCAAGGGAAACGCCGTTGCACGACACCGCAAACCTCCTACGGCAGACTGTCCGCGCGAGGGAGACCAGAGCCTTTCCTTTTTGGCCAACGTGGCGAACAAGGAAGCAGAAGCCTTCTACCGGCAGATGGGATATACCGCCATCGCCCCCACCTTCGAACACTCGCACCCCCAAGGCGTCCCACTTATGTTTTCGAAGCACTGCCTTCGCTATCACTTGGGATACTGCCCCACGTTCCAGCACAAGAAATCGCCGTACAGAGAACCGTATTATCTGGTTCATGGCGAGAGCCGCCTGCGATTGGAGTTCGACTGCCGACACTGCCAAATGCTGGTCTACCTTGACAAGCAGATCCAATAAAAGTCAAAAAAAGCCAAACCTTAGGAGGCGGTGAGAGCAAAGCGACATCGCCAATCATCTTTCCAGATCCCAAGCCTTTTGGTTCGTATTTTTTCTCAACTCACAAACCGAAAAACGTGGCGCGAGAACGTTTTTGTTTTGGTGCGAGAAGCAAAAAATTCCCGCGCCAAAACGAAAAAGTTTACGCGCGTGTTTACACGAAAACTCAGGCCACAATCCGCCTGTTTTTGGCTCGTGATCTCTCTGTAAGCCATGCCGCTTCCACCGGGTTCGACCTCCTTTTCCGTGAACACGAATTAAACTTATTTCTCTTTCTTTCTCTATTTCAGTTGTAGGGTAAGTCGTAATATACCATTTCGGAGGATGGGAACGATAGCACCTATTTTTCTTTTCAAACTTTTCTTATGCGATCGATTTATCAATTACTGTTGTCAATGCTCCTTGCTTCTCTTGGTTTCGTTGGGCTGGAAGCCCAACAAGCCGGAGTAGCAGGCAGAGTATTGGACGAAGAGGGACACCCCATGATTCAAGCCAACGTACAGCTTGTACAAAGTACCGGTCAAAAGGCCGTAGTAGCGGGTGCCACCGATGAAAAAGGAATGTTCAGTCTGAAGACGTCACAGGATGGCGACTACATTCTGCGCGTTTCGTATGTAGGGTACAACACCCACGACGAAAAAATATCTCTCAAAAGCGGGCAAACCATCACGCTGAAGGATATTTCCATGAACGAAGATGCCCGTCTCCTACAGAGTGTGACGGTGCAGGCCAAAGCGGCAGAGGTCGTCGTACGCAACGACACGCTCGAGTTCAATGCCGGCTCCTATACCGTAGCGCAAGGAGCCTCTATCGAGGAGCTGATCAAGAAGCTGCCCGGAGCAGAGATCAGCTCGGATGGAAAAATCACGATCAACGGCAAGGACATCAGCAAGATCCTTGTCGATGGAAAAGAATTTTTCTCCAAAGACCCGAAGGTGGCGATGAAGAATCTTCCCGCCGATATGGTCAATAAAGTACAGGTGCTGAACAAGCTGAGTGAGTTGTCGCGAATGAGCGGTTTCGATGACGGAGAAGAGCAGACCGTAATCAATCTGACGGTGAAACCCGAAAAAAAGAAGGGGCTCTTCGGATCGGTCCAAGCCGGCTACGGTACTGACCAACGCTATATGGCCGGAGGGAACGTCAATCGGTTCGACGGGAATAAGCAGTGGACATTGATCGGCAGTGCGAACAACACGAATAATATGGGCTTCAGCGAAATGGGCAGCGAGATGGGATCCATGACCTTCTTCTCCCCCCAAGGCTTTGGCAGACGGGGCTTCGGCAATAGCGGAGGCATTACCTCTTCTTCGATGCTGGGCGGCAACTTCAGCGTCGAATTCTCCTCTGCCCTTAACACGGGAGGCGATGCGCGCTACGGATACAACGACAAGGCCATAGAGACCACCAAACGCGTGGAAAACATCCTCGCCGAAGGGAATACTTATATGGACGAGAGTATATCGGAACGCTCTTTCTCTCACAACGGTCAGGCTCGATTCAGGCTGCAATGGAAACCGTCCGAACGTACCGAAGTGGTCTTCGAGCCCGACCTCTCGATATCCAAGATGGATGGCTTCTTCAACGACGCATACGAGACGAAGAATACGACCGGAAGCATCATCAATAAAGGCTCCATCCACCAGACTACGCAAGGGAACAACTTCCGTCTGAACGGGGAACTGGACATCAGCCACAAACTCAACGATGAAGGGCGTACCCTGAGTGCTTCCATCAGCGGCGGACTGACCGACGAAGACGGAGAAGGCATATATCAGGCCGTGCTCCAAAGTGTGGAGACGAATCAGAAGCAATTCAACGACAACTCCAACCTGCAATATCGCCTTCGGCTCTCCTACGTAGAACCATTGGGCAAAAATTACTTCGCACAGGCTATTTTGAACCGACGCTTCTCGCGTCGCAATTCGGACCGTGAGGTGTACCGATTGGGCGACGACGGACTGTACTCCACACTGGACGATCAGTACGGACTCTCCTACAACAACGAGTTTACCCAGTATCGCATCGGACTGAACCTCAAGAAGATTGCCAAGACGTGGGACTACACCGTGGGGTTCAACGTGGATCCCAACAGAACTGTCAGCTATCGGAACGTAGGAGGAGTAGAGCAGGACAAGTTGGCTTTCAATCGTGTCAATCTCTCTCCGATGCTCCGAATCAACTACAAGCCGAACAAGACCACCAACCTTCGCGTAGATTACCGAGGGCGTACTACACAACCATCCATCAATCAGATCGCTCCCGTTCAGGACATCACGAATCCGCTCTTCGTGACAGAAGGAAATCCGGGCCTGAAGCCCAGCTATTCGAACAATGTGATGGCCATGTTCTCGGACTTCGACGCCAAAAGTCAGCGAGCTTTCAGCATCGTTTTCTTCGGCAACTATACATTCGACGACATCGTCCCCAATACGCACTACGACCAGTCCACAGGGATCCGTACCACCCGCTATGAAAATGCTTCCGGCACATGGCAGGCGAATCTTCATGGGACACTGTCGGTTCCGCTCAAGAACAGGGCATTTTCTTTCAGGATGTCCTTGTTCAACAGGCTGGCCGAAGGACAAAGCTTTATCAATGACAATAAGAACAAAGCCCTCTCGTTCCGAACGAGAGAACGCCTGACGCTGACCTATCGCAACGATTGGATCGACACGGGTATCGGAGGCAACATAGGATTCTATATGGCGAATAATAGTCTGAGCGGACAGAAAGATTCGCGCACATACGACTTCGGCGGCAATTATCAGGTCGCACTAACGCTTCCCTATGGATTCCGTATTGACAGCCAATTCGAATACAACACGAACTCCGGCTACAGCGGAGGATTCAGCCTGAACGAATGGCTTTGGGATGCTTCGCTCTCATACAGCTTCCTTCGTGACAAGGCCGGTACACTGCGGGTCAAAGGCTATGACATCCTCGGTCAGCGCTCTAATATCAGCCGTTCTGCTACGGCCATCAATATAGAAGAGACCATGTCCAATACGATCGGACGCTACGTGATGGTGGACTTCATCTACCGATTCAACGCCTTCAGCGGTGGTGGATCTCGGAGCGATCACCGACGTGGCAATATGAATCGTCCCGGCGCACCTTTCGGTCGTGGCGGACGACCGTCCTAATCGGACCTCTCTTCTCAGCAAGAGACAAAGTGTGTAAGTGTTTTTATAACAAACTGATCGAGGGTACATCCATACCGGGTGTACCCTCTTTTTTCAATCATAAAGCGGCCGCTGACTTCCGACGAATCGCGCCACTCTCAAGCAGCCAATGATCAATTCAAAAGGTCGAATCAGCATGCAAATTGCGCCCTCTTTCGGCACCTATGGATCTCCCCACAGAAACCACTAGTAGATTCTCTCAAAACTACTGGTGGATTCTCGCGAAACTAATAGTAGTTTTGAGCGGAACTAATATTAGTTTGGATATATTGAAAAAAAAGAGCTGTGCACAGGGAGGATTTCCTTTCTGCACAGCTCTTTTTTTGCGGGGATTATAAGCGGTTCCTCTTACGGAAGCGATCTAATCTCTTGTTTCCGCATTTTCCTTGCGGAATAAGATATGCTTACTTCTCGATATTGGGGAGTTCAAGTCCGTAGCCTTTCTTTACATCGGCCCCTTTCAGGAGAATACCGAGGATAAAGGCGAGTACACCAAATGAAGCAAAAACCAGCATCGCCAAAGTATAGTTCTTCGGTTCGCCGGCTGCAACACCCTTATTCGTGGCGTCGAGGATAGCTCCGATCACGATGGGAACAACCATCAAGCCGATATTCTGAATAAAGAAAATGGCCGAATAAGCCGAACCGAGTACTTTGGGATCGATAATCTTGGGTACGGAAGGCCAGAGTGCAGCAGGTACCAAAGAGAAAGAAATACCCAGTACGACGATGGCTGCAATGGCTATGGCCAGCGAAGAAGTGGTGCCGCTCTCAAAGGGGAAAATGGCGAATGTCAGGTGGCAGATAAACATCAGCACTGCTCCGACGATAAGCATGGTGGCTCCTTTCCCGACCTTATCCAAGAATGCACCGAGGAAAGGCGTCAGCACCATGGCTCCCAAGGGGAACATACTGAAGATACGGGCAGCTCCTTCTGCTGTCAGACCGATATTGGACTGAAGCATCTCGGTGGCAAACTTCTGAAAGGGGAAAATGGCTGAATAGTAAAGCACGCACAGGAGGGCAACAATCCAGAACATGCTATTGCCGAATACCTGTTTGAGATCTTTGAAGCGGAAAGGTTCTTCCTCTTCCACGTTTGCATCCTGCACTTCGCGATCGAGCTTCTTGTCGAGGATACCGTAGATACCATAGAGAATCAAACCGATGAAAAGAAGTGCCGTAACAAAAATAACCGGTACCTGAACGCTCTGAAGCGTACCTTCGAACTGCTTTGAAATTATAGGTGAAGTCCAGAATACGGCGAAGACTCCCAAACGGGCAATAGCCATCTCAAGTCCCATGGCCAAAGCCAACTCTTTGCCATGAAACCACTTCACGATAGCACGCGAAACGGTTACGCCGGCCATTTCACAGCCACATCCGAAAATAGCAAAACCGACACAGGCCAGCTTGGCAGATGGGGGGAAGCCCATAGAAAAGGAATTGAGCATATCGTAACCGAAGCCGCCATTATTGAAGACTTCACTCAGGGCATATACCTTAATAAGGGCACCCAAAAGCATCAAACTGCCGGATAAGATGGCAGTGAAACGCACGCCCATGCGGTCCAGAATGATCCCTGCCAATATGAGGAATCCGAAGAAAACGTTGATAAAGAACTCGCTACTGCCATAAGAGCCGAAGACCGTGGAACTCCAATTGACCTGCTGCTCTAACTGTGTTTTCAGAGGAGAAAGCACATCCACGAACATGTAGGCAAAAAACATGGTGGCAGCCACTAAGATAAGTGCTGTCCACCGGACTGCGGGCTTGTCCCTGAGGGATTGTTTGATTGCGTCAGTCATTTTTTTAAAAGGTTTTTTATTGATATGATTACTTAGTTATTTGAATTCTTCTAACAAATCGGCTACGATAAAATTGCTCCCTCCGACGAAGATAAAATCATCCGCATGCGCCTCTCGTCGGGCGGCTTCGAGTGCCTCCCGAACCGAAGAGTAGGTACTACCGGCCAAGCCGAAAGCAGCGGCCTGCTGCTGCAGATCGTCTTCCGGCAAAGCTCTATCGACCGAAGCACGGGTGAAATAATAAACGGCCTCCCGGGGCAAGAGAGCCAATACGGCTGTGATGTCCTTGTCATTGACCATGCCGAAGACGATACGCAGCTGTCGGTAAGTCTGTCGCCTCAGTTGCTCGGTGATCAGACGGAACCCATCTTCGTTGTGTCCGGTATCGCATACGATCCGTGGCTGCTCGGCCAGCTGCTGCCAACGGCCAAACAGCCCAGACATTGCCGTAACATGGGCAAATCCTTCGCGTACGTGCTCCGAAGAAAGATTCAGACCGCATCGTTTACAAAGGACATCCACGGCACAGAGAATCGTACGGGCATTCTCCTCCTGCGCCAAGCCGGTCAGTTCGCCACGAATCGATCCATAGTCTCGTGTTCGATATGTATAGCAACCGTTCTCTAATGTCGAGGACGTGATTACGCCCGATTCTTGTGCAAAAACAATATCTGCTCCTTCCTCATCGGCTTTGCGCTGAAAGACATCGCGCACACCGCCCTCGGCCCGGCCGACTACAACGGGGACTCCGGATTTGATGATTCCGGCCTTTTCGAAGGCTATCTTCTCCGGCTTATCCCCAAGGAACTGCACATGATCCTTGCCGATATTCGTAATGATACTCAGGATGGGGGTAATGATATTGGTGCTATCCAAACGGCCTCCCATCCCCACTTCGATAAGTGCCATATCGACCTGAGCGTGCCGGAAATAGTCGAAAGCCATCATCGTAGTCAGCTCGAAGAAAGAGGGATGCAGCGTTGTCACCATCTCACGCGTTCGCTCGCAGAAATCCACTACGTATTCTTCCGTAATACAAATGCCGTTTACACGAATACGCTCGCGGAAATCCACCAAATGAGGAGATGAGAACAAGCCTACCCTCATACCGGCAGCCTGTAAGATGGCAGCCAGTGTAGAGGCGGTAGAGCCTTTGCCGTTAGTGCCGGCAACATGTATCGTTGGGTAAGCCTTGTGGGGATGTCCCAGCAGGCGGTCTATGGTCTCTACGGTACCGAGCCCGGGTTTATATGCACTGCCTCCTTGGTGTTGGAAGACAGGGGTGGCGGTAAAGAGATATCGGATAGCTTCTGCGTATGTCATCATGCCTGCCGGATGATGGTCTGCTCTCGGTCGGGACCCACGGAAACGATAGCGATACCGACTCCCAATTCTTTTTCCAAGAAAGCGATGTAGTCGCTAAATTCTCGGGGGAAATCGGCCTCGGAGACGACGTTCGTCATCAGCCGCTGCCAACCGGGAAACTCCTTGTAAACGGGCATTACCCCTTCTGTCAGATGGAAGGGGAAATCGCGTGTCTCCTTACCGTCTATCTGGTATGCCACACAAGCCTTGATCGTGGGGAAAAGATCCATCACATCGCTTTTCATCATGATCAGCTTGGTCACACCATTCAACATGATGGTATAGCGCAAGGCTACGAGGTCTATCCAGCCGCACCGGCGTTTACGTCCCGTCACAGAGCCGAATTCGCGCCCCAACTCACAGAGCTTGTCTCCCGTCTCGTCGAACAGCTCCGTGGGGAAAGGCCCTGCTCCGACGCGCGTGCAATAGGCTTTGAATATCCCATATACATCCCCCACATTGCGAGGGGCGACTCCCAAGCCGGTACAACAGCCGGCACATATCGTATTGCTACTGGTCACAAACGGGTAAGAACCGAAGTCAATATCCAAGAGCGATCCTTGTGCTCCTTCGGCCAACACCTTCTTGTCGGACGCAAGAGCACCATTGATCAGAAATTCACTGTCCACAAATTCGAACGTGCGCAGGTATTCTGTAGCCTCCATCCAACGCTTCTCCAGATCCGCCAGCTCGTCCGTAGGATAGTTCAGAGAATTCAGGATGCGAAGATGACGCTCCTTGGCTACCGAATAGGCTTCCTCGAAGCCGTGCTCCAAATCTCCGACACGCAGACCGTTGCGGCTCACTTTGTCCGTATATGTGGGGCCGATCCCTTTGCCTGTGGTTCCGATCTTGCCGCTTCCCTTAGCTATTTCGTTGGCAGCATCCAGCAGTCGATGCGTAGGCATAATGAGGTGGGCCTTGCGCGAGATCACGAGACGCTTGGTCAGATCGTGACCGCTGCGCGCAAGAGCTTCGGCTTCTTCCTTGAAAAGCAGGGGATCGAGTACCACTCCATTGCCTATGACATTCGTTTTCTCTCCTTGGAAGATTCCCGAAGGAATGGAACGAAGCACGTATTTCTCCCCATTGAACTCAAGCGTATGTCCGGCATTCGGGCCACCTTGAAAGCGAGCGACAATATCGTAGTGCGGAGTCAGTACATCCACTATTTTTCCTTTTCCTTCATCGCCCCATTGCAGGCCGAGAAGTACATCCACTTTTTCCATATCGGATCAATGTTATATGTCTGTGTATTATTTTTTCTTCTTGGGAGCAGCTTTGTCCGCCGCCTTTTTGAGGGCCGACTGCTTCTTCCTGCATTTGTCGCATATCCCATAGAGACAAATGATGGCCTGCCTATAAGAGAAGCGTGGTGGTCTGAGATCTTTGTCGGCCAGTATCGACTTCACATTTCGTCGGTAGTAGGTAGAGAATTGTGCACATTCGGTACAGAAAAGCAGCGGACACTGCTCTGCGAAGGAAGCCATCAAGTACTGATATTTGGTTTCGGGAGAAGGCAAACGCAGAACGATCCCGCAGCGTTCGAGCAAGGTAAGGGTATTATAGACCGTAGAAAGACTTACAGGCAAGCCATTCTCGCGAGTGAGATCGAACAAGTCGTCCGGCGTGAATATCTTCTTCAGATTATATGCGACTTCAAGAATGCTGTACCGCTCGGGAGTATGACGCAAGCCGTGCTCCGACACATACGCACGCAATCTTGAGCGAAGGTCTTCCAATGATGTGACTATCATCTTTACAACTGCCATGGCACTATCGACAGGAACTACAAATATAGTTCTTTTGAAGAAGTTGGTCGCGAGAAAACCTGTCGGTTTTTATCTTTTCGATCCATTCTTGCCGGTTGAGAGCAAGACAGTGGGCGAATCCTCCTTGAGAATCGGAGCAAGCGAATCGAACGACAGTGTAATCTGTATCGGCCCCATGGCATAGGGAGCGATCTCGTACTCATTGTAGAGGAAAGTGATACCTCGCTCCGATATTCCAAAATTGTCCGTAGGATAAAGATCCCCCAAGGTGCCATAGCCCATTTCGTTGAGGCTTTCCAAGGAAGAAACCCCTTGGTCTGCCATCAACTGCTTCCAGAGCAAATCGGTGAGAGCAGCATCTTTGCCCTGTGCGACGATGTCTTCCAAAAGAATCTGCTTGCCGGTACGCAAATCGAGGTTGAGATATGCAACGTCACCGTAACCATGACTGCCGCCCATGTATTTGAAAGCTTCGATCTCATAGACCAAGAGGCTGTCCTGCCGGAAGACGACCTTGCCCGTTATGTGATCGATATAGGCATAAAGCCCCAAGTCCGGTCTATAATCGGGCTTGAGCGTAAGTTCCTCCTTCAGCAAAGGCTCCATATCCGACAAATAGGTGGAATCGCTGGCGGCAGCATAAGCCGACATAGCCTCGGAAGGCGACATGGATGCATATGCCGGGCCGAACAGGGCATTGAGGATATTCCACCTCACCGAATCGCCTATGGCATGAGGAATGCTGTCCGACGGATATTCAAACAGGATTTTAATATCGTTGCAAGGCATGGTGGAGTCGCCTAACAAGTGAGTGCAACGCTCCATGGAAATACTGTCGAAAACGATCCTGTCGCTTTGTTTGTTCCTCTCTTTCTTACAGGATGAAATCTGCAGCAAAAGGGCGAAAGCCGCAAGCAGGAGTAATGGCATTTTTGCTTTCATCGGATAAATCTTTTAGCAGTTAGTGGAAGCAGGGATATAGGTCTCAAGCAGCTTGCACCCTGCTTGAGGGTCAGGGACAAGCTCTACATCAGCGATCAAGGCCGGGATGAGGGCACTCTGTCCCTGTCGGAGTTCGAGGAGATAGCCATTCTTGTCCGTAAGGGTAAGCCCTCCCTCCATACATATATATATAACGAAGCTATCCTCTTGTGTAAGATCGCGCCTGATAGGCTTGTCCAGCTCCAGCAGAGCCGTACGGAAATAAGGACAGTCCGCCAACCGGACAGCCGTATTGGGCCGATGCGTATAGGCCGTCCTGTACGAATCCTCCAGCCGATAGTCGATGGCATCCTTAGCCCATTCGGTATGCAGTTCGCGCAAGCGACCGTTTGCGTCAGGGCGGTCATAATCGTAGATACGATAGGTGATGTCGGATGTCTGCTGTATCTCTGCCACAAAGCAACCGGCACCGATGGCGTGTATCCGACCGGCAGGCAGGAAGAAGACGTCGCCCGCCTCGACCTTATACTCGGACAAAGCCTGCATGATCGTGCCTTCGGCCACACGCCTTTCGTAATCTTCGGGAGAAGACTGCGTAGAAAAACCGGAATAGAGACGAGCATCCGGATCGGCATGTACCACGTACCACATCTCCGTCTTGCCGAAGGATTGGTGCCTCTCGGCTGCCAACCGGTCGTCGGGATGAACCTGTACGGAAAGATCATCGCGCGCATCGATGAACTTGATCAATAGGGGAAATTTCCGGCCATACCGCTCGAATACGTGCCGGCCAAGGAGATCTTCGCCATGATACACCAGCAAATCGTCTATCGTCTTACCGGCCAGAGGTCCGTTTGCTACGACCGAATAGTGGTCGCTCACATGCGAAATCTCCCAGCTTTCTCCGATGTTTTCATCGGTCGGCTCCATTCCCTTGAAAGGGCGTATCCTGCGGCCGCCCCACACGACCGGTCGAAGGATGGGATGGAATATGTAAGGATAGAGTTGTGCCGTGTCCGTCATACTTCATTGTAGCGTTAGGTGACTATTCGTCGGGTTTTTCATCGTATCGGGCATACTGTTCCATATCGTGCCGGCGACGCTCGCGCATCTTGTATCGCCGTATCAATACCCACCGCAACAAGATGAGTACGACCAGCTCCAAAGCGCAAACCAACAGATACGTTACCAGCCGGTCGGTACCGTCCGGAGCTATCCTTTCGCGCGGGTATCCCAATACGGACATCACTACGAAGTATATAAAGAGAAAGCCGATGGTGATATTGATTCTTTTCATTCCCTCTTTTACATCATATTATCCCCGAAACGTTTCGTCTGTAAAGGTAGGTTTTTCATTTAGAAAGAGACTTCATTTTCAAAGCTCTAACTGCAAAAAAATGTCTCTCAAGAGAATCTCCCCGTATAGCATGCATCAGCAGATTACTGTTGGGGAGCAGGTGGGCGGCTACAGCCGTCCTTGAACAAGAAAGGCTGACATCAGCCATAGGAAACGGATGCAAAGGCCGCCGGGAAGTCGCTCTTTCTCATCCTTCGGGCTTGGAATCGTTCCTCATTTTACGAGCCAAAATTCGTCCATTTCTCGTCCCTGTTTATCCGAAAAATGGTGCCAAAACTTTTTCGTTCCGGCGCGAGAATTCTTCCGTTTACGCGCCAAAACGAAAAACTTCCCGCGCCACGTTTTTACGATCCACGCATGGAGATTTTTTCAGATGTAAAAATATCAGAGAGGCAAATAACCCCTTTCTGCTCTTTTTCCCCTTTCCAAAGCCGATCCAAAGCTCGCATGGAAGTGCCCTGCGGGACACAGCTCGGGGAGCCGTCTTTCCCCAAAAACACGTATCTTTCGGAGATTTTAGCTGCAACCGCCCGATTATTATGAAGCATTTTTTCAGTGCTATACGCCGTTTCGTGCCACCCTATAAAAAGTATGTGGCATGGAGCGTGGTGGCCAATACGCTGAGTGCACTGCTCAACCTATTGTCTTTCTCTCTGATCATGCCCATCCTGCGCATCCTCTTCCGGATAGACCGCCAGGTGACCACTTACATGCCGATGGATGGGATAGACTGGAGCAGCATGGATGGGTGGAAAGCTGCCGGAGCCGCTCTGAGCAATAATTTCAGCTGGTACGTAAGCCAGCTTATAGAGGTACGTGGAGCATCGTTTACGCTTATCATGCTGGGCATCTATCTGGTGGTGATGACCTTCCTGAAAGTGGCTTCGATGTACCTCGGATTCTACAGCATGATTCCGCTTCGTACGGGTGTGGTGCGGGATATTCGCAATCAGATCAACGATAAGATCCTCGGACTCCCCCTTTCCTTTTTCAGCGAAGAGCGCAAAGGCGATATCATGGCACGCATATCGGGCGATGTGAATGAGATAGAGACTTCCGTGATCAGTTCGCTGGATATGTTGCTGAAAAATCCGATCCTCATTTCCATCTACCTGATCGGGATGATCCTGATCAGCTGGCAGCTCACCCTTTTCGTTTTCATCCTCCTGCCAATAGCCGGAGGGCTGATGGGCAAGGTGGGCAAGACACTCAAGCGTAAGAGTCTGGAAGGGCAGAATCAATGGGGAGGCCTGATGAGCCAGATAGAAGAGACGCTTGGCGGCCTGCGTATCATCAAGGCATTCAATGCCGAGAAGAAGATGCAGGATCGCTTCCATCGTGCCAACGAGCAGTTTCGCCGTACGACGATGAAGGTCTTCCGCCGCCAGCAGTTGGCACACCCGATGAGCGAATTTCTCGGCACGGCTACCATAGCCATCGTACTCTGGTATGGGGGCACGCTTATTCTGAACAATACGAGCGATATCGATGCTTCCACCTTCATATATTATCTGGTCATCTTCTATAGTCTGATCAATCCGGTCAAGGAGCTGAGCAAGGCATCCTACGCCATCGAAAAGGGCTTGGCCTCCATGTCGCGTGTGGACAAGATACTGATGGCCGAGAACGACATCAAAGATCCCGAACAACCCCACCCCGTCGTGTTCGAAGAGGCGGTCGTTTATGACCATGTGTGGTTCCGCTATGGTGAGGACTGGGTGCTGCGCGATGTATGTCTGACGATTCCCAAAGGGAAAACGGTGGCACTGGTCGGTCAGAGCGGATCGGGCAAGAGTACGATCGTGGATTTGCTGCCACGGTTCTACGACATCCAGCAAGGGCGTGTGCTGGTAGACGGGACGGATGTGCGGGACGTAAAACTGCGCGAGTTGCGTGAGCTGATCGGCAACGTCAATCAGGAAGCAATCCTTTTCAACGATACCGTCTTCAACAACATTGCCTTCGGCAAAGAGAATGCCACGGCCGAAGAGGTAGAGCATGCAGCACACATAGCCAATGCGCACGACTTCATCATGCAGATGCCCGAGGGTTATCAGTCCAACATCGGCGACCGCGGAGGCAAGCTGTCGGGAGGCCAGCGGCAACGGATCAGCATCGCCCGAGCTATTTTGAAGAATCCACCGATTTTGATTCTGGATGAGGCCACGTCCGCACTCGATACGGAAAGCGAACGTTTGGTACAGAATGCCATCGAAAAGCTGATGGCCAATAGAACGGCTATCGTCATAGCGCACCGACTGACCACGATCCGCAATGCGGATATTATATGTGTGCTGCATGAGGGGCGTATCGTGGAGCAAGGACGCCACGATGAGCTGTACGCCCTGGGCGGATACTACACAAAGCTATGCGATATGAATGCAGAATAAATAATCAACAAAAGAATGATGATGAAAAAATTTTCACAACTGCTGGTAGCGCTGGCACTGCTCCCGCTATTTTTTTCATGCAAGAATGAAGAACCGGATCCATACAGTGGCACCCCTCGCATCACTCTTACTACAGCAATCAAACCCGGAGAGAAAATCCACCTTACCATTGAGACAATGGATGATGATGTATGGGTAGACATCAATGGTGACCGCATATGTCAGCCGGAAGAAAAAATAGAGCCGGGGATGCTAGTAACATATGGAATAATCACCCTATATGGATATAAATGGTATGATGTCGTTAATCCCACTATTACTATCTATGGACGTGTGCAAGGATTGGATTGTTCGCTTAATAAAATTACCGATATTGATCTTAGCCGGTCCTCAGGTTTGCTCACATTGGTTTGCTACGGCAATTATCTGAAGTCATTAAATCTCAATAATACTCCTGATTTGGAAACGCTACACTGTTCTGGGAATGCATTGTCCAAACTGGATGTAAGTAACCTCAAGGCCTTGAAAAGACTTTTTTGTGAGGGAAATTCGATTGAAAAGATCAATGTCAGCAATAACAGTGCTTTGGAGACTCTTTTTTGTTCACATAATAGGTTGAAGGAATTGTCCGTGGACAAAAATCCTCTACTTAGCGAGCTGGCCTGTGACGATAATGCACTTACTCATTTGGATCTAAGCAATAATAAACACTTACAAGTAATCAAGTGCAGCCAAAATAATCTGAAACATTTGGATGTCTCCGCCACGAAGAGTTTGACGGAACTCAATTGTTCTCAGAATAGTATCGAGACCTTACTCTTTAATCCGGATGCAAACCTATTATCATTTGTTGTTTGCTATAATAACCAAATATCGGGAGAAGGTATGGATACGTTGGTAAATAGTATACCGATTACTGATAATAATGGCGTTATTTGGATTAAAACGTTGAATGATCCGAAGGAAGGCAATGTCTGTACAGATGCTCAAATAGCAATTCTAAAAGAACGGCATTGGCTCGTTGAATACAACCAATGGCCTCAGTTTTATGGAGCAGAGAGTCTTTTGAAAAATTGAAAGTCAATACTTTATACCTCTCTTCACTTGTATTCTTTTGCGGATTGTGACGCCTGAGACAAGAGACCGCTTTCGAAAAAAGAAATGATACTTTTGTAAAGAAACGGAGACTGATGGACTACAAGACTCGCATCATATATGCCTTATCGAAAAGCAGGTTGAAAACCATCGACACCTATGCCTCCCGAGCAGAAGAGATACAAGACCGACAGCTCAAGCGCATCCTGTCGAGTGCAGCCTACACATCCACCGGCATCCGCTACGGCTTCAGTCGTATCAGTTCGAAGGAGAGTTTTGCTCGCAATGTACCTGTGCGTGACTACGAGTCGACACAAGCCGAAATAGAACAGATGCTTCGCGGCGAAAAGGATGTGCTCTGCCCGGGGCGTTGTACATGGTTTGCCAAAAGCAGTGGGACCACCAATAGCAAAAGCAAGTTCATCCCCGTTCCATATCGCTATCTGCACTATTGCCATTATCAAGGGGGGAAAGACTCCTTATGGCTGTACCTACGCAACAGACCTGACAGTCGTTTCTTCACGACGAAAGGTTTGGTACTGGGTGGCAGTCACGCCCCTGTATCCATGAATGCCGACATACAAGTTGGCGACTTGAGTGCCATCCTTGTCGAGAATATGCCTGCGCTCGGCAACAGCATACGGGTGCCCTCGAAAGAGACGCTCCTGATGGATGAGTGGACGGAGAAGCTGAAAGCCGTAGTTCGCGAAGTGGTACATGCACGGGTCGGGAGCTTGTCCGGCGTACCGTCTTGGATCCTTGTCCTGATCAAGGAAGTACTCGCAGCTACAGGCCGAGAGACTTTGTCGGATGTATGGCCGGAGTTGGAAGTATTCTTCCACGGCGGCATCAGTTTCGCGCCCTATCGAGAGCAGTATGAGAAGCTGATACCTTCTTCGCGGATGCAGTATATGGAGACGTACAACGCTTCGGAAGGTTTCTTCGGTATTCAGGATGATCCGACGGATAGCGGCATGCTACTGATGCTCGATTACGGAGTTTACTACGAATTCATCCCAATGGAGCATTTCGGCCAGCCCGAGGCGGAAGCCATCCCACTCGAAGGGGTGGAAAAAGGGCGTAACTACGCTATGATCATCAGCACGCTCGGCGGACTCTACCGTTATGTATTGGGCGACACCGTACGCTTCACCTCGGTCAAACCATACAAAATAGTCATCACCGGTCGCACCAAGCACTACATCAACGCATTCGGAGAAGAGCTGATGGTACACAATAGCGACAAAGCATTGGCGACGACATGCAAGCGATTCGGCGTGCAGGCAGTGGACTATACGGCAGCACCCCACTTTTTCCCGGAGGAGGGTAAGGGGTGGCACGACTGGCTGATCGAATTTGTCTCTGCACCGGCTGATCCGAATGCGTTTGCCCAAGCGTTGGACGCCGAACTGCAAACGCTCAATTCCGACTACGAAGCCAAGCGATATGCAGACATGACTTTGCTCCCACTCTCCTTGACGATCGCTCGCCCCGGTCTCTTCCATGATTGGCTTGCAGAGCAGGGCAAGCTGGGAGGACAGCACAAAGTGCCTCGTCTGAGCAATACACCGGAAATAATGAGGTCTATCCTCGAAATGAACAGTTAATCGCATCTTCCCGATTATTGGCAGGGGGAGGTGTTTCCGAACAAAAGAATCAATGAGTAAAAGGAAAGATAAAAGCAAGAGTAAAGCTCGCAAGGGAGACGCTCCTCGCATCAACCGCGCCAGCCGCAGGAACAAACGCATGACCAAGGAGGAAATGCGCAATGCCATTTTGGGCGTATTCCAAAGCAATCCTCAGAGCGTGATGAACTACAAGCAGGTAAGCCATCTGATGGGAATAGAAGCCACGCCGCAAAAGCTAATGGTGAACTCCCTGATGGAGGACATGGCTGTGGACGACATTCTGCATGAGATAGAACGCGGACGCTATCGGTACAATGCCTTGGGATTGATTGTCATAGGCACCTTCGAGCGTCGGTTCAATGGCCGCAATTCATTTATTCCCGAAGGAGGTGGAACGCCCATTTTCATTGCCGAAAGAAATTCGGCACATGCCATGGACGGCGACAAAGTGAAAGTACAACTCTTTGCCAAACGCCGTGGCCGTGCGCCGGAAGCCGCCGTGATCGAGATCATCGAACAGAAGCAGGCCACTTTCGTCGGCAAGATCCAAATCAATCGAGACTTCGCTTTCCTTGTTACGGAAGATCGCACCTTAGCCAATGACATTTTCATCCCCAAGGACAACCTCGGCAATGCGAAAAACGGCGATAAGGTAATAGCCCGAATACTCGAATGGCCGGAGCAATCCAAGAATCCCATCGGAGAGGTACAAGCCGTGTTGGGACCGGCCGGAGACAACGATGCCGAGATGAATGCCATTCTGGCCGAGTTCGGATTGCCCTATATCTACCCCCAAGAGGTGGAAGAGGCAGCCGACCGTCTGGATGGCAAGATCACAGAAGAAGAACTGGCGCGAAGAGAAGATTTTCGGTCCGTACTCACCTTCACCATCGACCCGAAGGATGCCAAGGACTTCGATGACGCCCTATCGTTCCGTCCGCTAGAGGATGATTGCTACGAGGTGGGCGTACATATCGCGGATGTCTCGCACTACGTCACTGAGGGCGACATCATCGATCAGGAAGCATACAACCGCGCCACGAGTATCTATCTCGTGGATCGCACCATCCCGATGCTCCCCGAACGCCTCTGCAACGACCTTTGTTCCCTCCGTCCCGACGAAGAGAAATATGCCTATAGCTGCATATTCCAGATGAATGATGAAGCCAAGGTATTGGAGTATCGCATCTGTCGCTCCGTGATCAAGAGCGACCGCCGGTTCGCCTACGAAGAGGCACAGGCCGTGATCGAGACCGGCGAAGGCGACTGCAAAGAGGCCATTCTCAAACTCAATGAGCTGGCACAGCGACTTCGTGAAGAACGATTCCAAAACGGAGCGATTGCTTTCGAAAGAAAAGAAGTCCGCTTCGAAATAGACGAGAAAGGTCGTCCTCTGGGTGTAGTGGTCAAGGAAAGCAAGGAAGCCAACAAGCTGATCGAAGAGTTCATGCTTCTGGCCAACAGGACGGTAGCCCGACATATAGGTGACGAGACCCAAGGGAAACGAGCCAAGACCTTTGTTTATCGTATCCACGACCTGCCCGATCCCGACAGGCTGGAGACCTTGTCGGACTTCATCCGCCGATTCGGCTATAAGCTGCGCACTACAGGCAGCAATGTGGAGGTAAGCAAGAGCATCAATTCTCTTCTGGACAACATCCAAAACAAGCCCGAGGAAAATCTGATCTCTACCGTCGCCATACGCTCCATGGCCAAGGCCATCTACTCAACGGACAACATCGGCCACTACGGATTGGCATTCGATTTTTATACCCACTTCACTTCGCCCATTCGCCGCTATCCGGACTTGATGGTGCATCGACTGCTGACGAAATACCTTTCGGGAGGAAGTTCCGTAGACAAGAATGACTATGAGGAAAAGTGCAAGCATTCATCGGCAATGGAGCAACTGGCAGCCTCGGCCGAACGCGCTTCCATCAAATACAAACAGGTGGAGTTTATGTCCGAACACCTCGGCAAAGTATTCGATGGTGTAATATCGGGCGTTACCGAGTGGGGGTTGTACGTAGAACTGAAGGAAAATATGTGCGAAGGCCTTATACCCATCCGCTGTCTCGATGATGACTACTACGAATACGACGACAAGAACTTCTGCCTCATCGGGCGTCGCTATCGTCATCGCTACAGTCTGGGCGATGCCATCACCGTACGCGTTGCTCAGGCCAATCTGGACAGAAAGCAACTCGACTTCGAACCCGTAGGCTAAGCGATCCTGCGAGACCATCCACTTGCAGACCCTTGTCTTCGCCGAATTCGGTGGCATGGTCATACTCAAAAAGTAAGGCAATATCTCCATCGATCTTAGTTCTCTGTGCCCAAGCTGTTTGGTTTAGATGGCCAAACCCTCTGACCAAACTCTCTACCTCCTCCGATACAAAAAACGGCGAGAGGGAGCATACTCGTCTTGCACGCTTTTACGTTCGTCAATTTTGTCGAGTATGGCTCCGCAAAACGTGGCGTGAGATTTTTTTCGTTTTGGTTCGAGAATTTTTTTGTTCTCGAGCCAAAACGAAATTTTTTACGCGCGTGTTTTCAGAATTTCCGGAACCACTTTCTTCTGATTTGCGGTTCGTCTTTTCCTGACGGATCGAACACTTTTAGAATGCCGGTAAGCCTCTTCGAACTATTATCTTGTGAGGAGCTTTTGGAGGAGACAATGGAAAAAGAAGAGTCAAAAGTGCAGAAACTTACATGGTGCAGAAGTAAAATCGTTTGGCAATTTCAGATTTAATACTACCTTTGCAAACGCAAAACGGATTTTTGTCCTTTGCTAAGATCATCCGGAGGCCCATTCGTCTATCGGTTAGGACGCAAGATTTTCATTCTTGAAAGAGGGGTTCGATTCCCCTATGGGCTACAGAATTAAAATTATCACAAGAGAAGGATATGGCAAATCATATTTCATCAGAAAAGCGAATTCGTCAGACAAACGCGCGCAGACTGCACAATCGTTACTATGCCCGTACGGCTCGTAATGCTGTGAAAGCGTTCCGTGCACTGACGGACCGTACTGAAGCTGAAAAGAAATACCCCGTATTGGCATCGATGCTTGATCGCTTGGCCGGCAAGAATATTATTCACAAGAATAAAGCCGCCAATCTGAAGTCAAAGCTCGCTCGCCGCATGAATACATTAGCGTAAGGGAAGACTCTCCCCCCTCGCTCGTACTTGTCTGCGAAGCGGAGAGGAGTGTCAGGCTCGGTTTGGCCCATTCGTCTATCGGTTAGGACGCAAGATTTTCATTCTTGAAAGAGGGGTTCGATTCCCCTATGGGCTACACGCAGAACGAATAGCAGTTCCCATACTAAGGCTGTGTCAAAGGATTATCCCCTTTATGACACAGCCTTAGTCGTTTTGCAGGCAGTCTATACTCAACTTAGAAGCAGTCGGATTTTCCTCTAAAAGAGGTAACTCCTAAGGTTCGGATCCCTCTATCTCTTTGTTTTCTCATGGCAGTACCTTGTCACTAATTGAAAAAACAGCAACACTCGGAGGAAGAATTGGCTCAAACAAGGTTTTATTCGTTCTTTTGCAGATAGAAAAAAGACAAAAGACAGCAATGAAGAAAGACATTATCATATTGGGGATCGAAAGCTCCTGTGACGACACCTCAGCAGCCGTGGTCAGGAACGAAACGATGCTTAGCAACGTGATCGCAGGACAGGCCGTACACAATGCCTATGGGGGAGTGGTGCCCGAACTGGCATCGCGTGCGCATCAGCAGAACATTGTCCCGGTGGTGAGCGAGGCTATCAAACGTGCCGGCATTCGCAAAGAAGAAATTGATGCCATCGCTTTCACCCGTGGCCCGGGTTTGCTGGGATCGCTCCTTGTAGGCACCAGCTTTGCCAAGGGATTGTCTCTTTCCTTGGGCATTCCGATGCTGGAAGTCAATCATCTTCATGCCCATGTCCTGGCCAACTTTCTTCGTGAGCCGGGTGAGGAGTCGCAGCATCCCTCTTTCCCATTCCTGTGCTTGTTGGTTTCGGGGGGCAACTCCCAGATTATTCTGGTTCGCTCTCCTTATGACATGGAGGTAATAGGACAGACGATCGACGATGCAGCCGGAGAGGCTTTCGACAAATGTGCCAAGGTGATGGGGCTGGGTTACCCCGGAGGCCCCATCGTTAATAAGTTGGCCTCCGAGGGCAAACCCGATGCATTCCGCTTTGCCCGTCCTCATGTGTCCGGTTACGACTACAGCTTCAGCGGACTCAAGACATCTTTCCTCTATACTCTGCGCGACAAATTGGCCGAAGATCCCGACTTCGTCGAAAAGAACAAGGCCGATCTGTGTGCCTCTCTTCAGCACACGGTCATAGACATCTTGACGAAGAAACTTCGCCAAGCGGCCAAAGATCATGGCATCAAACAAGTGGCCTTGGCCGGTGGTGTATCAGCCAATACCGGACTGCGCGATGCTTTTCACGATCATGCCCGACGTTATGGCTGGACTGTATTCATCCCCAAATTCGCCTATACGACGGACAATGCTGCCATGGTAGCCATTTCCGGATACTATAAGTACTTGCAGGGCGATTTCTGCCCCATCGATGCCGTCCCATTCTCGCGCATCACGATCTGATGGATAGTCCCGTTATTTCCGAACTGGCGAAGCTCTTGACAGAGCGAGGTCTTACATTGGCTACTGCCGAGAGTTGTACCGGAGGAGCTATTGCTTCGGCTCTAACTCATTGCCCGGGAGCCTCGGTTTTTTTCAGGGGTTCGGTCGTGGCATATCAGAACGACATCAAAATACGCCTTTTGGAAGTGTCCCAAGCCGATATTGAATGCCATACAGTGGTCAGCGAGCCTGTGGCACGCAGTATGGCTGTGGGTGTTTGTCGTCTGCTTGATGCCGATATAGGAATTGCGACTACGGGAATAGCCGGACCTTCGGGCGGTTCGGATCGGGCACCGGTCGGCACAGTTTGGATCGGTCTTGCCATCGGTGAGGATACTTTTGCACACTGCCTGCATCTTAGCGGTACTCGTGAGGAGGTCATCGCTCAGGCCACCGATCAGGTGCTTTTGACTATATTTGACCTCTGTAAAAACAAATTATGACCGGTATAAATCCAATAATAAAATATCAGCAGAAATGAAGATGAATCGTTTATTTGCTGTAGCAATCGCTGCATTGCTTTCAGTAACAGCGACTTTGGCTCAGTCCGCAACGGGGAGCGATCAGGTCTGTCGCATCGGTATGCAGTACCAAATCAGCTATAACGAACATTGGGGTGCCAATAGGCCTGTTATCATCACGGTAGAGCCGGGCAGTGCTGCCGATGTGGCAGGACTCAAACCCGGCGATGTCATTGAGAAAGTGGCCGGCAAATCTACTGCGTCGCTGGACGAAGTGGATTTTCAGAAGCTCCTGATCAGTGGAAATACGACCCGACTGGAGGTCTCCAATCTGTCGGGAACCAAGCAAATCACCTTAGGACGTGACTGCCAGTCTCGGTATATTCTGTCCGAACGTCAGTTGGCACGCTCTTTCAGCTTCTACAGCTTGCAGGATGCCAGCGATCGCCGTATCGTGCGTCCATACAAAGTCAAGACATCGACCAAAGCGGACTTTACCAATCTGCGTACATACTCTTTCGCTGCTTCTTCGCCCGACAACGAGGAGATCGATATAGCTGTCTACAAGGAAGTGGGCAAATATCTGAGCGCCATGGGAATGAAAGAGACGCTGAACAATCCCGATGTAATCGTCGATTGTTATTATCTGTTCGATAACAACAAGCTCTTTACCTCATTCAATAGCTCCGCTCCTCATAATTCTTGGCAGTATTCTCCGCGTGACAAGAAGATGATATCGATCCCCATTATGCCGGCCGGTACACAGGAGATCAATGCTCCTTATGTGATCCAGCTCGGTGTACGGCTGATCAACGCCAGGAACAACCTCCAAGTCTTCTGGCAATGCGAGTCGAATGATTTCCTTTCCTCACCTTTGGGGTTGGCGGAATATGCGCGATACAACGTGCCTTTGATGATGATGGAGTTCCCGTTTATTCGCTATCGTGAGAACCCGACGTTCCGTCTGCGGAGTCAGCGTTACTTCTATACGGGGCTGTACTATCAGGCCAATGATCTTTCGCTCGTGGCAGCAGTCGATCCCGACTCTCCAGCAGCGAAGGCAGGGCTGAAAGCCGGAGACCGTATCATCAGCATCAACGGTATTCCTGCTTTGTCCGGATCCGAGGAGTATTCCGCTGCTTATAAAGAGTTTATCAAAAAGACCATGAAGTACCGTACCGAGGAGGACATCTTCACCGATGCCAATGGTTTGGCCGGCTGTCGTTATTGGTCACCCAAGAACTACGAGAAGATTGCACGCATAATGGCACAGCCCAAATACAAGCCGGCTTTTGCCTATCTCTTCTTCTTCCGTTCGTACGTGAACGACCAGCAGATTACTTCGTGCGTCTTTCAGGTGCAGCGCGATGGTATGCCCGAATCCATTTTGGTGCAACCCGTCCTGCGCGACGAATCGTCAGTTACGCTTGAGTAATCCCTGCGGATGAAGCGAAGCAAATACCGGCTCGGACGCATAGGCCGTCTGACCATCGACCGTATCGTATCCATCGGGGCATATCTCGATGGAGGCGATACGGATATTTTGTTGCCCAATCGCTATCTCCCGGCGAATGCCGCACCCGGAGTGGAAGTGGAGGTGTTCGTCTATCATGACAATGAAGGCAGACTCATAGCCACCACCATGCGACCGCTTGTCGAAGTGGGACAGGTGGCTCTGCTGCGTGCCGTCTCTGTCACGGATAGTGGGGCATATATGGAATGGGGCATACACAAGGATCTCTTCGTTCCTTTTCGAGAACAGATGCAGCTCATTCGTGAAGGCGGACGCTATTTCGTCTATGCTTATATCGATCATGTGAGTGGCAAGATCGTCGGCTCGGCGAAGTTGTCCAAACATTTGGGCAACATTCCCCCATCCTACTCCCCCGGGGACGAGGTGTCAGCACTGGTTTACGAACGAATCGATCCGGGTTATCGCATGATCGTGGATCATACCCACTGGGGGATGATCTATTCCGATACGTTGCCGATGCCTCTGGCGATCGGAGCACAGCTGAAGGCTTACGTAATTCGCCTCCGCGACGATGGTAAAATCGACCTCTCGCTCAAACCGATAGGCTATGGCCGTATCGACTCCGAGAGCGAACGACTGCTACACATGCTCCGAAGAAGAGGTGGTCGGCTTCCCATTGGAGATAAGAGTTCGCCCGAAGAAATTCTGGAACATACCGGTATGAGTAAGAAAACGTTCAAAATGGCTGTCGGAACGCTCTATCGTCGCCGTTTGATCAGGCTCACTCCTACGTCAATAGATCTGAACGAAACCATATCTACTCCCGAAGCATAAGCCAACAACCAGCCGGAAGCAAACAATCAAACATGCGCAATGCAATGAATCATACGGAACAAGATAAGGAGATGATGCGCGAAGCGATCCGATTGGCAGACGAAAGCGTTGCCAATGGCGGTGGTCCTTTTGGTGCCGTGATAGTAAAAGATGGAGAGATCATTGCGGCAACGAGCAATCGTGTGACCCTCGACAATGATCCCACGGCGCATGCAGAAGTGAATTGTATTCGTATGGCTTGTAAGCGGCTCGGCTCTTTCGATCTTTCGGGATGTACCATTTATACCTCATGCGAGCCGTGTCCGATGTGCCTCGGAGCCATCTATTGGGCACGCATAGATCGGATTTTCTATGGTAACGGTCGGCAGGATGCTGCCGATATAGGATTCGATGACGATTTTATCTATCAAGAGTTGGCTCGTCCTTTGGATAGCCGCTCCACTCCGATCATCCCGATGCTGCGGGATGAAGCTCTCCATTCTTTTCGTCTTTGGACGGAAAAAACGGATAAGACCGAATACTAAGGGCTTTCCGGCCCATTGATTTCAGGTTTCCTCCGACCTCCCTCTTCACAATTTACAGCCATCCCTCCGGCTTTTTTCTTTTGTGATAAAAGAGAGAGGAGCATCGAAACGTTTGTTTGTTCGGTAGATACTGAAAATGGAATCGGGGCTGCGCCAATGAGATTGGACACAGCCCCGACAATATATTTGGTATTTGAGCGGAATTACTTCAGTGCAGCGATAGCAGCTTCATAATTCGGCTCTTGGGTGATCTCGGGAACAAGCTCTTCGTAAATGATCTTGCCGTTTTCGTCCACCACAACGACGGCACGAGCCAAGAGACCTTTCAGAGGGCCATCGGTCATCAGCAGACCATAACCCTTCTCGAAGCAGTCGCAGCGGAAAGCTGAAACGGTAATAACCTTGTCCAAGCCTTCGGCACCACAGAAGCGAGCCTGTGCAAAAGGCAGGTCCTTGGAGAGACAGAGTACTACCGTATTGTCCAAAGAAGATGCTTCCTGATTGAAACGGCGTACGCTGGCTGCACAGACACCTGTATCTATACTGGGGAATATGTTGATTACCACTCTTTTTCCTTTGAATTCCGAGAGCGATACTTCGCTCAGGTCAGCCTTCACGGCTTTGAAGTCGGGAGCTACTGAACCTACGCCCGGGAGCTGTCCGTTCGTATTGATGTTGATTTTGCCTTGTAATGTTACTGTTGCCATAACTGATAATGCTGTTAGAAATATTTTTAGACTCATTGTAATCATATCTTTATTCCTAAAACAAGGAGTTCGTCTTATTGTTCATCGCACACGAATCATGCTCAGCCCGTCGCGCATCGGAACGATCAAGTTCTCCACCCGCTCATCCTGCATGACCATTTCGTTGAAGCGAAGGATACCCTGTGTTTGGCTATCGGTCGGAAGAGGTTCGGCCACCACCTTACCGTCCCAAAGCGTATTATCGGCCAAGATGAGTGCTCCGGCAGGCAGGTGGTCTATGATCATTTCATAGTAAAGGGTGTATTGTCTCTTGTCTGCATCCATATAAATCAGATCGAAGCATTCATTCTTGACCAAGTCCGGTAGCAGATCCAAGGCCTCACCGATGTGCAATTCGATCTTCGCGCCCAAATCCGATGCCTCCAGATAGCGGCGGATGAAGTCCTCCATCTCGTCGTCGCGCTCCAGCGTGTGGAGCAATCCGTCCGGAGCCAATCCCTCAGCCAAGCAGAGTGAGGCATAGCCGGTATAGGTGCCGATCTCCAAGATCCGGCGTGGCCTCATCAGATGAGAGATCATCGACAGGAAACGTCCCTGCAGGTGTCCGGAGAGCATCCGCGGACGCATCAGGTGCAGATGAGCATCCCGATCCAACTTTTGCAGGAGGGGCGGTTCGGCCGATGTATGTGTCGCAATATATTCGTCGATGGTCATACCCTTAGCGTTCACGCGAGATCAGATACTTGACCAGATCTATTTCCAGCGCAGTCGTAGAACCTTCCTTCCCACGCAGCCCACGCATATAAGCCACCATATCCTCCGGCATCAGGCAGTGACCGTCTATGAGATGGAGCAGGGCTGCGCGGAGTCCTTCCTGATGCTCTTCTGTCGCCGATTCGAAGGCAGTAATGACCCCGTAAGAAAGAGCCAACTGGCGAATAATTTTCTCCTCATAGCAGATCGCATAGACAGGAACGCGCCCACGGAATGCAGCCAGATAGCGAGCCGTCCTGCCCGTAAAGGAGTCCGTAATGATGGCTTTGACTCCCAGCTTGGCAATACTCTTCACCGCCTGCTTGGCCAAAAAGGCCGTAGTGGTAACATCATCGGCATTGTATGATACACGAATATCATTGGCTGCGATTTTGTTTTTCTCCGCTTCTTCGATTATGCGACTCATCGTGCGCACGGCTTCCAACGGATATTTGCCGTAAGCCGTCTCGCCGCTGAGCATCACGGCATCTGTACGGTAGTAGATCGCATTGGCTACGTCGGTCACTTCCGCTCGTGTAGGGCGAGGATTCTTGATCATCGAGTGGAGCATCTGTGTAGCCACGATCACGGGAGATTTCCGCTCCACACACTTGCGAATCAGCATGCGCTGGATGGCCGGTATTTTCTCTTGGGGAACTTCGATACCGAGGTCTCCACGTGCAATCATCACACCATAGGCCACATCGAGGATTTCGTCTATGTTGTCCACCCCCTCCTGGTTTTCTATCTTGGCAATAATCTTAATATCACTTCCCTCCTTGTCGAGTATGTGCTGAATGTCCAGAACGTCCTGTTTGTTGCGGACGAAGGAGTGAGCGATGAAATCGACCCCCTTGCGGATGGAGTACAGAATATTTTGCTTGTCTTTTTCCGTCAGTGAAGGCAGATTGATCCGGACGCCGGGTACGTTTACACTCTTACGGCTGCCGAGTGTGCCATCATTCAGCAATACACAGGCCAAAGCATCGGCACTCTTGGCCACCACTTCGATTTCCAGATCGCCATCGTCCACCAATATGCGGCTGCCCACCTCCACATCTTGTACGAAGAGCGGGTAGGAAACGCATATACAGTCGTGTGTCGTTTTTTGCTCCGGATCAGGCTTGATCAGGATACGGTCGCCTGCATGAAATTCGATCGGTTCGTCACAAACGGTCGTGCGTACTTCCGGACCTTTCGTATCCATCAGTACCGCCAAGTGAGGAGAAACGGCACGGACATTGCCGATCACACGATCGAAACCCTCCTCGTTCATGTGAGCCGAATTGAGTCGGACTACGTTGATGCCTGCTTCGTAAAGGGAGCGGATAAAGTCCACATCACAGCGAAGGTCGGAAATGGTGGCGACTATTTTTGTTTGTTTCATCTGTTACAATACTATATACAGCGTTTGATTTTATTAGTCTTTAGAAATCAGCTTAATGTTTTCTTCTGTTTCTTGATCCCACCGGATAAACAACTCTCCGGATATTACCTTGGGATAGAAATGTATCGAGTCTTTTTCCACTGAAAGTTTTTCTGAATCTATTTCACACGTGTAGACTGTGTCTTCATGAGTAATGCGGACTTGTAAAGTCTTAAAATCTTTCGGATTCCCATATTTGACTCTACAATTTTTACTTTTCGCAATTTTTCGATTTCTAACTAATTTTTCCAACATAGAGCTATTGTTTATTCTTTCACCAAAAAATCTACTGCCAACCGGTAGCTCTCCAACCCAAAACCTGATATGATTCCCCGACAAGCCGGTGCTATCATCGACTGCCGGCGGTACTCCTCGCGTGCAAAGATGGAACTGATATGCACCTCCACTACCGGAATGCCGATGGCTCGGATGGCATCCAGCAAGGCGACGGACGTATGCGTATAACCACCGGCATTGAGCACTACACCCACGGCACCGCTTTGCTCGGCGCGGTAAAGGGCATCGATCAGTTCGCCCTCATGGTTGCTCTGATAGTAGGAGATGGTAGCATCGGGATAAAGACCTCGCAGATCTTCGAGATAAGCATCGAACGGACGGGTGCCGTAGATTTCCGGTTCTCGCTTGCCCAGCGACGCCAGATTGGGACCATTGATAATGTGTATAAGCTTCATAACGATTGTTTATCTTTGGGAGGCAGAGCCATAAAAAACGGCTTATGGCACAAGCTCTCCTTTCGGCGTGTGCATAGGTCTGCACACAACCTCTACAAAGGTATAGATATTTGACAATGATAGAAGATAGCCTTTCCAAGCGTTATAAGTCCTACCTCAGTCTGGAACTTCACCTGACACCCAACAGCGTAGATGCTTACCTAAAGGATTTGAGCAAGTTAGACTCTTATCTCACGGCTGAGGGCATCTCTTTTCGAGAGGTTTCGTATGAAAATCTTCAACATTTCGTAGCCGAATTGTATGACCTCGGCATCAGTGCACGTTCGATAGCGCGTATCATCAGCGGTGTCAAGAGTTTCTTCCGCTTCCTCGTTTTGGAAGAGTATATCGAAGCGGATCCTACCGAGTTGCTCGAAGGCCCTCGTATCGGTGTTCATCTGCCTACGGTATTGACCATCGAAGAGATCGATCGGCTGATCGGAGCGATCGATCCGGCAGCTCAGTTCGCCCGGCGCAATCGCGCCATTCTGGAAATACTCTATAGTTGTGGCCTGCGTGTCAGCGAACTGACTTCTTTGAAATTCGGCAATCTCTTCCTCAACGAATCGTTCTTGCGTATTGATGGCAAGGGACGCAAACAGCGTCTCGTACCCATGAGCGAGGCTGCTATCACCGAGCTGAAGCGGTATCTGTCCGATCCCGAACGCCCGACCCCTGTTCGTGGACAGGAGGAGTACGTGTTTCTGAGCAATCGTGGCAAAGCCATCTCCCGCATCATGGTTTTCGTCATGATCAAGAAGCTGGCAGAAGAAGCCGGCATAACGAAGAGTATCAGTCCCCATACATTCCGCCACAGCTTTGCCACCCATCTGCTCGAGGGGGGGGCTAATCTACAGGCCATTCAGCTCATGCTTGGCCATGAGAGCATTGCCACGACGGAGATCTATACCCATATCGACAGAGAAACGCTCCGACATGAAATCGAGACCTACCATCCGCGCAATCAATCCTACCGTCGATCCGGTTCCGAAGCTGACCAATAAGAAATTTCAGCCGGCCGCTTCATCAGAAAAAGACGAACCACAAAAGGGAGAATTGCGGTTCAAGAATCGCTGAAAACACGCGCGTAAAAAATTTCGTTTTGGTTCGAGAATTTTTTCGTTCCCGAATCGGAGCGAAAAAATTCTCAGACCTCATTTTTACACCCCATACGCATCAGTTTCTTGGAACGAAAATACGAAGAGGGATAAAGGGGCCGAAGCCCACGATTTTTCTTTTCTGTAAAATGGAAACGGAGAGGCCGAGAGACCTAAATCCGACTTCGAGAGTTAGTGGCTACGGCTGCAATGGCATGCACAGGTAAGGACAAATTCGTCAGTGCAAAGGGCCTGAACGGAAATGAGAATATCGCTGCCGAACGAATCCGAATAGATCAGATCGAAAGGGAACAGCGTGTTTTCGCTCGGCAATTCGGGGGGAAGTGCTGTATCAAAGCGTTTGAGAGAGGCATCGGAGGGGTTGAAAATTTTGTATGCGGTCTCTTTGGCACTCCATATAATGGTCGCAAGCAATCGTCGTCTCGCCTCATCCACAGACATCAGCCATTCGTACTCTCGCTCATTCATGAAGCGCGGGGCTACTCGCAGAGCACGATCCGATAGCATCTCAATGTCGATGCCCGGTATCAGGCTTGACGGTGTCACATAGATAGCTCCATAAGAACCCGTATGGCTGATACTGATGTTGTGTGCCGAGTCGAGTACCGGCTTACCACTTGGCAGATGTCCGATTGGCGGAGTATCGTGGGGAAAAACCTGTCGAAGGAGGAGTGAGATCCTTTGCCTTTCATCCTCACGCTTATTATCGGAGCCTTTTTCAAAGCGGCCGACAAGTACACCGGGGATGTTGATGGGGAACAAATGCATACGGGACAGGATCCAATCGAAAGAGGAGAGGACGGGGGGCTATTCCGTCTCCCAAGTGCGTTCAAAAGGGAAAATCTTGATTTCGATGATTCGACGCTTGTCCATTTGGGTCACCTGAAAACGGAACGGCTCGTATGCCGCCGTATCGCCTACATGGGGCAGCTCCTGCTTGATCTCCAGGAAGAGTCCACTAAGCGTATCGACCTCATCCCCCAATTCTCCGAAAGCATTTTCCGGCAAGTCGAGATAGTGCCGAACATCGGAGAGAGACGTCTTTCCTTCGAAAAGATAGCTGCCATCCCCCAAAACCTTAAAGGGGAGTTCTTCCTCGTCGTATTCGTCGGTAATCTCACCGACGATCTCTTCCAATATGTCCTCCATCGTGATCAGTCCGCATGTACCCCCGAACTCATCCACAACGATGGAGACATGCACCTTGTTGGCTCTGAACTCTTCGAGCAGGTCGTCTATACGTTTGTTTTCGGGGACAAAATATGCTTTGCGAATCAGAGGGTGCCAATCGAAATCATCGTCTTTCTCCATGTGGGGAATAAGATCCTTGATGTAAATCACCCCTTTGATATTGTCCTCCGAGCCCTCGGATACAGGAAGCCTGGAGTAGCCTGACGAAACGACAAAGTCCAGCATCTTACGAAATGGCCAACTCAGGTCTACATCCACAATATCCATACGCGGGACCATGATCTCGCTGGCAGTCTTGTTATAGAATTTGATGATTTCGTTGATCATTTCTTTCTCCTCCGGCTCCCCTTCGGTGGTAGTGAGAGCCACTGCTTTCGACAGTTCGTCCACGGAGATGTCGTATTTTTTCTTGCTGATACTCCGGGTAACAATACCGGTACTCTTGACCAGCAATTTGGAAAACGGTGACAACACCTTATAGATAACGGACATAGCCGCAGCAGAAAAGCGCGAGTATTGCAGGGGATTTTTCCGTGCATACACTTTCGGCAGGATCTCCCCGAACAGCAAAAGGATCGTGGTCAGAAGTATCGTTTGGATAAGGAAACCGACGATGGGAGAAGAGAAATCGAACGTCTGTTCGATGGCGTAATTGGAAAGGATAACGATAGCTACGTTGATGACATTATTTCCGATCAGAATGGTGGCCAATAGCTGATTCGAATTGTCTAATAAATTGGAGAGCGAGATGTCGGAAGAGTGATTCCGTTCGCGGATATTTTGCAGATCGATCGGCTTTAGTGAGAAGTAAGCGACCTCACACGAGGACATAAAGGCCGAACAGCAAAGAAGAAGCAGGTCGATAATGAAAGCCACTATGGCTGCTGCACCGATGGAATTGACCCGAATCCCTTCAAAAAAATCAGTAATAAGGTGTAAGTCCAAAATAAATCTGATTTGGGTTAGAACGGAAGGTCGGACGGAGGTTCCGAACTTTCTTCTTTCGCCGTATCACGGACGAATGAAGAAGACGCAAGGGGCGTCGTATCTTGAGTCGATGAAGATGTCTGTGAAGTTCTGCTCTCGTCTCGATTGGAGGAACCGCTTTCAAAAAAGTTGATTTTCTCGGCAAGGATTTCCGTCACTTGGCGGCGAACTCCTGTATTGTCCACATACGTGCGGTAGCGGATCTTTCCTTCGACATACAGGAGACTTCCTTTCTTGATCCACTTCTCGGCAAAAATGGCCAACTCACGATAAGCAACTACATTGTGCCATTCCGTTCGCTCCGGCACTTCAGTACCATTGGCCAGCTTGTAGCCTCGCTCGGAAGTAGCCAGCGAAAAGTTTGCGACAGCCGAATTGCTGTCGAAATACCGAATCTCGGGATCCTTGCCCGTACGGCCTATTAAAATGACTTTATTCAGAGACATGAGCAATTTCTAACCAAGTGAACGAAACAAAAATAGGAAATATGATTCGTTCAAGCCAAATGCTGTCCCGTCTGCAACTTGTGCATATCCGATGGGACGGCCGAACGCAGCAAACTAATCAACTGCTCACGCAGTCTCTGGCGAGAATAATCCTGACGCACTGCCAGACGGACTTCCCTCACCGGACGAGGTATACCGAACGGACGCACCAGCTCCTTCTGCGAAAGCGATAATTGCTCCACGGTCAGTTGTGGAATAAACGTAATTCCCTGACCGCTCTCCACCAGTCGCATGAATGCTTCCATGCTACCGCCGGAATATGCCGTCTGACGTTCGTGCAATCCTTTCATCTGACAAAAACGCATGAGTTGATCTCTGAAGCAATGCCCTTCGTCCAACAACCAAAGACGATGAGGATCGACCTCGGTAGTGCGAATTACGTCTTGCTCGAATAGTGGTTCACAGCGCGACACATACCCCAGAAACTCCTCATAATAGAGCAAGTCGTCTTCAAGCCCTTCGGTCTCGGTCTTGGAGGCTATGATAGCCATATCTATATCTCCGGACAGAAGGGACGCCAGACAACGGGATGTCTGCATTTCGCTGACGTGTATTTCCAATCCTGCCAGCTCTTTTTTCCAGATCGGGAGGACGCGAGGCAGGAGATAGGGCGCGATGGTTGGCAAAACGGCTATATTCAGTCTGCCGGTGAGCGATTGCTGCTCTTCCTCGATTATCCGTGTGATACTGTTAAGATCGTACAGTATTTGCTTGGCTTGTGAAATGACAAGCGCACCTATCGGTGTCGGCTCTATCGGCTGTCGGCTCCTGTCGAAAAGCTTAGCACCAAGTTCTTCCTCCAGTTTGAGAATCATGGTGCTGAGCGTAGGCTGCGACACATTGCAGTAATCTGCAGCTTTGGCAAAGTGTCGGAACTTATCCAATGCGGCTATGTATTCGAGCTGCTGTATATTCATGGGGAAGGATTGTTTTGTATTAGGGAAAATAATATCTGCGATACGGGCAGAAGCCGGACAGCTTCCGATGTGATTATTCAGCTATTTCCAAGACTACCGGACAGTGATCCGAGTGGACGGCTTCATTCAATATGTCGGCACCTTTTATTCGGTCGGTCAGATTGTTTGTCACCATACAGTAATCTATGCGCCAGCCCTTATTGCGGCTGCGTGCTTGGAAGCGATAGCTCCACCAAGAGTATAGGACTAACTCCGGATGGGTATGACGAAAAGTATCGACATATCCGTCTGCTAAGAAACGGCTCATCCATTCGCGTTCTTCCGGAAGGAAGCCGCTGTTTTTGGCATTACGGATGGGATCATGAATGTCAATAGGTTCGTGACAGATATTGTAGTCGCCACACAGAATCAAGTTAGGGCGGCTCTTACGGAGTTCATTGACATAGGACTGAAAACGCTCCAGCCATACCATCTTGAAGGCCTGACGCTCATCGCCACTCGTCCCGGATGGATGATAAACGCTCACGACAGAAAGATCGCCGAAGTCGGCACGGATAAAACGACCTTCCGCATCGTATTCTTCCATACCCATACCGTATTCTATATGATCAGGCTGATGCTTTGTGATGATGGCGACACCGCTATATCCTTTCTTTTGGGCCGAAAAAAGATAGGAGCGGTAGCCCAATGCTTCAAATTCTTCTTTTTCGAACTGGTCATTCTGCATCTTGGTTTCCTGCAGGCACAGCACATCAGGATTCTCTTCTCGAAGCCAACCGATCAGATCTTTCTTCATCGCAGCCCGAAGGCCATTGACATTATAACTGATAATTTTCATTCTTCTATATGTTTACACTATCCAAATAATTAGGAAACAGGCTATCTCCCTTTTGTGATCATACCACTTCCGTAGCAGAGATGGTGGTTTTCATCGTAGATCACACAATATTGCCCGGGAGCAATACCCTGGATTCGATCTTCGCTCTCAAGGCGATAGCCTTTTTCGCCCTTATAAAGCAATCCGCGCGTGAATTCGGGTGTATGCCGGATCTTGAACGTCACGGGTGTAGCATCCTCCCGATTCCAATACCCTGCTTCATAAGCATCCTCAGTAATGAAGTCGAAAGTCTCCATCTCTATCGTCTTGCCGTATTGGGTATCAGGGTCGTACCCTCTGCTAACGAGGATGATATTACGTTTGATATCTTTCTTGACTACGAACCAAGGCCCTCCACTGAGTCCCAACCCTTTGCGTTGCCCTATCGTATGAAACCAGTAACCCTGATGTCGGCCTATTACTTTCCCTGTTTCCAGTTCGATTATCCGGCCTTCCTTCTTTCCCAAATAACGTTCTATGAAGTCATTGTAGTCTATCTTTCCAAGAAAGCAAATACCCTGACTGTCTTTTCTTTTGGCACTCGGCAGTCCGGCAGCATTGGCGATAGCACGTACTTCGGACTTCAATAGATGGCCAATGGGGAACATGAGTTTGGATATTTGAGCGAAGTTGATCTGCGCCAAAAAATCCGTTTGGTCTTTGACAGGATCTTTAGCTGTAGACAGATAAGTCTTTCCATTCAGGAGATCGGTTGTGGCATAATGTCCTGTGGCGATTCGATCGAATTGGTAGCCCCAACGCTCTTCGAAACAGCCGAATTTGATCAGCTTATTGCACATCATATCGGGATTGGGAGTCAATCCCCGGCGAACAGTTTCCACCGTATAGCTGACCACACGCTCCCAATACTCCTTGTGGAGATCGACTACCTCAAAGGGGCACCCATAGCGACGAGCAATCAGTGTCGTCAGTTCTATATCCTCTTCTGCCGGACAATCTATATAACCATCCTTATCCTCCATTCCTATCCGGATGTAGAAGATAGCAGGCTTATATCCCTCCTCACAAAGACGATGAACGACTACGGAGCTGTCCACTCCTCCCGACACCAATGCTGCTACATTCATCTGCTTACATCCTTTCGGGCATCTCGATGCCGAGGAGAGCGAAACCTTTCCGCATCGTGAGAGCTACAACCTCGGAAAGAGCCAGACGGAATGCACGGACACGTTCATCTTCCTCCTTGAGCACCGAAAAGTCGTGATAGAACTGGTTGTACTCCTTCACCAAATCGTATATATAGTTTGCTATAAGAGCAGGGCTGTAAGAGCGACCGGCTTCACTGACAACCTCAGCATATTCGCTCACTTTTTGAATCAGAGCCTCCTCCTTCTCGCTCAGGGGAAGGTCCGCAGGCAGCTGAGATGGGATGTCATAGCCCGCAGCCTCTGCACGCCGCATCAGCGAACGAATACGTGCATAAGTGTACTGGACAAAAGAACCCGTATTGCCATTGAAATCAATAGACTCTTTCGGGTTGAAAGTCATGTTCTTACGCGGATCTACTTTGAGGATGAAATACTTGAGAGATCCCAAGCCTACGATACGGGCTACCTCACGAGCTTCCTCTTCGTCCATTTCTGCCGCCTTGCCGGCTTCGGCAGCTATCTCGGCAGCTGTTCTGATCATTTCATCCATCAGATCATCCGCATCAACGACTGTACCTTCGCGACTTTTCATCTTCCCTTCGGGCAACTCCACCATACCGTAGCTGAAGTGTACCAGCCCTTTGCCAAACTCAAAGCCAAGAAGATCCAACAGGATGGACAGGACTTGGAAGTGATAGTTCTGCTCATTGCCGACAACATAGATCATACGGTTGATGGGATAGTCATTGAAACGCATCTTGGCCGTACCTATATCCTGCGTCATGTACACCGATGTGCCATCGGCACGCAAAAGCAATTTTTCATCCAAGCCATCCTTTGTCAGATCCGCCCATACAGAACCATCGGAATGTTTGACAAACAAGCCTTCTTCCAAACCCCTCAGCACTTCTTCCTTACCGACGAGATAGGTCTCGGATTCATAGTATATCTTGTCGAAGTCTACACCCATCATCTTGTATGTGGCATCGAATCCGTCGTATACCCACTGATTCATAGTACGCCAGAGATCGACGACCTTTTCGTCTCCTGCCTCCCACAATCGTAGCATCTCACGAGCTTCAGCCATGAGGGTGCTTGCGGCTTCGGCTTCTTCTTTGCTCTTACCTTCAGCCATAAGGGAATTGAGTTCGGCTTTGTAGTGCTTATCGAAAAGGACATAGAAGTCTCCGATCAGATGATCGCCTTTCTTACCGGCCTTCTCCGGCGTTACACCATCTCCCCACTTTTGCCAAGCGAGCATGGACTTACAGATATGAATGCCTCGGTCGTTTACGATATTAGTCTTGACCACACGATAGCCATTGGCTTTCATGATCTCGGAAAGACTATAACCCAATAGGTTGTTACGTACGTGTCCAAGGTGTAACGGCTTATTGGTATTCGGAGATGAATACTCCACCATTACCAGCGGGCTATCCTCTGTAGCGACCTTATGACCGAAGTTGATGTCCGCTCGGATCTCGTTCAGCAACTCCAACCACACCCTCGGAGCAATGGTCAGATTGAGAAAGCCCTTTACCACTTCGATGGCAGATACTGCCGACTCGTTTGCAAGCAACCATTCTCCTATTTCCGTGGCAGTCGCTTCGGGACTTTTTCGAGACATCTTGACAAAAGGGAAAACCACCAAAGTCAGGTGTCCTTTGAATTCGCGCTTGGTCTTTTGTAATTGAATCTGCCCTTCCATAGGATCTGTTCCGTAAAGGGCTTTCACTGCTGCTGCAGCACTATTCTCCAATTTTTGCAGGATGGACATATATTTCTAATTGTCGTTATCTGTTTTTTCCGTTTAATCTAAATATACACAAAGGTAGGCTTTTTATTGCCTTCCAAGTTAAGAGAAGGTCAGACTGATCACAAAGCCAAAAGCGCATCCGAAGAGGTAAAGAATAAAGGCAAATACAGCCATGGGGTGATCCGAATACGATCACACACAACCTCTTTCTTTCAAAACAGTTGGGATTTCCCTCTTCGGAGGGATATCTGTCAAGGTGAAATCACCCTTTTTGTAGTATCATTCGTCAGATGAAAGGTGTGCTTCCTATCGGCCAACTTCTCCATGGTCAGAAGGAGGCGATCGCAAGTCACCTCATCAGTATTGATCAGGATATGGCTGCGGTCGTGATAGGCAGATATAGCAGCCTCTCCCTCAGAAGGATGCCAATAGAATATTTTGGCAGGCTTCTCTGCCACCGGAGTCTTCCTCAGACCGCGAAGCATCAAGGCAAGGGCTGTACGCGCTTTGATGACGACATTGATCAGTCCATGAAGCAGTGGGTTCATCTTGTTTCTATAGTATTTATCGAAAAACAAACCCATCGCCCCATAGAACGAACGAAGATATTTAACATCGGTGACTGACGAACTCTCTCCTTTGTAATGAAGAATAGGAGTCGGATAGTAATAGTTGTCGTATCCGCCCAATATCAAGCGATAAGAGAGGTCGATATCCTCGCCATACATAAAAAAACGCTCGTCGAGCAAGCCGACCTTATCCAATGCCTCCCGACGCATCAGCATAAAAGCACCGGACAGCACCTCTACTTTGTGCACCTCGTCACGGCTGAGATAACTGAGGTGATAGCGATTGAAACGAGACGAATGCGGAAAGAGTCGGTTAAGCCCGGACAACTTACAGAAGGACACCCATGGAGAAGGAAATCCGCGCTTGCTCTCAGGCAAAAAGCGGCCATGACCATTGAGCATCTTTACGCCCAGTCCGCCTGCATTAGGCTTCGAATCCATAAAGTCCACCACAGTACGCAGTGTACTTTCTCCGATAAGGGTATCGGGATTGAGCAAGAGCACATATTGCCCCTTGCTGAGACGGATAGCCTGATTGTTGGCACGAGAGAAGCCTACATTCTCTTCGTTGGCCACAAAATGAACTTCGGGAAAACGACCTTGAAGATACTCTACCGAACCATCCCCCGAATTATTGTCTACGACCCATACCTCCGTATCGATCCCTTGGGCAGACTTTCGTACGGAAAGAAGGCACTGTTCCAAGAAATACGGAACACGATAATTGACAATAACGATGGATAGTTTCATGAATGCGCTATCCGTGTATTCAGTCCACGATGATCAGATAATAGCTTTTCTTGCCTTTTTGCGCCAGCAGATAGCGGTCGGACAAGAGGTCGCCCTCCCCTACCGTCTGTTCCGCATCGGCTACTTTCTCTTTGTTCAGGCTCACTCCGCCGGCTTTCACCGTCTTGCGCAATTCACCTTTGGACGGGAATATATCGGTAGCATCGGCCAGCAAATCGACCAATGAAATTCCCGTGGCTATCCTGCTGCGCTCCACATGATACTGCGGCACACCGGCAAAGACATCGAGGAGAGTGGCCTCGTCAAGCTTGCGCAATTGCTCTGTAGTACTCTTGCCAAAGAGGATCTCACTGGCTTCGACAGCAGCATCATAGGCTTCACGACTGTGTACCATGACGGTGATCTCTTCTGCCAATCTCTTCTGCAAGGGGCGTAGATGCGGAGCCTCGGCCTGACGATTTGCCAGTTCTGCTATCTCGTCCTGATTCAGTCCCGTGAAGATTTTGATATACTTTTCGGCATCGGCATCGCTCACATTGAGCCAGAACTGGTAGAAGGCATAAGGAGAAGTTCTGGCAGGATCCAGCCAGATGTTGCCGCTCTCCGTTTTTCCAAACTTGCCACCGTCGGCTTTGGTAATAAGCGGACAAGTAAGGGCGAAGGCCTCTCCTCCGTCCTTGCGTCTGATAAGCTCCGTTCCGGTGGTAATGTTACCCCACTGGTCCGAACCACCCATCTGCAAGCGGCAGTCCTCATTCCGATATAGATAGAGATAGTCGTAGCCCTGCAGAAGCTGGTAGGAGAATTCCGTAAAGGACAGACCGGTGCTGCTCTCGGCACTAAGGCGTTTCTTCACAGAATCCTTTGCCATCATATAATTGACGGTAATATGCTTGCCGATGTCCCGAATGAAACCGAGGAAAGAATAGTCCTTCATCCAATCGTAATTGTTCACGAGCTTCGCGGCATTGGGTGCATCGCTATCGAAATCGAGGAACTTGGCCAGTTGCTGCTTGATGCAGTCCTGATTATGCCGAAGAGTGGCTTCGTCCAAGAGAACTCGTTCGGCCGACTTCATCGAAGGATCCCCTATCATTCCCGTAGCACCACCTATAAGAGCGATGGGCCGATGGCCGGCACGCTGGAAATGGCGCAGCATCATCACACCCACGAGGTGCCCGATGTGCAACGAATCAGCCGTAGGGTCAATGCCGACGTATGCCGACGTCATACCTTTGTTCAAGTGTTCCTCTGTACCGGGCATAATATCGTGGATCATACCCCGCCAACGCAGTTCTTCTACAAAGTTCATTTGTTTGTCGTATGTGTATTTTGGAAATGCATCCGAAGCCTACAGCCATGCGGTTGCGGCTCCTTGACGAGCAAAGGTAAGCATAATGCATATATTGCCATTCCTAAACCAAACGAGGATGTCGCAAACCTTATTGCCTGAACGATAACGTCAGTTCGATCCAGCCCCAAGTTCCCTATTTGCACTTAGATCGAACTGACATTCAATACGAGTATAGTCCATTATTATCTGTACCTCAGGAGCAGAGGGAACCGGCCGAAAGCCGGCTTTAGAGAGTTATTCTTTCTCTGCGAGCCATGCTTCGAAGAGAGGTTTCGATCGGTTGGTATAGGTTATGCCGACTGTTAAGAGCCGGGGTGACTTAATGCCCTGCAATCGGCGTTTTCGCCCTAAGACAACCAATACCTGAGACACCGGGGCAACCGGCTCAATACAGTGCCTGAACCCGTACTCGGAAGTCCGAGAAAGTACACATCGCTACGCCCTCCCCCTGCGATGGTTTAGGCTCCAAAAATTGCCGGCTTTACAGCCATGAAAGTGTGGCGCGTAATTTTTTACGTTTTGGCTCGGGAGGGAAAATTTTTACGCGCCAAAGCGAAAAAATTCTCGCGCCGTTTTCTCAGGATTCGCAGACCACAATCCGGGCATTTTCGGTTCGTAATTTATCGAAGTGACAGATTTTACCGCATTAAGATCAGAGATGTCAGTTCGATCTAAGTGCAAATAGGGAAGTCGGGGCTGGATCGAACTGACGACTAACTATACCACAAGGATTATAGCGGTATTCCGTAGAGGATGATGAGCTATCCCGTACAGCTCTTCGAGCTACGCTGTAGGGCTCAGCGAAGTATGCTCTACGGCGTAGCGAGCCGAGCCGTAGGGCCCGGCGCGACAGACTCTACAGCGTAGCTCGAAGAGCCGTAGAGCGTAGCTCGGTACGCTCTACGGCGTGGGTCAAGTAGCTGTAGGGCGTAGCTCGACCTCCCCTCCGAAAAAACAAATCCATCAGCAAGGTCGGGCCTGCTGATGGATCAGGGAAAAATTTATTCTTGTCCTAATAGCTGTAAAGCTTTTGTAGGACGAGACAAAAGTATTTTTAGTAGCAGATATTGCAGGAGCCGCACCGCATGCAGCCTCCGCGGAACCGATGTTCGATAATGTCGCGCAGACGTTCACGAAGTTGCTCGATATGAACCAGCTTGACTACATCATCGGTAAAGGCCACGCTAAGCATAGTCTTGGCTTCAGCCAGAGGAATGCCGCGCTGACGCAGATAGAAGAGAGCGTCGTCGTCCAGCTGCCCCGTAGTCATACCATGCGAACACTTCACATCATCGGCATAGATCTCCAACTGCGGCTTGGAGTACATGCGAGCCGTATCATCCAGAAGGAGGTTACGATTGTTCTGATAAGCTGCCGTTTTTTGTGCCCCTTTCGCCACATAGATTCGTCCGGAGAAAGCTCCCTGCGCCTGCCGGCTGAGAACGTATTTGAAGAGTTCGTTGCTTTGGCAGTTGGGAACGAGGTGCTCTATCCTGCTGTAGTTATCGACATGCTGTTTCCCTTCGGCAATGGCCATTCCACCCAAGGTCAGATCAGCCCCTTCCCCTTCAAGATGGCAGTAGTAGTTGTTGCGTGTCAGACCGTTGTGAATCGTCATGCAGTTGATCGTCACATTCGAATTCTCAGCTTGACGTATATGGACTGAAGCTATACGCTTGGTGTTTTTGCTGCTTTCTTCAAGATCGTACAAGGCAAATCGACTGTTCTCCGCAGCGAATATCTCTACAACTTCCGTTACGAGGAAAGAATGTGTATCCAGCGTGTGTTCGCATATCAGCAGAGAGGCTTCGGCATCTTTGCCCAGGACGATGAGCAACCGACGATTAGCGAGGATCTCCATGTCGGCTCTGAGCAGTTGTACGAGCTGGATCGGATTCTTCAGTACAGCACCATCCGGGAGATATATGACGAATCCATCTTGAGCAAACATCGTGTTGAAAGCAATGATGCCATCGTGATCAGGTGCAGCGGCTTGAGCATAATAACGAGCTGCTATCTCCGGATGGTTGAGGGCAAAATCGCTCAGACTGCCGACAAATGCTCCTTCCGGCAGCTCGGATACGCGACTCCATTCGTTGTCGTACGCATCATTGACAATGTAGCAAAGGTCCGTGTCCAAATCCGGCAACGTACAATGAAAAGCTTCTTTCTGTCTGATTGGGAAATTGACACGATTCAGGTTTACTCCGTAGTCATAACCGAATAGTTCAGACAAATCGGTACGCTGATAGTTCTCGGTGCCATACCGAGGCAACCCCTTCGAGGCGAAAGCCACTGACGCCTTCTCCCGTTGCTCATTGAGCACTCGGGGAGAGTGGCTGTCTATTGCTTCGCGATTCTCTCGGAAGAGTTGCAGATATTGTTCTTCTACCTTCATATCCGATTATTCTCCTATCTCTTCCTTGATCCAGTCGTAGCCTTTTTCTTCGAGCGTGAGAGCCAGTTCGGCTCCTCCCGACTTGACGATGCGCCCCTTGTAAAGGACGTGTACGAAGTCCGGCTTGATATACTCGAGCAAACGCTGGTAGTGGGTGATTACAATAGCAGCATTCTCCGGAGAGCGGAGTCGGTTCACCCCACCGGCTACGATGCGGAGAGCATCGATGTCGAGTCCGCTATCGGTTTCGTCCAAAATAGCCAGTTTGGGTTCGAGCATAGCCATTTGGAAGATTTCGTTTCTCTTTTTTTCTCCACCGGAGAAGCCTTCGTTCACAGAACGGCTGGCCAATTTGTTGTCCAGCTCCACAATAGCACGTTTTTCGCGCATCATCTTGAGGAAGTCGCTTGCCGATACGGGTTCTGCTCCGATCGCTTTCCTGTGTTCATTGACAGCTGCCCTCATGAAATTCACCATACTGACGCCCGGGATCTCAACCGGATATTGGAAGCTGAGAAAGAGTCCGAGGTGTGCACGTTCTTCCGGTTCGAGTTCGAGCAGATCGATTCCATTGAATGTCACCTCTCCTTCCGTGACTTCAAAAGAGGGATGTCCCACCAAAACGGAAGAGAGCGTACTTTTTCCTGATCCGTTAGGCCCCATGATGGCATGAATCTCTCCGGCATTGATCTCCAGATCGATCCCTTTCAATATCTCTTTGCCCTGTACTGTGGCGTGGAGGTTCTTTATCTTAAGCATACTTGAGTGTTTTTTATTTTGAAATGATTGCAGAGATCTCTATCCGACCGATCCTTCCAGAGAGATACTAAGTAGTTTCTGTGCCTCTACGGCAAACTCCATAGGCAGCTTGTTCATTACCTCTTTGGCATAACCATTGACGATCAGTCCCACGGCCTCTTCCGTACCGATTCCTCTCTGATTGCAGTAGAATATCTGCTCTTCGCTGATCTTGGATGTCGTAGCCTCATGCTCGATGATAGCCGTGTCGTTTTGGACATCTGCATAAGGATATGTATGTGCGCCACAATGGTCGCTAAGGAGCAAGCTGTCGCATTGCGAATGGTTACGGGCATTGACCGCATTCTTGGAGATCTTGACCAATCCGCGGTAGCTGTTCTGGCTGGAACCGGCCGATATACCTTTCGACACGATGCGACTGCGAGTGTTTTTGCCAAGATGGATCATCTTCGTTCCCGTATCTGCCTGCTGGAAATTATTGGTAACAGCTACGGAGTAAAATTCCGCTATCGAATTGTCGCCACGCAGGACACAACTGGGATATTTCCATGTGATGGCAGAACCTGTCTCGACCTGTGTCCAGGATATTTTGGAATTATCGCCTTTGCAGACACCTCGCTTTGTGACGAAGTTGTAGATACCGCCCTTGCCTTCTTTGTCGCCGGGATACCAATTCTGTACCGTAGAATACTTGACTTCCGCATTGGTCTCGGCAATGATCTCCACGATTGCAGCATGAAGTTGATTTTCATCTCGCTGGGGAGCCGTACAGCCTTCAAGATAGCTCACATAAGAATCCTCATCGGCAACGATCAGCGTTCGTTCGAACTGCCCTGTATTGGCTGCATTGATTCGGAAATAGGTAGAAAGCTCCATCGGACATCTGACGCCTTTGGGGATATACACAAAGGAGCCGTCGCTAAATACGGCAGAGTTGAGAGCTGCAAAGAAGTTGTCCTTACTGCTAACGACCGTACCCAGATATTTCTTGACCAAATCGGGGAAATCCTTCACGGCCTCGCTGAAAGAACAGAAGATGATTCCTTTCTCTGCCAGTTTTTCTTTGAAAGTTGTTTTCACCGATACGCTGTCCATCACTGCATCCACAGCCATTCCGCTCAAAATCTTCTGCTCTTCGAGCGGAATGCCGAGCTTGTCGAATGTCTTCAGTAGTTCGGGATCCACTTCGTCCAGACTCTTGGGACCCTTTTTCTTTTTCGGAGCGGCGTAATAGATAATATCTTGGTAGTCTATCGGTGGGATATTGAGGTGTGCCCAGTCGGGCTCTTTCATGGTGAGCCAGTGTCTATAGGCATTCAGGCGGAATTCGAGAAGCCACTCCGGCTCTTCCTTCTTCGCAGATATGAGACGGACAGTGTCTTCGGAAAGCCCGCGTCCTATAGTTTCTGTTTCGATGTCGGTTACGAAGCCGTATTTATATTCACTGCCTGTAACCTCATCCAATATATTATTGTTATTGTTCTCTTGCATATTTGAAGTCTCTGAGTAAGCTCTTTACGGATTTCAATTCATAAACAGCCGATGGGGGCTAAAGGTTGGGACTATGTTTTTTACATGGTCGTACAGTATCGAAGTATTGCGGAGGGACGGATTGTCGCTGTCTGTTCCATCTCTTGAAAAGACATTGTCGGCAATCAGAAAAAGATAGCTCATCAGAATAGCTGCTATACCTATCCCGACTATTCCGCCGGCCAAGTGATTGAGAAAGCCGATAGGAGTCTTGCCAACGATTTTCGAGACCTTATTGCCGACCATCGGGATGATAATCAAAATAGCCAGAAACCCAATGATCAAAGCAAAAGTATGAGCCACGCCTCGAGAAAGGCCGAAAAAGGGCCCGATCCACGTCTCTATGGGAACGGCTAATAAGGTGCAGCCATACGTGGCAACGACTATGGTTATAAGCGAAACTGCCTGTTTGATGATACCATCAAACAGGCCTTTCAGTAATCCTATCGCCATTATTATCAGTATGGCTAAATCGATCGCGTTCATGGGTGGTACCCCGTCGGTTCGATTTTAGAGAGTCTTCTTGATTTCGATCTCGTCGAAAGCTTCGATTATATCACCATCTTGGATGTCGTTCGAGTGAGCCAGATTAAGACCACATTCGAGTCCGGCTACCACTTCCTTGGCATCGTCCTTGAATCGTTTCAGAGAGCCAAGCTCTCCGGTGTGGATCACTATACCGTCGCGTATGAGACGAACCTTGCTTGTTCGCTTGACCTTACCTTCCTTGACCATACAGCCGGCGATCGTACCGACCTTACTGATCTTAAAGGTCTGCAATACTTCCAGAGAGCCGGTGACCTCCTCGCGGATCTCAGGCGAAAGCATACCCTCCATGGCAGACTTGATGTCTTCGATCGTGTCGTAGATAATAGAATAGGTACGGATCTCTACGCCATCGGTTTCCGCTTGCTTGCGAGCAGCTACGCTGGGACGAACCTGGAATCCGATGATAATGGCAGATGAAGCAGCTGCAAGCACCACATCCGACTCGGAAATCTGTCCCACTGCTTTGTGGATGACATTGACTTGGATTTCCTCTGTAGAGAGGCGAATGAGCGAATCGGACAAGGCTTCTACCGAGCCGTCCACGTCACCTTTGACGATCAGATTAAGCTCTTGGAAGTTGCCTATCGCACGGCGACGGCTGATGTCTTCGAGCGTGAGTATCTTGTGCGTACGCAGTCCCTGCTCGCGTTGGAGTTGCTCTCGGCGGTTAGCTATTTCGCGAGCCTCCTGCTCCGTCTCCAATACATTGAAAGTATCACCGGCAGCCGGTGCACCGTTCAGACCGAGGATAAGCACCGGTTCGGACGGTCCCGCTTGCTTCACGCGCTGATTCCGTTCGTTGAACATGGCTTTGATACGTCCGTGGCAGGTACCGGCCAGCACCACATCGCCCATATTGAGCGTACCGTTCTGTACCATGACGGTAGAGACATAACCCCTTCCCTTGTCCAGAGAAGATTCGATGACGGAGCCAATGGCACGGCGGTTCGGATTGGCTTTCAGCTCCAAAATGTCTGCTTCGAGCAAAACCTTCTCCAGCAATTCGGTGATATTGAGGCCTTTCTTGGCCGAGATCTCCTGACTTTGATATTTGCCACCCCAGTCCTCAACGAGGTAGTTCATGTTTGCAAGCTGCTCTTTGATCCTCTCCGGATTGGCAGCCGGTTTGTCTATCTTATTGATGGCAAATACCATCGGTACACCTGCCGCCGAAGCATGATTGATGGCTTCGACAGTCTGTGGCATCACATCGTCGTCAGCAGCAACGATAATGATGGCAATATCCGTAATCTTCGCACCACGGGCACGCATAGCCGTAAAGGCCTCGTGTCCCGGCGTATCCAAAAATGTAATACGGCGGCCGCTGGGAAGTTTCAGACCATAGGCTCCGATGTGCTGGGTGATACCCCCTGCTTCCCCTTCGATCACATTCGTATTCCTAATGCGGTCCAGTAATGAAGTTTTACCGTGGTCTACGTGTCCCATGACCGTAACGATCGGAGGACGGGCTACGAGGTCTTCCTCATTATCCTCTTCGGGAGCAATGGCTTCTACCAAATCCGCGCTGACGAACTCCGTCTTGAAGCCAAATTCTTCGGCTACGATATTGATCGTTTCGGCATCGAGACGCTGATTGATCCCCACCATCATGCCGATACTCATACAGGTGGCGATGACTTCGTTCACGGGGACGTCCATCATATTGGACAGGTCGCTTACGGTAACGAATTCGGTCAGCTTCAGTGTGTGCTGCTCTTCGCTGTTCAGCTCCATGGCATCCTGAGCTGCGCGAGAAGCCGCATCACGCTTGTCCTTCCTGTATTTGGCTCCACGCCCGAGCGTGGTACTTGTCTTTTTCGTCGTGAGGCGTGCCAGCGTCTCTTTTACTTGTCTCTGTACATCTTCGTCCGAGATCTCCACCTTGGGAGGGATAGACTGACGCTTGTTGTTCTTGCGACCTCCTGAAGCATTGGACTGCTGCTGAGTCGGACGGTTGTTCTTATTGCCGGACGGATGGCTTCCTCCTCCGGCATTACGTTTGCCCTGCTCCCCACTCACCTTTGCCGCCTCTTTCTTGACATCTACGGCAGCTTTGTTGATGCGCTTGCGTTTCTTCTTGCCATCGGCATCGTTCTGCTCACGCTGGCGATCTTCCTTCGTCTTCTTTTTGGGACGTGTGGATGAATTGATCGAAGAGAGGTCTATCTTTCCGACTACCTTTACTTGAGGCTCCTGCGTATTGGTTTTGAGGCGGAAAACCTCTTCGGTGTCTTCTTTTTTCTCCATCTCTTGAGCAGGAGGAGTTTCGGCTTCTTGAGGTTTCTGTGTCACGACCGGCTGCTGTGGTTTCTCCGCAGGTTTTTCGACCGGCTTGGTTACAGGAACTACCTGTACAGGTTCTTCCCGTTTGGGTTCTTCCCGTTTAGGCTCTTCTTGCTTCGGTTTTTCTTCCTTGGGCTTATCTTCCTTGACGGGAACGACCTTTGTTTCCTCTTTTACAGGTGCAGTTTCTTTGGCGGGTTTGTCCTCACGCACGATGTCAGGCTCCTTGCCCTTGGGCGAAGGAGCCGGTGCAGCCGGCTTTTCGGTCTCTACTTTCCCTTTGATCGTGAAGCGAGGTCGCATGTCCTGGGGTACTTCCGTAGCTATTACCTGAGCTTCTTTCGCTGCCGTCCCCGCGGTTTCCTCTTTGGCGGACGGAGCAGATGCAGGAGCACCTTGCTTTTGCTTGACGAATTTCTTGCGAATGCGCTCGGTCTCACCCTTGGGCAGCGACTTGCCAAATTCGGTCAGCAGCAGATCGAACTCTTCATTCTCAATGCGAACATTGGGATTGTTGTCCTCCACATCGAAGCCTTTTTTCCGAAGAAAGCCGGCGAGGGAGCCTACTCCTACATTTAACTCTTTAGCTAAGCTGAATAATTTTATTGACATACTAACCTTTTCTTCTTCTGTGATTTATGCTGCACTTTTGTGAGGATTGTACTATGAGATGAGGGATGGGGAGGAGATCGCTTTTGTTCTTCTTACTCTTGCTTCAGGTCGTCTTCCGCAGAGAAATTGTCCATATCGTCCAAATCGTCCGAATCAGCACCTTGGTCATCAGTCACCTGATCCTCATCGGCAAATTCGGCACTCAGGACTCCGAGTACATAGTCTATCGTGGAGTCTTCCAAATCCGTCTCCTTGATCAGATCTTCCCTATTCTTGTTGAGTACGCTCTTGGCCGTGTTGCAGCCGATATTCTTGAATATGTCGATGATCCACTGGTCGATCTCGTCGTTGAATTCGTCCAGATAGATGTCCTCTTCGTCCATATCGTCTATGTCGCGGAACACTTCGATCTGATAACCCGTCAGCCCCGATGCCAGCTTGATGTTCGAAGCATTCTTACCGATGGCCAAAGGCACTTCTTCGGGACGCAGGAATACTTCGGCCTTATGCTCTGCTTCGAGCAGGCGAATCGAAGATATACGTGCCGGACTGAGTGCTCGCTGGATGAAGAGGGCGGTGTTCGTCGTGTACTGCGTAACGTCGATATTCTCGCCTCTCAGTTCGCGTACGATGCCTCGTATGCGCGAACCGTTCATACCCACACAGGCTCCTACGGGGTCGATACGATCGTCGTAAGACTCTACGGCCATCTTGGCTCTCTCTCCCGGGATGCGGGCTACGCAGCGGATGGTGATCAGACCATCGGCAATCTCCGGCACATTCAGCTCGAAAAGCCTCTTGAGGAACTCTCCGCTTGTACGCGATACGATGATCTTGGGATTGTTATTGGTATTCTCCACGCGCTCCACAACGGCATGAACGGTCTCACCTTTGCGGAAAAAGTCGCTTGGGATCTGTTCGCTCTTCGGCATCAGGAGTTCGTTGCCATCGTCGTCAATAAGCAGAGCCTCGCGCTTCCATACCTGATATACTTCAGCCGAAATGAGCTGCCCGATACGTTCCGTGAATGTATTGAACAGGTTTTCCTTCTGAAGCTCCATAATTTTGCTGGAGAGAGCTTGGCGAAGATTGAGAATGGCACGGCGACCGAAGGAAGCGAAATTCACGGAGTCCGTTACTTCCTCCCCGACCTCCGCCTCGGGGTCGATCTCGTGAGCATCCGACAGAGACACCTCGCGGCTTTCGTCCTCTACGGCACCGTCTTCTACTACCTGACGGGTGCGCCATATTTCGAAGTCGCCTTTCTCGGGATTGATGATTACGTCGAAGTTGTCGTCCGATCCGAAGATTTTTGCCAGAACATTCCGGAAGGAATCCTCCAGGACGTTGATCATCGTCTCTTTATCAATGTTTTTCAGCTCTTTGAATTCTGCCAGCGATTCTATCATGCTGATCGTCTCTTGCTTCTTGGCCATAGGACTCTCTTTATGGTGTATTCTCTTGATTCTTTTTTATTATTTCTTATATGACGCGCACGGCCTGTTTGATGTCGGCCATGACTATTGTCAGCTCTTGAGTTTCAGGCTTTTTGCGCTTGGCTCCTTCCGGCTTCACCATGCGCACCACCTCCAGCTTGATTGCTTCGGGAGTGACAGCAACAAGGCGACCGGTCTCCTTCATCCCATTGGTCAGCAGTACAGACAGCTCGCTATCGATGCAGTTCTCCCACTGGCGCATCACTTTCAGAGGAGACGTCAGTCCGGCCGAGCCTACTTCCAGTTCGTAGTCTTCTATATCCCGATCCACTTGGGATTCGATGTGCCGACTCAGTGCTACGCACTCATCTATGCAGACCCCTCGTGCGCTATCCAGCTCTACGACGATTCTGTTGCCCGGATGTATCGCCACCTCCACGAGGAAAGTCTCCCCTATGGACAGATAGTCCGAAACGATCCGAACGATTTGTTCTCTGTCTATCATCTCGCTCTGTACTTACTTAGACATTGGGATAAACAAAAAGGAGGAACCTTGATCGGGTCGCCTCCTCCATCCATCCGTAACAGCTGCAAAGGTAATCTTTTTTTACTATGGAACAAATAGCTTGTCTTTGCTATTTTTCAGCATCGTACACCTATTTATATATAGCGTGGGCAGATGCGTGCTGTAGCCTTCACTGTCGAAAACTTTTTGGGTAGACGAGCGAAACCCGCTTTCCTATAATTGCGGTGCAGAAAAATGCCTGCTTATGGAGCTGAAAAACATGGCGCGAAAAAAGATCAGAAGTTAGACCAAAAGCAAAAAAATCTCGCCTGTAAAAAATTTTCTTTTCGTTCGAGTTTCTGAGATTTCAGGCTCGGCAATTCTCCGTTTTGCGGTGCCAAAAACAAGCCGACGCGTCCTCTCCGATAAGCAATTGACGTGTACTGAAAAAAGTTGACAGTTGGGCGGGATAGTTCTACAATTGGTTTACCAGTTCTTTCTATAATTCTACTTTAGGTTGACAGCCTTTACCCTTAGGTCTAATTTCGGTTGACACGAGCAAAGTTAGCTTTTTGTCTGACATTCATTCTTCGGTATAGCTCGGGGGCAATCTCCGGCCAATGTTCGATCCTTGCCAGTAAGGGATTTTCAGACTCCGGTG
>NZ_KB899152.1:61453-87096 GCF_000378065.1 Porphyromonas gulae DSM 15663 | reverse complement strand
CTAGCTATGGCCTTTAATCTGAAGAAACTATGGGCTAAGCTTGCTCGAAAGGCGAAAAACACCCCGAAAAGACCTATATCAACCCTCAATCTCGGCCTCATGCCCTTCTTCCTACTCGAAAGACACAAAAATATCCCTCAAAGGCTAAAACCGGTGGCTTAACCAACACCAAACCGAAAAGAAAAGGGGCTGCGCAAAAAATGAATTTTGACACAGCCCCCTCAAAAAACAGAATACCCCAAAGAAGTATCAACTAACTCAGAATTATTCTTATTCCTCGCTCTAACTTGGCACACTTGGCATCGGTCGATACATCTCTTAGATGTGCATTATATCTATCAGGGATAAGAATAACTTCGGTAGAATCAAAAGTACGAATAGGCATGTATACATAAATAGTACCTAACACTTGGCATTCTCCATAAGGAATACCAGCTAAAAATTCCCTTGCTTGCCATGTCAATAATACTTTTGCTGAAACCATATTGTTCTGGTCGTCATAGGACATATTGTTTAGGTCAAGGACATATTGAGCATCTTTTCCACTTTGTGGTGAAAACTCTTTCATCAAAGTTTTAAGCATCTGCGATGACGCTGTTTCCAAGATTCCCCGATATGTGCGACGAAGTTGTTCCTGCTTTGAAATCCAAGCTCCCTGATGTTTCTGTACAGTATTGGGGGCATCACAATTACTGAAAGTAAACGCTATCACAAAAAAAATGATAAGGCTGTGATTTGATAAAATCTTTTCATATCCGGATATTGTCAATTATAATTTTTACAGTTTTGCTATGTTACCACTCTTTTAATGATTACAAAATCAATTCAGAACGATTACTATTCCTCGATTTAACTTGGCACGGTCTTTTTCCATGGACACTTTCTTCAAATGTTCATTGTATTTATCGACTCTGAGGATTGCTTTTGTAGAATCAATCGTGCGAATAGGCATATATACCTGAAGGGTACCTGATACTTGACACTCTCCATAAGAGATATTTGCCATAAATTCTCTTGCTTGCCATATCAATAATACTTTGCTTGAAACCATATTGGTTTCTTCGTCATAGTGGATACTCTCTAAATCCAAGACGTAACGTGCTTCTTTTCCACTTTGTGGTGAAATATCTCTCATAAGCTTTTGGGTCATCTGCGATGCTGCAGCGTCCAATTGTCCGCGATATGTACGACGAAGTTGTTCTTGACTTATAATTTGCCCTTTACTTTGATTTGAATATCTCTCGTCTTTTTGTATTTGTCCAATACTGGCATCAGCACAAAACTTGAAGAGAGGAGCAATATATTTTTTCCCTTTCTCTGTCAGAAAAGAGCACAAGTCCCTCGACGTACGATCGGTATGGATCTCAAAAGCATACCACGGAATCACAATCTTGTATGAAGAATCACTATCGGGAGTATAAAGTCTGGCCGAAAGAGTCAGTATCACACCCTCATATCCATAACCAACACTAAAGCTGTGATTAAAAGGTTCGTTTAAAAGATATTTCAAACATAGATCGAGTTCGGGATTTTGATAAAATGGATCTGTTGGGTCCAAAACAGGCCCTCCTGCTCTATGAAAGCATAAGTACTGTATCGCTTCTTGTGCTTCTTGTGAAGAAGAAATATGTCTTTTGATACAGCCAATTATATTCTCCTTTTGCCTGACATCGAAAACATCCCATATATCCAGAATCTTACCTGTCTTTTTATCAATACTCACGCAACTCTCGGTTTCTGTTCGATGATTCCATGTAGCTGCATCGTAAAGAGCTTGATTGATATTAATGTGGTGCCTTACCGTCAGCATATCCGCTCCGTCATGCTGTACAGTCAATACACTTAAGTCCAACAAATCGCAATAATCACCGGAAGGAGCATCTTTAAGAACGTTCGATTCCTGTAATCTATATTTGACGATTTGCTCGGGAGATAATTGAAGGATCGAGTTAGGAATACTCTCTTCGATCACTGCCCATGGATTTCGCAAAAAAATCCTTTTAAGCTGAATAAGAACATGCGAATTGGCACTTTTCGGATACTGAAATTCCAAAATAGCTGAGTTCTCGGTCATGGGAAATAGGTCTCCTCTATCAGGGAAATAACATACTGTGTCTAATCTTGCTTGTATCGTTGTGATGGAATTTTCTCTTACATAGCGTGTTTGTGACTCTAATGAACTTGGATAAAAACCAAGGATAGAGAAAAGAATAAGAGAGAGTAGTTGTTTCATATTATTTTTCAAATTATTCATCCATTATACTTATTTAGAAAATTTATTACCATAGTTTATAGTCCGCCTCCGGTGGAGCCTTGTTCACCGCCGCTATTGTCGCCCGTATTTGAGGGCTGCGAAGGCGTTGGGGTATTGCTATTGGTTTTGTTTGCCACTTCCACCTGCTCATAGGTTACGCCGTTCAGTTCTTTGAACGAACGCTTGAGGATGCAGCCGATGGCCGGTTTGCTGATGTGCATGCGAGGATTGAAGTCCTCCTTGTTCTCCACGCCTTGGCTTTTGAACGTGCCACGGAAAGTGGCCAACCCGGCGAGATCGACATTCATCCCAAGACCGACGAGGTAGCGGATCGAATCCGACAGCTGTTCCAAGACGGCATAAATATCGGCACGACCGACCGTCGTGTTCTTGGCCATCAAGTCGCAGAGATCTTTCATTGTGGCAGTTTTTACGGAGACGGGATTGGCATAGTAGAGTTCTTTGCCGGCATCTTTGCCTAAGCGAACTACTCGTTTGGATACTGAATACTTCATAGTAATTCTATTTTTTATGTTAGTAAAAATTGGATTTGCTTTTGTCCGAATATCTCAGTCCGAAGAGGATAACGGGCTATACCATAGGAGAGCAGGCGGTATGCCGTAGAGGATGACGAGCTGTCCCGTACAGCTCTTCGAGCTACGCTGTAGGGCGTAGCTCGACCCCCTCCGGAATATGCTCCGAAAGGCCGTAAAATGCGATCGAAAAAGGATGGAAAAGAAAAAATTTCGACAAGGGGCAGAGGCCGATATAGCCTTAAGTCGGTTATCGAAAACAAAACGAATTATACCGTTTTTAACAAATATGGGGGGGGGGTATTTTGGGAAGTGCGGTCGAAACAAGCAGGGATACGCAGCAAGGACATCATCGACATAAAACGCTCATGTCCGGTATGAAAGTATTTACTTGTCATTTCTTATTAAGAATATATTTACGTTGCGAGCAAAGGTAGAAGATTTATCTCATATAATCTGTCCGATAAGTGCCCAAAACGACATTTTAACGACAAAAAGAAAGGGGTTCTTGTATAAGATCTCTTTGCGCGATAAACAGGTGCTTTTGTCTATTTGTTTTATTGAGCAAAGGTTCCCTAAATCTCCAATGACCGTCAATAGAAAAACAGAGCCTGACGACCAATCGGGCGAATATAACAGGAGGGTCGGAAAGCGATAATACACAGGCTGCCTTCCGACCCTCCATCCCAACATATATAATTACAAATCGACTGCCCAGAGTTCTGCAAATGCCTGCTGATAGTCGCGCTCGGCTTCCATCGCTCGGCTAACCGTATCATAGTAGAGTCCCATTTCCACGATGTAGTCCAGCAGAGAGATCTTTCCCGTATCCAATGCTTTCTTGAGCAAGTCGGCATTGTCCGATGTGGTCAGCAACTTGCGATAACCTTCGGCCGTTGTCTTGAGGCCGACAGCACGGTCATACAGGAGCTGGAGCCCGCTGTATAGCTGCTGCCGAGTGTCCGCCTCACGCATTTCGGCTGCTCTCGCCGAGGCCTTGGCTTGTCTGATGCGGTTTTTATTTTCCCACAAAGGCACAGAGACGCCTAAGGATACACCCTGAAACCTTTCGCCGCCTACTTTCTCACTTACATAGCCGGCAGAGAATGTCGGCAGACCTGTCGCACGACTCAACGCGACCTGCTGTTTGCTTGCCAAGATCTCTTCGTGGGCGTATGCCAGCTGTGGATTCTTTTCTGCTACCCCGTCGAACCATGCAGCAAAATCCTGTGGTAAGATAACCTCCGGATAGCGGCTTTCGTCGAATACGATCTCTATTCCTCCGTTCAGTCGCTTGAGCCGGACGAGCAGTGCGTTTCGCTCCACCTCCACACGGGATATTTCGCCCTGTACGGCCGCGAGGTTCAGCTTCACCTTGTTGTATTCCAGCTGATTGGTGTCGCCGGCTTTCAGGCGAGCTTCGTATCCTTCGGCAATCGTGGTGGCGTGTCGGAGCCGACGCGCCAGTTCGAGCAAGAGAGCATTGTTGTATATCAATTCGATACAATACGTCTTGGCTTCCAGCAGGATGTTCATCCGATCTGTTTTGTACTGCCAGTCCAAGAGTTTGTCCTGCATCTTGGCTGCACGGCTCTTCATGCCCGTGATGGTAGGGATGTCGAAGCTCTGCGTAATGCTGAAGTCCGTCCGATTTCCGATTTCCGCAGGGTTTCCCCATAGATAGCCGACCTCCACTTCCGGATTGGACAGATATATTCCGGTACGGTTGTTCAGTTTTTCTGCCTCTGTGCTCTCCCGAAGAGCTTTCAGCGTTGTATTGTTCTCTTCGATGGCACGCAGTACATCGCTCATGCCTTTCTGTGCCCAAAGGGGAGTAGTCGCCAAAATGGCCAATATGCTTATGAAGATTGCTTTCATTCTTTTTCCGTCTTTCTTATTCGATTGTAACTTGTCGATTTCGGAACGTCCTTTCTCTATAGCTTTTATTCGTCAGCAGATACATAATCGGCACGATAAAACCATTGAGAATGGTGGAGGAAAACAATCCCCCGAGTATCACTTTAGCCATCGGACTCTGGATCTCGTTGCCCGGCAGTTCGCCACCAAGAGCCAATGGTATAAGGGCTAGTCCGGAAGTGAGCGCCGTCATCAGGATCGGATTCAGACGATCCAGCGAACCGCGCATGACGCTTTCGTATGGAGAAAGGCCTGCTTGCTGCAAATCGTTGTAGCGTGAAATGAGCAACATGCCGTTGCGCGTAGCTATCCCAAACAGCGATATGAAGCCGATGATGGCCGGAATGCTGATGATCCCCCCCGTGAAGAAAATCGTGAGTACGCCGCCGATCAGAGCCAAAGGCAGATTGAGAAGGCTGACGGCCGACTGAGTAAGGTTGCGAAACTGGTTGAAAAGCAAGAGGAAGATCACCAGAATGGAAAATATCGAAGTAATGAGCAGCGTACGCGATGCGGCCTGCTCACTCTCGAACTGCCCCCCGTACTCGATATGATAACCTTCGGGAAGTGAGATGTCGGCATCGATCCTTTCCTGAATATCATTGACTACGCTGCGCAGATCGCGTCCGGCTACGTTGGCCGAAACGACTATTTTGCGGGAAACGTTCTCGCGGTTGATCGTGTTCGGACCCGATGCCGACACCACGTCGGCCACATAAGCGAAGGGAATCTTCCGTCCGCCTGCATCTATGATGAGATCGTGGATGCGGTCAGCAGTCTCTCGACTCTCGTCGTTCACCTTCAAGGTGAGGTCAAACGAACGATTGCCTTCGTATACCTGCGAAACGACTTCTCCGGCAAGCATCACATCCACTATCTCGGCGAACCCTACCGGCGTGAGTCCGTACTTGGCCAGCATCTCGCGCTTCGGTACGATCTTGAGTTGGGGGCGTTCCACCTGCTGTTCCACGTTGAGATCCGCTACTCCCTTCACATCGTGGACGGAAGCCTTGATCTGATTGCCGATTGCAAAGAGGCGGTTCAGATCGGGCCCAAATAGCTTGATGGCAATGTTGGCGCGCGTACCCGATAGCATGGCATCTATACGGTGCGAAATGGGCTGACCTATTTCGATATTCACACCCGGTAGCACTTTCAGTTTCTCACGAATGTCGGCCAGGACTTCGTCTTTGGAGCGATCCTTGAGGACAAACGGCACTTCTATCTCCGACACATTGACGCCCAGTGCGTGCTCGTCCAGCTCGGCACGTCCGGTCTTACGTCCCGTAGTCTGTACTTCGGGCACACAGAGCAGGATCTCCTCTGCCATACGCCCCATCCTGTCGCTCTCCTCCAGCGAGATGCCGGGGAGTGTGCTTACGTTGATGGTGAACGATCCTTCGTTGAAGGCAGGCAGGAAGCTACGTCCGAGCGTGAAGAAGGTGACGAGCGTAGCCACCAGCACGCCACCGGTCGCAAGCAATACCTTTTTCGTATTGGCGAGAGCGCGACGAAGAGCTTGCTCGTACCAACCTTTCAACTTCTTGGCCACTATGGGTTCCTTTTCGGGTGCATCCTCTTTCTTCCCCTTGGCGAGCAGATAGCTGCAGAGCACGGGCGTAAGCGTAAGTGCCACGAAGGTAGATGCCACAAGTGCGATGATGAAAGCTATCCCAAGCGGAGCCAGCATACGCCCCTCCATGCCGGAGAGGAAAAACAGCGGCACGAAGCTGGCGATAATGATGAAAGTAGAGTTGAGGATCGGCATACGCACCTCTTTCGAGGCCTCGAATATGACATTGAGCACCGTATCCCGCTCTTCGCGAGGCTTCAGGCGGTTTTCGCGCAGGCGTTTGAATACATTCTCCACATCCACGATGGCATCGTCCACGAGCGAACCGATGGCAATGGCCATACCTCCGAGACTCATCGTATTGATGGTAAGCCCCATCAGCTTGAGAGCCAAAAAGGACGTCACCAGCGAAAGCGGGATGGTCACCAGCGAAATGATTGTAGCACGAGCATTCATCAGGAAAATGAATAATACGATCACAACGAATATACCGCCCTCGTACAGCGCTTTTTTTACGTTGCCGATGGAGCTTTCGATGAAACGTTCCTGACGGAAAATATCCGTGCTCACCTTGACATCGGCAGGGAGTGCCTGTTGCAAATCGGCCAGAGACCGATCCAGCCTCTCGGTCAGCTCCAGGGTACTCGTTGCCGGCTGTTTGGTGATGGTCACGAGTACGGCAGATTGCCCTCGCTCGGAAGCAAGACCTAACTTGGGTGCCTTATTGCCTACGGTCACCTCCGCTACGCTTTCGAGCATTACGGGAATGTCGTCGATGCTTTTCACCAGCGTCTGTCCCAATGCGTCTGCATCGTTCGTGGACAGGAGTCCGCGAAGGATATATTCGTTGCCGTATTCATACAGCACACCTCCCGAGGCATTGCGGTTCATTTGGCTGACAGTGGCACGGACTTCGGCCAGCGTGATGCCGTAGTGCTTCATCTTTTCGGGGTTCAGCAGTATCTGATACTCCTTGATGTCGCCGCCGAGTACCGTCACCTGAGCCACACCTCCGATCGAGAGCAGTCGCGGTCGGATCGTCCAGTCGGCCAATGTGCGCAGCTCCTGGAGCGATGTGCTGTCAGCCGTAAGGCCGATAATCAGCACCTCGCCCAGAATGGAGGATTGCGGACCGAGCGTAGGATTGCCCACATTGTCCGGCAGATCGGCACCGACCACGGCCAGCTTTTCGGACACGATCTGACGGGCACGGTAGATATCCGTGCCCCAGTTGAATTCCACCCACACGATAGAGAAGCCCGTCGTGGACGAAGAGCGCACGCGACGCACATCGGTAGCACCATTGACGGCCGTCTCCACGGGGAAGGTTACCAGGCGTTCCACCTCTTCGGGGGCCATGCCAGGTGCCTCCGTCATTACTACGACGGTGGGGGCATTCAAATCGGGGAATACATCCACCTCCATATTGGAGGCTGTATAGGTACCGACCAACATCAGTAGTATGGATGCCACCAGGATGGTCAGCCGGTTGTTCAGAGAGAACCGAATGATCTTGTTCAGCATGATCTACTGTCCTCTCTCATTAATGGGTATGACCTTCGGGCATTACGGACGAGATGGCTGCCAACTTCACCTGGTACACTCCGTGGGTGACGACGCTGTCTCCGGCTTTCAGTCCGGACAGGATTTGTACCCGACGGCCATTGCTCTGCCCGAGCCTAACCTCTTGTTTCTGATACCCCTCTTCGTCCAACCGCAGGTATACGAAGTGCAGCCCTTGCTCCTCGGTAATGGCCGACACCGGGACGGAGAGGACCTCTTCCTGTACATTGGAGAGCAAGTACACGGTGACGAAAGAGCCGGGTACCACGTTGCCCACATTGTCGAATTCGAATGTGACGGGGATGTAGGAGGACTGGGTGGATGCCCGTCCGAAAGAGAGCAGTCTTCCGTTCAGATCGGACAGCTCATAGAGTTTGTTGTCGTACGAAGTTTGGAAGTTGGCGCTGCTGATATTGCCTACATTTTTGAAATATTTTTCCGACACCTCTGCCCGCAGCTGGAGGCGGCGGTTCTGCGATATGGTGGCGATGGGTTGGCCTACGGACACGTATTCGCCCTGATTCACCATGCGGTTTTTGATATATCCGCTCATGGGAGCCGTCACCCTGATCCCTCCCGCTCCGGTGCCGGATGCCTGGGCTTCGTATATGGTCTTGGCAGTCTGATAGTCTCTGCATGCCTGCTCGTACTCTTTGTTCGAGATTATTTGGTCTTTCACCAGTTTTTCGGCTCGCTGGTGTTCTTTTTTGGCGGATTCGTAGGCGATCCTCGCTTTGGTCACGGGATCACCATCCGGCAGATTCTTGGCAGAAATGCTGACGATACACTCTCCTGCCCGAACGGAAGCACCCTCCGTAACGGCCGAGCTGACGAATGAAACGATGCCGTTGGCTGTGGCTACCACGGTGGCCTCATCGCCTTGTGCGGACAGGATCTGCCCGCTTGTTTTGATCACGTAGTTGAAGGTTGAGGGAGCCACTTTCTCAACCTGCAATCCTGCCGCTTCAGCCTGCCGGCATGTGAAGTGGATCTCGTTGGCGGATGCCGATTTTTTCCCTGCTTTATCCTCATCATGGTCATGATCATGGTCCTCTTCCCCGTCATGGTCGTGGTCATGGTCGTGACCGGCCGGATGTTCGTGTTGGAGCTCTGTCCCCGCCTGTGTGGCTGCATTGCTCGAATCGCATGCCGTAAGGATTGTGGCAGCGACGATATATAATAGTGACAAATAGTATGGTTTCATCTTTATGTTTGTTTTCCTGTTGCTGTAAAACTTTTGACACGATAAGGAGCACAATCGTCTTGGTCTCATAGCCCTTCGGGACAGAGAGGAAGATGTTCGCCGGGCGATCGGTTTGTTCTTTTCGAAATAGAAAAACCACGAGGATGATCATCCTTCACGATCTTCGTCTCTTGTCCGGAAAAAGGCACGAACATGGCTCCTAAAAACACGGTCTGAGAAAAGTTTTTTTCTCGAACCGGAAGGGAAAATTTTACGCTCGTAAACGAAAATTTTTTGGCTCGTATTTTTGAATTTTTCCGAACCGCGATCCGATGATTTTTGGCTCGTATTTGCTTGGAGGATCTCCCTTGTCCGAAGTGGATTGCGTGTTTGCTTAGCCCAAAGCGAGAGGAGAATACATGTAGTATGGGACGTACACGATCGCCTCAGAGCCTGAAAGCAGACAGCATGAGGACTGCTCTATGACAGCCTCAAAAGAAAGAAGCTATGGGACTAATGGGAAAGATCCTTCTGCTGTGCCCAAGAGAAGCACAAGCAGTTTTAGGAAAAGATGAAAGGAGGGGCTCGCAAGCCATGTGATGGTCTTGCTTCGGAAGGGGTATAAAAGACCAGGTATTCCCCATATTCGGGATCGGCCGAATGGTCGTCGACCGGATGTAGCAATAGATCGGCTACGGCAAAGAGAATAGGATATAGATGGATATGATGCGGATCGTGACATTCGTCGCACAGAGAAGATCTGCTCTTGATCCGAAGTTCGGAAGCGGACAGGTAGAAGGTTTTGGCTACGCAAGTCGGTTCGCTATGCGTGTGCTCGCTACCCGAGAGGGCGTCATCGTGACAATGCTTTGCCATGAGACAAGCCATACCTTTGTTGTGATGATGGTGGGGCATAATCCCGATGATCAGCACGACAAGGGAGGCCAAGCCTATAAAGAATATGGAGAGCTTCTTTCTCACGAGCGACACGATTTCGGAACAAAAATAAGGTTTTATTCTTGTATTAACAGATTTTTTGCCGATTTTCGCCCTAATCGCGTACTTGCCTGAACGCAGTACCCAGATTGTCGATAATATCCGACGCTATCAGGCTCTCCTGACTATAACGTCCGGCATAGATATCTCCGGCCAAACCGTGGATATAATTGCCGAGGACGCAGGCCGAAGCGGGAAGATAGCCTGACCCCAACAGGCCGGTAATGATGCCCATGAGGACATCGCCGCTTCCGCCCGTTGCCATGCCGGGGTTGCCCGTATTGTTGAATACGACCATGCCGCCGGGCATACAGGTTGCACTGAATGCTCCTTTCAGGACTACATAGACATGATGATGACAGGCGAGGAATCGGGCTTGGCGCAGCCGTTCATAGTCCGTATTGCAATGGGTGGTCAGCCGTTCCAGCTCTCGTGAATGAGGTGTGAGGATGCTGTTGATAGGCAGACGGTCGAGCCAACCGCGGTTTTCCGCGATGATATTCAAGGCGTCGGCATCAAGCACCAAGGGGCCATTAGGAGCGGAAAGCATCTTTTCGACCAAACGGACGGTAGCTTCTGCCCGTCCCAAACCGGGCCCGATGCCTACCGCCTGAAAGACCAGCGGGGAGGAATAATCACAGACAATATCCACTCTTTCGTCGGCATGCACCATAGCCTCCGGCACAGCGGTCTGCATGACGCTCTCTCCACAGGCGGGGATATGAGTGGTCAGCAAGCCGATACCGCTTCGGAGACAAGCCTTTGCGGCCAGACAAGCCGCTCCCATCTTGCCCCGACTTCCCGCTATGAGCAGAGCGTGGCCGAACGTCCCTTTGTGTGCAAAACGAGGGCGTTGTCGGATGATGCCGGATATATCGAAATCGGTATTGAGAAAATACTCTGTCTTGATCGTTTGCTTCCCCTCCACGCTCAGACCGATATTCAGGACTTTCCATTTGCCCACATAGTCGGCGTTTTCGGAGAAGAGGAAGGAGAGTTTGGGATACTCGAACGTGAGGGTGTGTGTGGCTCTGACGATGGCATTCGGATTATTGCCGAAGTTATCCTCCTCGAAGAGTCCCGAGGGAATGTCAATCGATACTATCTCTACATCGCACTGGTTGAGGAACTCCACCACCTTGGCAAATCCACCTTTCAGAGGCCGATTCAGCCCTACGCCGAAGAGCCCGTCTACTACCACGGCCTGGCCGGAAAGTTCCGGCGGGGTGAAGTTGTCCACCACCTCAGTCAGCCTGATGCCCGGAGTCTCCAACAGACGTATCCTGTACTCGTTGCATTCGGGGCTGAGCGATCCGCTGACATTGAAGAGAAAGGCATCCACCGAATAGCCGTTTTCGCTCAGAATACGGGCTGCGCACAGGGCATCTGCTCCATTATTGCCGGGGCCGGCAAAGACTACGACCCGACGCTGCTGGGTGTAGAGACGTTCGAATTCGTACACCCATGTGGCGGCAGCTCGCTCGACCAAATCGATCGAGGATATAGGCTCGTTCTTTATCGTGTAGCGGTCGAGTTCCTTGATGCGTGCTCCGGTGAATATCCCGATCATGGCCTCACTCCATGGTTCCGCGGACGATACCGCGCTTGGATGATTTGATAAAGTCTAATATCAGTTGCTTCTCGTGACAATCGGCATACTCCTGTTGGATAATGTCGATCGCATCGGAGTTGTTCAGACCTCTTTGGTAAAGTGTCCGATATACATCATTGATCAGGAAAATCTGCTCGTTGGTGAAATTCCGGCGGCGCAGACCTACGATGTTGATTCCGCAGTACACGAGCGGATCCCGTCCCACCAATACGTACGGAGGGATGTCTTTCGAAAGGCGGGAGCCGCCTTGGATCATCACATGCTGAGAGATACGTACGAACTGATGCACCAATACGCCTCCACTGATGATGGCATGGTCGTCTATTTCTACTTCGCCGGCTATCTGCGTAGCGTTGCCGATGATAATATGGTCGCCCAATACGCAGTCGTGGGCTATATGGCTATAGGCCATCAGCAGACAGTGGCTGCCCACTATGGTAGTGCCACGAGAGGCAGTGCCTCTATTGACGGTAGCACATTCGCGTACGGTGGTATAATCGCCCAGGATGGCAGTGGAGTCTTCTCCTTGGAACTTCAGATCTTGCGGTACTCCTCCGATCACTGCATTTGGATGGATCTCACAGCCTTTACCGAGTGTCGATCCGTAACGAACTACGGCATGAGGATGCAAAATGGAACCATCGCCGATCTTCGCTCCGGCCTCTACAACGGCAAAAGGGCCTATCTCAACGCCTACTCCTATCTCGGCATGTGAATCTACACACGCCAACGGACTGATTTTAGTCTCTGACATCATTCTTTATTCTGGATTATCTGTGCCATAAATTCAGCTTCGCAGGCTAACTGCTCTCCTACGAAAGCTAAGCCGCGCATATTGGCCACTCCTCTACGTATCTCGGAAATCATTCTGAGCTTGAATACCAAGGTGTCACCCGGTACCACTTTGCGGCGGAATTTCACTTTGTCGATCATCAGGAAGTAAGTGGAGTAGCTCGAAGGCTCGGTCAGGGTATTGAGTACCAAGAGTCCTCCTACCTGTGCCATTGCCTCTACTTGCAGGACTCCCGGCATCACAGGCTCCCCGGGGAAGTGACCGGGGAAGAATGGTTCGTTGCCGGAAACGCTCTTTACTCCGACTATATAGTCCGGCCCTACTTCGATGATCTTATCGACCAACAGGAACGGATAGCGGTGGGGTAGAAGCTCTTTGATCCGGTTGATGTCCATGATCGGCTCTTTGTTCGGATTGTAGACAGGAGCCTGTGCTTCGTTCTGTTTGATTTCTTTGCGAATCAGACGCGCCATCTTGTTGTTGATGCTGTGACCCGGACAGGTAGCAATGATACGTCCACGCATATATTTCCCGATCAAAGCCAGATCGCCCAATACATCGAGGAGCTTGTGGCGTGCCGGTTCATTGTCGTAGATCAGAGGCTTGTTGTTGATGTATCCCAATTCATTGACCTGCTTCCGCTCTACGCCCATCATATCGCTGAGAGCATCGAGGCGGTCTTGCGCCAACGGCTCGTCGTAGATGACTAGGGCGTTGTCCAAGTCGCCACCTTTGATCAGATTGGCTTCCAGCAGCATCTCTACCTCCCGAACGAAAACGAAGGTGCGAGCACCTGCGATCTGCTCTTCGAAATCCGACAAAGTTTCCAAAGAGGCGAATTGATTGCTAAGCACTTTGCTGGGGAAAGCAATGTGTACATCTACCGTAAATTCGTCATCCGGCAGCAGGATCAACTTGGAGTTACTTTCCGGATCGGACACCTCCATGCGTTTTTTCACTATATAATACTCGCGTGGTGCTTCCTGTTCCACCAAGCCGACACGCTTGATTTCGCTCACATAGGGTTCCGCGCTGCCATCCAAGATGGGAAATTCGGGTGCATCCACCTCGATCAAGCAGTTGTCTACGCCCAAGGCATAGAGAGCTGCCATGGCATGTTCTATCGTGCTGACGGATACTTCGCCCTTTTTCAGCACCGTACCACGACGAGTGCTGTGCACATTGTCTGCGATGGCGTCTATAACGGGCTGTCCCTCCAGATCGATACGCTTGATTTTATATCCGGATTCCTCCGGAGCAGGACAGAAAGTAATATGAATATCCAGTCCGGTGTGTAGGCCTTTGCCTTGCAGGCTGAACTTGTCTTTCAGTGTTTGTTGCTTTTGCATATTTCTTTTAGTTCTGATATTTCTTTTTCCAATTGCTCGATGCGGCGACTCATGTCAGGAAGTTTGGGGAGGATAACTGATGCGCGGAGCATATCCCGAACCGGCATGCCGGGCGAACCGAGAAGCGTGGAACCGGACTTGACGTTGCTCAACAAACCGGTCTGCCCTCCTAAGCTGACCCTGTCTCCCACCTTGATGTGGCCGGACAAACCTACCTGTCCTCCGAACTGGCACCATTCGCCCACATGGGACGAACCGGCCATGCCGACTTGAGCAGCAAAAACCGTATGACTTCCGACAGAACAGTTGTGAGCAATCTGTACAAGGTTGTCCAGCTTTACTCCGCGGTGTATGATGGTCGAGTCCATCACAGCCCTGTCGATACAGGTGTTGGCACCGATTTCGACATCATCTTCAATGATAACGTTCCCCAGTTGCGGAATCTTGCTGTAGCCATCGGCACTCGGCGCAAAACCGAATCCGTCCGCTCCGATAACGGCTCCCGAATGAATCACGCAACGCGAACCGATGGAGCAGCCATCATATACTGTCGCATGGGGATAGAGGATCGTCCCCTCTCCAACAGACACACCGCTACCGACATAAACATGCGGATACAAGCTACAGCCGGCACCCAGCGATGCTCCCTCCGATACGTAGGCAAAAGCTCCTACATAGCAATCCTCCGGCAGTGTCACCGATGGATGAACGAAAGCTGTGGAGTCGACTCCCTTTCTTTTAGGCTTCATGCTGTCCACCAACTGCATCAGCTGTGCCAATGCGGCATAGGCATTGGGTACTCGTATCAGGGTCGTCTTTACCGATTCGCGTGGCTCGAAGTCCTGATTGACGAGTACTGCATCGGATTGGGTGTCGTACAAATAGTGTTCGTACTTGGCATTGGCCAAAAACGAAAGACAGCCGCTACGACCCTCCTCTATCTTGGCAAAGTCGCGCAGTCGCACCTCAGGATTGCCCTCCACAAAACCGTGGAGGTAGTCAGCTATCTGTTGGGCTGTAAATTCCATGTGACGGGGTTAATTAAGGTACAATGGATCTCAAAACATTTATTCCTTTAGAGTCTATACGACTCTCTTACGTTTAATAGAAGCCCGATGGATCAGATTAGGCCTTTCGCCCGAAGAGCAATCTCCATCTGACGCTGCATGGCAGCTGCTTCTCCGGCAGCTTTAGCGGCGAACCCCTCCGTATTATCCGCGTAGATAATACTGCGCGAAGCATTGACAAGCAAACCGCACTGAGCGTTCATGCCGTACTCGGCCACGTCTTCCAGACTGCCGCCCTGTGCTCCCACGCCCGGGACAAGCAAGAAAGCGTCCGGCACGATCTCGCGAATATCTTTCAGCATGGTAGCCTGCGTAGCCCCTACCACATACATCAGCTGACCGGCATTGTCCCACGTCCGGCTGATACGAATAACGCGTTCGAAAAGATATTCGCCATCAGCATCGCGCATCATCTGAAAGTCCTGCGAGCCTTTGTTCGAGGTCAGAGCGAGAAGCACCGTGAACTTGCCTGCATAGCTCAGGAAAGGGCCGATGCTATCCTCTCCCATATAAGGAGAAACGGTGAGGGCATCCACCTTGAGATGCTCGAAAAACGAACGGGCATACATATCGCTCGTATTGCCGATATCTCCGCGCTTGGCATCTGCTATGATAAACTGGTCGGGGTATTGCTCCCGAATGTATTCGATCGTTTTTTCAAAAGAATAGGCTCCGAAGCTGCCCATACTCTCGTAGAAAGCCATATTGGGCTTGAAAGCCACACAATACTCGGCCGTAGCATCGATGATGGCTTTGTTGAAAGCCAAAATAGGATCATCTTCATTCAACAAATGTGGCGGTATTTTCTTTACATCGGTATCCAACCCGACACAGAGAAACGAGCGTTTCCGGCAAATCCGGTCAAAAAGTTCTTTCGTTGTCATCGTCTATTTACTTGTATTATAAGGCGGCTTCTTTCATCCGCTCAACGTTTTCTGCTATTATCAAGGCATCGATAAAAGGCTGTACCTCACCGTCCATCACTGCCGACAGATTGTAGACCGTCATATTGATGCGGTGATCCGTCACTCGTCCTTGCGGATAGTTGTAGGTACGAATCTTGGCCGAACGGTCGCCGGTCGATACCATCGTCTTGCGTCGGGCTGCAATAGCTTCGTTATGCTTGGACAGCTCTATGTCGTAGAGTTTGGTGCGCAGCATCTGCATAGCCAGCTCGCGGTTGGCTATCTGCGAACGAGCCTGCTGGCAAACCACCACCATACCCGTAGGCTTGTGCGTAAGCTGCACCTTGGTCTCCACCTTGTTTACATTCTGACCTCCTGCTCCGCCCGAACGGGACGTTTGCATCTCGATGTCTGCCGGGTTGATCTCCACGTCCACCTCTTCGGCTTCGGGCAAGACTGCCACGGTAGCTGCCGAAGTATGTATGCGCCCCTGCGTCTCAGTCGCGGGTACGCGCTGGACGCGGTGCACTCCGCTCTCATATTTCAGGATACCGTACACTCCTTCCCCCTTGACCGAGAAGACGATCTCCTTGTAACCACCCGTGGCTCCTTCGCTCAGGTCGGTGACCTCCACCTGCCAGCCTTTGGTCTCGCAATACTTGACGTACATGCGGTAGAGGTCGCCGGCAAAAAGCGCAGCCTCATCGCCCCCCGTTCCACCGCGAATTTCCACGATGGCATTCTTGTCATCCTCCGGATTGGCCGGAATGAGCAGCATCTTGATCTCCTCCTCCAGGATGGGCAAGCGTTCGTTAGCCTCGGCCAGCATCTCGCGAGCCATCTCGCGCAGCTCCTCGTCGCTCTCTTTGGTCATGGTATGCTTGGCTTCTTCGATATTGGCGAGCAGATTGCGATAGTCGTGCCCGGCCGTATGGATCTTCTCCAGATCGCGATACTCTTTGCTCAACTTCGTAAAACGCTTCATGTCAGCGATTACGGCCGGATCCGTGATAAGCGTGGAAATCTCTTCGAAACGGCTCTCCAAGCCATCCAATCGGTCTAATAGTTTATTCTCTGACATACGGGTGTATCGGGGTGGAGGTGTTTAGTATCGGATCTCTCCATAGGGCGTTTGGAGGATCAATTCGTTGGCCGGAGCCTCTTCCACACGACCGACGATACGCGCCGGAATGCCGAAGCTCTCGGATATTTCGATCACGCGTGAGGCATTCTCTTCAGTCAGATACACTTCGAGACGATGTCCCATGTTGAATACCTTGTACATCTCCGCCCATTCGGTCTGGCTTTCGCGCTGTATCAGCTCGAACAGGGGTGGAGTCGGGAAGAGGTTGTCCTTGACCACGCGCTTATTCTTGACGAAGTGCATCGCCTTGGTCTGTGCACCGCCGGAGCAGTGTACCATGCCATGAATGCGGCGACTCATCTCGTCCAGTATGGCCTTGACCACAGGGGCGTAGGTACGTGTGGGCGAGAGCACGAGCTTGCCTGCGTCCAATCCCAATCCGGCTATGGCGTCGGTCAGTTTCATGCTGCCGTTATAAACCAAATCGTCCGGCACCGAGGGATCGAAACTCTCCGGGTACTTCTCTGCCAGATAGTGGGCAAAAACGTCGTGGCGAGCCGAAGTCAGTCCGTTGCTCCCCATACCGCCGTTGTACTGCTCCTCGTAGGAGGCTTGCCCGAATGAGGCTAACCCGACGATAACGTCGCCGGCCTTGATACGGGCATTGTCTATCACATCCGATCGCTTCATCCGGCAAGTCACCGTACTGTCTACGATGATAGTCCTGACCAGATCGCCCACATCAGCCGTTTCCCCTCCCGTGGCATAGGCGTTCACACCCATGCGACGCAGATCGGCCAGAAGCTCTTCCGTGCCGTTGATGATAGCCGATACTACTTCGCCCGGTATCAATCGTTTGTTCCGGCCGATGGTCGAGGACACAAGTATATTGTCCACGGCACCGACACACAGCAGATCGTCTATATTCATGATCAGCGCATCCTGTGCTATTCCTTTCCATACGGAGAGGTCTCCCGTCTCCCGCCAATAAACGTATGCAAGTGAGCTTTTGGTGCCGGCTCCATCTGCATGCATGATATTGCAATAGTCGGGATCACCCCCGAGAATATCCGGAATAATCTTGCAGAATGCCTGAGGGAAAATACCCTTGTCCACATTCTTGATGGCGGCATGCACGTCCTCTTTCGAGGCCGACACTCCGCGCAGGTTATAGCGTTCGTTAGACATATAGCTGCTTCGTCTTTGTTTTCTTGTTTTAGCGCAAGCGCAGTATATCGCCCTCTTGGGGTATATATTCGCCGTCCTTATCGTTGAGCTTGTAGAGGTTCTTCATCCGGATGCCATAGCGTTGGGAGATACTGTGCATCGAATCACCCACTCGCACTACGTGCTGTGTATGCTTGGAGATGGAGCGTGCGTGCTTTTTCTCCAGATAGATCACATCGCCCTTTTCGATCGGGAAATCCACGGGAGCATCGTTGTATTTGGCCAGTTTGGAGGCTCTCATGTCGAACTCTTCGGCCAGAGAATCGAAGGTATCGCCCTGCTTGGCTATGATGTAGAGCAGTCCGTAGCTGAAGTAAGCATCGTGCTTGAGTCCGCTCTGCTTCTGCTTGCTCGTTTGATGGGATTTTTTGTTGGTCCCGGGATAAGACTTGTGGAACCACGAGGGGTACTTCTCGCGATCCAAAGCATATAGCTCGTACAGCTCCACCATCTTGATCAGCAGATTGGCATAGCCCCGATTGGTGGCATAACCACAGCGTTGCAACCCCGTAGCCCAGCCCCGATAGTCTTCCCTGTCGAGTTTGAACAGGGGACGATAGCGTGGTTGGAGCAGAAAACGGGAATGATCTTCGTACGATTCGCGAGCGGCCGAATAGCTGCGGAAGCATTCGTTCGGCGCATCGTCGGTACGATAAGTACGCTTGCCTGTCCACGATTTGTGGCATTTGATCCCGAAGTGATTGTTGTGTACGCTGGCCAGCGTACTGGCTCCGGCTCCGGTCTCTACCAAAGCCTGTGCTATGGTGATGCTGGCCGGTATATTGTAGCGGCTCATCTGCCGGATGGCCTCATCGGCATACTGCTTCACGTAAGCCTCGTATGTGCGGTTTCGGCTCTGAGCCAGCCCGACGGCTGTCCCGAAGAAAAAGAGAACCGAAACGAATAGGATCTGCCAAATGTTTACTCTCATCTGTCTGAAATAGTTGCAACAGAACAACGTTAGCTACAAAAGTACAAATAAATTGCGCTCTATCAGGGAGATTGTGCCATGGCAACGGGGCAACCACATCTTGAACGACCTCTAACCCATGTTTTCCATCGGATTTAAGGCGGAAAACGCCGTCTGCTTGCTCGCAGATTCCTCCAAAAGAAAATCCGACAAGTTCCAAGAAATGGCTATTGTGAAGAAGCGACGGAGTGTTGTCATAAAGGGCAAATTACTGCGTTGCTTGCGACATTCGGCTTCAGTCGCCTACGCTCCTGCCTCTCTACCAGCTCCAGTGCTTTGTCCTTTATGCATTCTTACGCATCTAAAAGGGGGCTGTGCCAAAACGAATTTTGACACAGCCCCCTTGCGATCCGAGGTACGGGGAAGTCCGTACTCTTAGTTGGTCTTCATCAGGCGTTCCAGACGGAGCAGCTGATAGTCGTAGAACGAACGGTCGGCAGCGTTGCCGGTGGCCTTACGATTGCGGTAGATGGTCTGCACGCGCTTGAGCTGTTGCAGCAGGAGGGGTGCAATCACTTCACTCGGAGCCGGCTTGGAGAAGACCGTAAGACGGAAGAATGAATTGGCTCCCTCCTCCGTTGCGTGGTGACCGCTGCAACCGAGGGCACACGGGAGGTTGTCCTCGCTGAGCTTGTGCGACAGGGCGTCCAGCTCTTCGGACAGACGGCGTGCCGTGTTCTTGCTTTCCGTGGAGAGACCGCTATAGGCTGACATGAGGTCGATGGCCAGGTTCTGAATAGAACGGTCGGCATCGGTCAGATTGCCCTTTACGTTGAAGATGGCATCGATCAGCTCGTTGGCATAATCCGTGAGCTTGTACACTCCCGGTTGTCCGGACTGCTCTGCTTCGTATATGCGTCCTATACTGCCCGGATTGAAGAGTGCTGCCACCATGGCCTTGCCCAAGAGGTCGGTCATCGTAGAGTTCTGTTCCACCTTGTGGAGGAAAGCCGGTTCGGCCAGCCATTGGCGGTAGGTACGAGCCTGATTGAGGAGCCAATCCATGGCTTTGCGTTGCTTGTCTTTGGTGATGAAACGACGGGAAAGTGTATTCTCTTCACCCTGACGGATTTCGAAGTGCTCCACACCTCCGATATAAGGCATGATATGACCTACGTGGCGGTAGTATTGGAACATGAGCTGTTCGTGCATGTCGCGCAGGTCATCGTAGCGAGCATCCTTTTCGAGGAGCCATTTGTCCATGTTCTTGGCGATAATCTTCAGGTTGCTGATGGACATGTCGCCGGCGCGGAAGTGATCGTTGCCGAGGTCCTCGGTCTGGTCTGTGGGGTCAATGGTGTAGGGGAACTGCTGTGCACCGAAGGTAAACATGGGATCGTCTTTCTTCTCGGCGATCCAAGCGTTCAGCGTCGGCTTTTCCTCTTCTGCGGTTTTGGCTCCGGGCACGAGACGATAAGCCCAGTTGATGGCATGAATGTCGTACACACCGAGGATGGGAGGCGTCAGACGTACACCGCGCTCCAAGTCACCGGGCTGCGCCACGAAGTTGTTGCGGGCATAGTCCATGATACTCGGCGTAGTACCGTATTTCTGCGTGAACTTCGGATCGCGCAGGTTCTCGATGGTGAAGGAGTAGCTGGCACCCATGTTGTGCATCAGACCGATGGTATGACCGATCTCGTGAGCCGCCACATAGCGGAGCGATTCGCGCATCACATCATCGTCGAATACAGCCTTGCGAACGCGCGGATCCACGGCCCCGGTCTGTACGAAGCGCCAGTTGTGGACGAGGGAGAGCACATTGTGGTACCAGATCACATCCGCACAGATAATCTCGCCACTTCGGGGGTCTACGAAGCTCGGGCCCATGGCGTTGGCCGTGGCCGTAGTGGCATATTTGAAACAGCTGAAGCGAATGTCGTCCGGATCGAAATCGGGGTTTTCCGCCTTCGTGGGATAGTCCTTGGCGATGATGGCATTCTTGAATCCGGCTGCTTCGAAAGCCGTACGCCAGTCCTCGATAGCCTGCTTGATCGTAGCGCGCCATTTGTCGGGGAAGACGGAGTCCACGTAGAAAACGATAGGCTTCACAGGCTCCACCAGTTCGCCGCGCATATAGGCTGCACTGTCCTTGGGCTGGAGATCCCAGCGGTGGATCAGCTTGTATGACTCCACTTTGTCCTTGTCTGTCGTGAAGTATTGGCGGTGAGAATTGAAAAATCCCACACGATTGTCCTGCAAACGCATACGCATCGGTTTCTCCGGGAGGAGCAGGATGGAGCGTTGCATGATCAGGGTGTATGGCTCGGAATAGGGCTGAGTCTTGTAGGTGAGCATACTCTTGATCTCCACGTTTCGGGGGAAGCTCTTGACTTCCGTTACGATGCTGGCCGTCGGGTCGAGCATACCCTTGATTACATTGACATTTTGCATCGTGGGTGGCAGGATCGTCAGAGGCGTAATGCTCTTTTCATCTTCGCGGAAAAATTTGGTTACGTCGATCAGCACCTTGCCGTCTTTCGTATCCACGATGGGGAATGCTTTGAGGACGGGGTCGAAGAAGTTCTTCTTGAACGAGGGGACGATAGGATCGTCTTCTCTGACCACGGCACCCACCTGAGGCGTGTGGAGATAGACGTTGATACTGTCACGTGAGAATTTGATCAGGAAGGGAGACGTGCTCATCTGTCCGGCCACGGCTTCGCGCGTATTGCTCGTAGCAGCCACACGGCTGCTGAGGAGATACTCCCGACGGAATGCGGAGTCGGGCATGGCAAACAGGATCTCATTCTTCTTCGTGAAGTAAACGGTGAAAGGGCCTTCGCTCTTTTTTGCACCGGCTACGGTCTGATCGAATTTGGATTTCTGAGCCGGAGCTTCCGTTGCGGGCTTCTTTTTCTTCGAGCGAAAGAAGTAATCGCTCTGCGCTTCAGCCCTGAAAACGGGCAGGATGCAGGCAACAGCCATGCACGCAGTAAAGATTCTTTTGTTCATGCTTGATTATAGGGTTTGATGTATGGTTGATTTTTCTTCTGTCGTAGCACCACAGAGGCAAGCCGACCGGGCACCCGTGTATGCCAGGAGATCGGCCGGAGCTATACGAAGCTGTAAGCCGCGCACACCGGCACTGACGTATATATAAGGAAAAGACATGCAGGTATGATGAATGTAAGCCGGATAGGTCTTCTTCATCCCGATGGGCGAACAGCCGCCACGTATGTATCCCGTGAGTGGAAGGAGCTCGCTCTGTCTGATCATCTCCACGCTTTTGTTGTCCGATGCCCGTGCTGCCAGTTTGAGGTCTACCTCCTCATCGCCCGGCACGATGCAGACGAGCAGTCCGGTCTTATTGCCGCGCAATACCAATGTCTTGAACACCTGCCTGACGTCCTCACCCAGCTGCTCCGCCACATGGATGGCCGAGAGGTCTCTCTCGTCCGGCTCGTAGGGGATGAGTTCGTAGGGTATATGTGCTGCATCGAGAAGACGCGCCACATTCGTCTTGGGCATCTTTCCGGTCATTTCCGGCGAAAACGATTGAGGATAAAACGGATAGCGGCATAGCCGAAGCCCACCACAAAGAGCCATCCGAGTGCCAGGTCCCAAGCCTTAGTCCCTTCGTGTCCGATTTTCATCAACCCGAAGGCGACGAAGGTCAGACATATCAACAAGGCACTCCACGAGCCGTTTCTGTCTATGAAGCCTGCATAGCGCAGAGCCGTGGCCCGATCAATGCGCCCATGTTTGTGGCCGATAAAGACGGCACTCTGCTCTGCCAGAGCGAAACAAAATGCTACACCTCCACTGATATGAAAGAACAGCTCCAAACCGGCAGATCTGCCCTCCGAATTGAAATCATCCAGCAGCATGCCGGTGAAAGCAGCTGCGAAAATCAGGATTCCCAGCCAATAAAGATAGAAACGGGGTGTCAGCCCTTGCTTCCTGTCGGATTGAGCTTTCTCGTGTAATGGTTTCTCCATTGTTTTCGTATGACAATATTCGGTTCAATTTGTTTAATAACAAGGCCCCCGCCGGCATAGTGCCGAGCAAGACCATAGCCCTGCGGCTCTTATAAGATCAGTTCGGTCAGGGAGCCGAAGGGAGGGAGCGAGGCAAAGGCACTCTCCAGCGTGCATTGTCCGACCAGCGTACGGGCACAATTGATCACCCCACCGTGGCAGAAAATCAAGATGGAGCGATAGCCGGCAGCTTTCTTTTCCAGTATGAAGTCCCGCACGCGCTCGAACTGCTCTCGCTGCGACTCTCCACCGGGCACAGGTTCGTCGATATAGCGGCGGAAAAAAGCTTCTACGTCTGTTGTGTCCAAAATTTCCTCCCAAGGCTTTCCTTCCCAGTCGCCGAAGTTCATCTCCTTCAGCCGATCGTCTCGGATGGCATCGGGATAGCCGCAAAAGGCCGCCAGCTTGGCTGCACGCTGCAAGGGACTGGTAAAGACAGCCTCCGGATCGAGGCCTTTGAGACGGGCACACGCCGCCGTAGCCTCCTCTTCGAAGGTATCGCGAACGTCCACATCGGTGAATCCGTAGCAGTGCTCATTGCCATTGAGCAGCACCGAAGTGTGGCGCATCAGATATATTTTCATCAGTGGATTATTAGAGTATCGGTCGGAAAAAAGCCTTCCGAGTCCGACAAAGATAGTAGAAAGAGAGTGCATCTGAAAACAGACCAATCGCGTGCTATCGATCAACTGAGAGGATGGAAGTGCTTTTGTATTCCGGTTCGGAAAATTGCCCGATCTGCATCCGTAAAAACGTGGAGCGAGAATTTTTTCGTTTTGGTGGAGGACTTGTTTTAATTCCTGTATGGTGCAATTGAAATTCGACCCCGAGGAGAGAGCAAGATACCTGCTTGAATGTTTTAATTCCTGTATGGTGCAATTGAAATCCGAATCAATCCAAAAAAATACCGACGCCATCATCGTGTTTTAATTCCTGTATGGTGCAATTGAAATATCCAGCTTCAAAAGAGTCCAAACCAAGCATGACTGGGTTTTAATTCCTGTATGGTGCAATTGAAATCTCTACGCTAAACATTAACTTTATCTCAATACTCTCTCCGTTTTAATTCCTGTATGGTGCAATTGAAATTATAGGCATTGCGGAGCATTTTATCCGCATTGATTTTGTTTTAATTCCTGTATGGTGCAATTGAAATTCCGCGAACTCCGCCGATTCGCCGATCGTAAACGACGTTTTAATTCCTGTATGGTGCAATTGAAATAGCCTTGTCCATATTGATTCGTTTTAGTCATTAGGTTTTAATTCCTGTATGGTGCAATTGAAATTGAAGAGGACACATCGTCCTTTTAACTCATCGGGGTTTTAATTCCTGTATGGTGCAATTGAAATGTTTGCCAGATGCAACAAGAATGTTCAGCGTTATCGGTTTTAATTCCTGTATGGTGCAATTGAAATATACCCTGCATTTTGGGCCGGGCGAATCCGTTTTGCTGTTTTAATTCCTGTATGGTGCAATTGAAATAAGAAAATGACAACTGCAGAAAAATTTAGAGAGCTGTTTTAATTCCTGTATGGTGCAATTGAAATATCGCTTTCAAAAGCGAGAGCCTTCCACACCATCACGGTTTTAATTCCTGTATGGTGCAATTGAAATTGTGTTATATACGAGGTTTGGATTTTGATTATCTGCGTTTTAATTCCTGTATGGTGCAATTGAAATAAACAGTCTACGTGGACAAGGTGAAGACGGAGTACGTTTTAATTCCTGTATGGTGCAATTGAAATGAACAATGGCTTTTCTACCCTCCGCGGATAATAGGTGTTTTAATTCCTGTATGGTGCAATTGAAATGACCGCTGCCTCCGTTATTTCATCAATTTGTTTCCATTGTTTTAATTCCTGTATGGTGCAATTGAAATCAGATTTGGTTAGACATATAAGAGCCGGGAACTCAAGTTTTAATTCCTGTATGGTGCAATTGAAATCTCTTTGAGGGCAATTATATCCCCGTTCCCTATCTCGTTTTAATTCCTGTATGGTGCAATTGAAATTGGATCCGTAATTGTTATAATGGGAATGATTTTTACGTTTTAATTCCTGTATGGTGCAATTGAAATTCCGTTCCGCGCAAACTTGATATTGTGCAATTGCTTGTTTTAATTCCTGTATGGTGCAATTGAAATTGGATCCGTAATTGTTATAATGGGAATGATTTTTACGTTTTAATTCCTGTATGGTGCAATTGAAATTCCGTTCCGCGCAAACTTGATATTGTGCAATTGCTTGTTTTAATTCCTGTATGGTGCAATTGAAATAAGAAAACGTAAGATTTGCTTGTCCGTCCAAGTCTAGTTTTAATTCCTGTATGGTGCAATTGAAATCGAATCGATCCAAAAAAATACCGACGCCATCATCGTGTTTTAATTCCTGTATGGTGCAATTGAAATAAGGGCGTGTATTCTTAGAACCTTCTGCCGGTAGGTTTTAATTCCTGTATGGTGCAATTGAAATCCATATGCGCAGCCGTGAAAGAGTGTAAGGCCGTCTAGTTTTAATTCCTGTATGGTGCAATTGAAATAGACAGTACGCGCGCTGGCAGGCGCAAAAAAAACGGGTTTTAATTCCTGTATGGTGCAATTGAAATATCCGTGTTGAAAAAAAGGAGAACGCAAAAGC
>NZ_KB899152.1:59743-60566 GCF_000378065.1 Porphyromonas gulae DSM 15663 | reverse complement strand
GACCATGTTTTAATTCCTGTATGGTGCAATTGAAATATACATGCACAAAAAAGAGGAGGAAAAGAAAGAAGAGTTTTAATTCCTGTATGGTGCAATTGAAATTCGATGTTGATTAGCTTATTAGTGTCGAGCAGAATCGTTTTAATTCCTGTATGGTGCAATTGAAATCATCTTGCAGATCCGTATCGATAGTGCCGTATCTGGTTTTAATTCCTGTATGGTGCAATTGAAATTGTCCACGATCGAGCTGCTTGTCATACAAAAAGCGGTTTTAATTCCTGTATGGTGCAATTGAAATCAATCAGAGGTAGTAAAAGGTCAGGGGGGAACTTGGAGTTTTAATTCCTGTATGGTGCAATTGAAATACATATAATATCGATTTCGCCCCGTACAATAAAGACGTTTTAATTCCTGTATGGTGCAATTGAAATATTCCCGTGCGTAGCCGTGTGACGGCTCACATCCAGTTTTAATTCCTGTATGGTGCAATTGAAATCTTACCCCCTTCCTTCGACTGCGTCCGTTGCTGCAGGTTTTAATTCCTGTATGGTGCAATTGAAATATTGCAGCTCCTTGCAAAGTTTGGGCTTCTGTCGTGAGTTTTAATTCCTGTATGGTGCAATTGAAATCACTGTCTTCTCCGCTGATCTTTGAGCTTCCGATGTTTTAATTCCTGTATGGTGCAATTGAAATACGTAAAACAAAAAAATTAACAATTATGTTACGATCGTTTTAATTCCTGTATGGTGCAATTGAAATAGGATTGTTCTGTCTTGCCATCCAGCTCCATGTTTGTTTTAATTCCTGTATGGTGCAATTGAAA
>NZ_KB899152.1:57232-58787 GCF_000378065.1 Porphyromonas gulae DSM 15663 | reverse complement strand
CTTTTGTTTTAATTCCTGTATGGTGCAATTGAAATGAAAATGAGAAAAATACTACTGCTTGCCATCTTTATGAGTTTTAATTCCTGTATGGTGCAATTGAAATAAGCTCTGCAAGGGCTTCGTTGTTGCCCCTGATTGTTTTAATTCCTGTATGGTGCAATTGAAATGCGACAGCCTGCGCAACGATTGTTGCGATGTCGTCGTTTTAATTCCTGTATGGTGCAATTGAAATCCTAATCTCCGGCCCTCTTTGACAACCTTATTGATTGTTTTAATTCCTGTATGGTGCAATTGAAATTTTGAAATACTATGATCCGGATCGTGAGCTGCTCCTGTTTTAATTCCTGTATGGTGCAATTGAAATAACAGGCCTAAGATCAAGCGCACCCAGTCGGCCTCGGTTTTAATTCCTGTATGGTGCAATTGAAATCAAGCCCGAAGATCGTAGCCAAGGGCGATATACGGTTTTAATTCCTGTATGGTGCAATTGAAATACTTATTCAGTGCTTGAATGCGGAGGTTCACCGTCTGTTTTAATTCCTGTATGGTGCAATTGAAATAAATGAGTTTAAAAGACTATTGTAATAAAGCAGATGTTTTAATTCCTGTATGGTGCAATTGAAATTATTATTTGTGCATTCGATAAAATCTTGTAAATCTAAGTTTTAATTCCTGTATGGTGCAATTGAAATGTTGTAGGACGTTGTAGGATATTTGCCGTTTTTTGTGTTTTAATTCCTGTATGGTGCAATTGAAATTGAAGGAGACGGCCCAGGTGTCGTAAGTCTTGCTGAGTTTTAATTCCTGTATGGTGCAATTGAAATGTCTGACATAGAAAACATAACAGTATATTCTTCAATGTTTTAATTCCTGTATGGTGCAATTGAAATTTCTTTCAACTTTTTGAGTTGTTCGAATAACCCTTGTTTTAATTCCTGTATGGTGCAATTGAAATAAAGACCGTGCCGGCACGTCTCTAAGCGTACCTAGTTTTAATTCCTGTATGGTGCAATTGAAATTATAAGAGATTTATGGACCAGGGATCAAGGTGCCATAGTTTTAATTCCTGTATGGTGCAATTGAAATATATTATCCGCTGTAATCCATTCCTTTTTTGCGTCTGTTTTAATTCCTGTATGGTGCAATTGAAATAGCCTTTGGCAGACCTCGAAAAAGACGGATCACTTCGTTTTAATTCCTGTATGGTGCAATTGAAATGCTCTTCTGCACTGTAGAGTCCGCGCGCACTATCCGCGTTTTAATTCCTGTATGGTGCAATTGAAATTTCAAAAAAGGTGCCTCTTTCGCGAGAAGCCTTCAATGTTTTAATTCCTGTATGGTGCAATTGAAATGTGGAAGATTTTACTGTCATCGTGAGAGATTCAAGCAGTTTTAATTCCTGTATGGTGCAATTGAAATTCCGCCACGCTCAACGGCTCCGGCCCGTTGAAAGAGTTTTAATTCCTGTATGGTGCAATTGAAATCGTTAGGCGTCAATTCCAACTTCTTCACAAACTCCGTTTTAATTCCTGTATGGTGCAATTGAAATTTTGCC
>NZ_KB899152.1:0-56886 GCF_000378065.1 Porphyromonas gulae DSM 15663 | reverse complement strand
GTTTTAATTCCTGTATGGTGCAATTGAAATAAACAGGCATTTTCTATTTTCTCGCGGAGGACACCGTTTTAATTCCTGTATGGTGCAATTGAAATCACAAATTTGTACCTCACACCGGCAAACAGCGTCGTTTTAATTCCTGTATGGTGCAATTGAAATGATTCAATCAAACAATGTCTGAAATAATTAAAACCTGTTTTAATTCCTGTATGGTGCAATTGAAATCTATCGCTAAAACTCTTTTTCCCATAGAAGAAAGGCGTTTTAATTCCTGTATGGTGCAATTGAAATCCGTCACAAATATAGGTTTTTCGGTTTGAATGTGAGAGGGTTACGAGAAAGCGAAACCCAATATTCAGACATTATAGTTGTCGATGTCCGATTCTATGAAAAACCAAGGGGTGTGACGACTGATATATTTTATTGATTATCAATCATTTCAAAGATCGCCAAGGGTTAATCATGACAAAAGGCTGGACGAATTTGTTCGAATCGACGCTTCAAAAGATAGATGAAGGGAACTGTATCGTGCTGTATTATAGGAATATATCTGTCGCAGCTCGCTCTTTGCCGATTATTTCTTTTTCCAACCAACGTTCTTGTCTGGAAGAAAATATGATCAGACTATCTTCCTCTTTTTCCATGATTCTGGCAGCTCTGTTCTTCAGTTCTAAGAGTTTGACTTCCGATATTTCCCCCTCGAACACAGAGTTCTGAATCCAATTCAGATACTTTCTGCACAGTTTTAGCATTTTGCCAACGCGCTTTTCCCCGATATCGTACACTAAAATAATATACATTACCAATACATCTTAAAGGGTTGATACTCTTCGATCCCAAGTATGTCTTTGGCTATTTTGTAGCATTCGAGCTTGACCAGGTGCCTGAAACTGACGGAGCGATTGAGCTTACGATGTCGAATCGTTTCAGAAAGTCTTTCTTCGAAGGCTTGTACGAAAAGCTTCTTTCCCGATGGATTTAGGATACATTTATTGAGTTGCTTGTCGAAGTGTTTGGCCTGTATGATTCGCTTGTTCATGACTTTGAAAATCGTGCGATCTACCAATATGGGCTTAAACACTTCCGATATATCCAAGCATAGAGAGTATCGCCTCTCTCCGGGCGTATGCAGGAAGCTGATCGTGGGATTCAGTTGGCTTTGATGGATTGCCTTCAGGCACAAGGTGTAGCACATCATATTGCCGAAAGAGATGAGTGCATTTACCTCATTTTGAGGGGGCTGTTTGCTCCGCGCCCCCATTTCGAAAGGATCGATAATAAGATTGAAAGCATCATAGTATGCTTGCCGGATATTGCCTTCGATACCCATAAGAGCCTCTATCGTTGTCGTTTCCTCCAGACGTGACGAATACTTGTCGATTAGCTCCATCATCGGTTGCATATCTTTTCCCCGATTGTTGTAGTAGGCTAAGTTTTTCTGCATGTTGAAGGCTGCACCTTCAATGAACTTTCTGGCCAGAAACAATCGTTTCTTCTTGTTCTTATACACCGAAGCCTGTGCCAGGAGCATCTTCCCTGATAGCAAGAAGTCGCGAGGCATAAAAGAACCGGTGTAATTTTCGTAATAATCGAAAAAATGGACTGCGATGTCGTTGCTTCCAAGGAAATTGTATAAGCTACTATTGGCCCTCAAAGAGCCAAACACATAGAAATCGCTAATTCCTTCAACGGGAATGTAGCGAGCTTGTCCTGCTTGTTCCTGTCCGTTTTCTCCCTCTTGGATCGGGACAAAGCGGATGGTATTGTCTTTTCGGGACAATTCGCCGGGGTTAAATAGATAATATGTCTTTTTCATTGCTCTTCTCCCGAGAAACAGAATTCGTAATAGCTACAGTTTTTGCAGATCCCCGAGTCGATAGCAGGAGGACAATCCTCGCGACTGATAATCTGTAGGATCTCCTGCTCGATCTCTCTGATCCGTTCGCGATCTATGTCAGAAAGAATCACTTCCTCCTTTTTTCGCAGAGTCGGATACTCCAATATCCCCGTTGCTCCCGATACCCCGTTGCGCTCTAATACATATAGATAATAAAGAAGTTGGAGCCTGTGGGCGAGCGATATTTTGTTGGACTTTTTGACCTCGTGAACCACTCTGTTTTTGGGGTCATAAAAGTCTATCTTGATGCCGTCCAACTCCAATTCTTGGTATCGCTCCGGTCGTTGCTGGTACGTTGTCTCATGGATCAATTTCCCCTCGTACACTAAATCAGATGTATGCTCCATCGTAATACCTGCAGAGAAAAGCCATAGCTTTCTCCGACAAACCTGATAATAGTTGAAGTGCGTACCTGATATTGTATTCATAGCTGATTAACCTGATATATTACAAGAACTCAAAGCTAGGTTCTTCGAGGACTGATTCAGAGAAAAACAGTCCTCTAACATTATTGTAGCATTTGGCATTTATTACTACCAATGTATAATCATCTTTGCCAATAATCACTTTTACTCGAGAACAAACGGTATCCCTCATACGCATAGCTTTTTTAATGACATAAATAGGGACATCTATCGCTACATCTGTTTCCCATCTTCTGAAATCCGAGTAATTCCGAAATGATTGTAATGGCCTTTTTATGTATATTCTACATCGTGGCATTATATTTCGGGCTCGCCAAAAATTTGTAGAGCCTATTTCCTCTTTAAGATGTTCCATTGGATTGATCAACCAATTCGCTTTGAACATCTCTCTCAAGCGATCTGCATTGTAGATCGCTTCTGTGGAGAATACTGTCTGATTAGCGTATACTTTGTTTAGCAATTGAACTAAATTATCCGCAGAATACATCCCTTTTTCTAATAGTTCATCCGTTTTGATTAATGCATCATTCGGCTCTAATTTTTGTGATGGGCCGACATTTTGATAATAAGGGGCTGGAAATAAATTTCCCTCGCGCATAGGTCTGATTATATATAAGTCTCCAATCTTTCTCGAAAACCGACACAGACGGCCACATCTTTGGGTCAATCGATCAATAGGACAAAGATCAGAAATCATTATATCTGCACTGATATTCACACTCATTTCTCCAATCTGTGTCAATATGGCAATCCCATTTGCTCGACCATTATCCCAAGCACTTCTTCCTAATCTAAGAAGCAATTGTGCTTCCTTTTCAATTTTATCTGTTTCAGTATACCTACTATGATAAAGTATTACATCTTCTTCATGACCATTCTCTAAAAACCATTGATAGTATTCTTGTGCTCTATCGACAGTATTTGCAAAAATAATCGCACTACCTCTATCAAGGCTTAATTGTAATAAGTCTTGCATTTGGCTTATTTCTGACACATCACGTTTCTCTATTAAAGAAAAACGTGCTCTCTCTATGTCTGATGTGTCTTCAAGTATGTCTTTAATACAATAGCCAATCTTCCGATATTCTTGTACTAAATTGTCCGGTAATGAGGCACTCATCAGCAATATTGGTACTTTCCAATATTTTAGAACCTCTAGTAATACTAATATATTAGCTTGTGTAAATTGATCATAGAAATCCGCCTCATCAATAACGAGACATGCATTTGCCAGTGCAAAAGTAATGGTCTGATGTTCTTCATCACAAAGAGTCAATGAAGAGAGGAGATGATCTATGGTGCATACCGTTATAGGGGTCTGTAGTAAGCGAGCTTGATTATGATAGTATCTTGCCTGCTCTAAAGCTATTTCCCCGTTGTCTATTTTGCTACTGAAATTCTGTGTCCATGCACTGGAATGATACAGGCCTGTAGAAGAAAGGGTCGAAGATACGTTTAGAGCCAGTGCATTTGATGTAAAACGAGTAGGCATAGCAATAATCAGGCGGTCTGCTTTTCTGTGTTTGATTTGAAGAGAAGCCCACAAGAGTGCTGCATCCGTTTTTCCGGCACCAGTGGGTGCTCGTACTAAAAGAAGTTCGTCTCTCCAATGCTTTTCTACCAGCTTTTGAACAGGTCTTTTTTCCCACTCTTTAGGAAAGGTATAGGAAAAAGCAACCGGATCGGGGACGTCTTTAGACTCTTCTTTTGCACTTGCTCTATGATCAGCTAATTGAAGCAAGCTTCGTGGTCCTGCAAATTCATATTGCTTGATTACAATGTCGGACAGAACGCTATTCCGATCATCAAAGAAGCAATTTGACAATCTTCTGATATCCTTCCATACAGAGCAAATGTCTTCATCACTGCTTAGCCATCGTTCTTCATGCTTCATGCTTAGCTTACGATGATGTGCAGCGATCGCAATCTTCAGCCAGGGTGGAGGGTTGTTATTGAGAAGCCCTTTTATTGAATAAAATTCATGTCGAACATGTGTTTGTCGTAAAAATTTCCCGGCCTCTTCTCTACATTCGATAGTGTAATCTTCGAAAGATCGATTTGGATGAATTTTCTTCCAAATAAGATATGCCTTATAGTCTTTTTTACAAGCATCTTGCCATATCTTATTTCTTTTTCCTAGGTCATGGTATTTACAAGCTAACTCCACTCGCTGCACAATCTGTTTGGCAGTGGTTTGGAAGTATTTTTCTTTTGTGCAACCAAGACCTTTTAGTAGCAATGCCCCCTCTTGAATTACGTTTTCGGCATGAACGTCCAACGTAATCCCGGAGGGCTTTGCTAAAATCGGCGATTCTTTATTGATCATCTTGTTGTTCTGCAAAGAGATTCTGAGCAGAAGTGGCCTTGTCTTTTCCTTTTTTAGACTTTTTCCCTTGAGGTTCTTTTTCCTTGCACTCGAAGGCTTCTGCAAAAGTTATTATCTCTTCGCCCTCTGCTAAATCGACAAGTGTTGCCCTATCAAGGTAATTCATCGCGTCACGATAAGCATCGGCTACGCTATAATCTGAAGTATCATCGCCTATAAAGTATTTTACTTGACACTCATCAAGTTCTTTGATAATGTTTGCCTGCTCCTTTTCACCTGCAGTATAGTACCGACAGGCTTTCCTGCTCAGTCTATCATCAAAAACGATCAATACTTTTTCTGGCTCACCACAAACTGCATTACGAGCTTGGTTGGCGTAGTCATTCATTATTCGAGTTGCCTCTAAGAATAGCTTCACCCTCCTCTTTTTCTCGTCGTCAGTGATATGTTTGAAGTACTTTGTTCCTAAATTTAATCCACCATTATAAACAAAAGATTTGCTGACACCAACAGATGTTATGTCAAGGAAGAAGTTCATATTCATCTTATCCTGTTCGCTGTATTCTCTTGTTGCTAATGCTTGTTTAGTATCAGAGTTTTTTGCAAGACGAATTCTCACCAAGAGGTCTCTTCCTACAGAACTTGTATCAAGAGCCGTGGCAGGTGTGACAGACAGAGGGGCGATTCTCCTATCAGAATAATCTTTCTTTTTCGTATGCATAAACCCACCAAGATCAGCACGCAAATCAACTTCAATCTTATTTGTAATGCCATCTCCATTAGATACAAATGTTGTCCCCTTTGCTTTATCCAAATGATTCAGTCTATCAATGGCCGAGAACAATACGTGTCTTTGCATTTGTCCCGATACATACACACGCCCATCCGGCCTGCGCTTAATTGAGCTCGCATTTCCGAAAAGTTTTTCACCGCCATTTGCCATGTGATTTTCAAAAGGAGCAACCATTGTTACTAAAATTCCTGCAATTTTTTTTGTTTCCATATATGAAGTATTATGTGTTTGTTAAGTCATCAATGTTTATATCAGATGGTATTGTGTCATCGCTTTTAACGCTGTTCAAATCTCGTTGTTTCTCCTCTCTGCGAATACGCATATATGCAATTAGAAGATTCTTTGCTACAGATAAATCTATTTCTCCCGTAATGGTCTTCTCCATGAAAAGCAATGCCTCTTTAGGAGCTTCATTCTTTGATAGTCTTCCTGCCAAGATAAGGATTTGAGCAATGAGTGCGTCCCCTCGCTTTGCCGCAAAAATACTGCTCTCCATCATTACTAAAAATTTAGCCTTTTCTTCAAAGATATTTCCTGGAGAGATTCTTGAATCGGCTTCTTCTTTTGCAGCGAAATATGCAACTTGGTTGAGCCAACTACCCAATGCTTGGGCAGATGCAATAACGTCAGGTTTTAATTTCTCCATTTTGGTAAAAAACATTTGAAATAATATTTTGATTTGATTTGGGTATTCTACTCTGAATCTAAAAAAGTCATCGAAAGCAGCCTTATTGAATGATTGCAAAAAACGATTAGCGAAAAAGTCAAATGGGGCATAATCGGGATCTTCTTTATTATTCTTTTGATTATCCCTTTTTCCTTTTTTATATAGCCGACTATGAAATAAGCTATCCACTATAGAGTGTAGTTTCCCTTCTTTGGCTAGATCTATTATATAATGATGAAAAGTAAATGGCATTGCATCGCCGTATGTAATCAGATACAAGGTTGCTCCTTTCAATGAATCTAGTACCTTTTGAGCAAGAGTTGAAAATTCTGCAAGCTTGGCAAATTCTCCTATAGCCCCTAACAAAGCAATTGCTCCCATTCTGTCGCTTTGTGGTGAATTAGGAAAATTTCCTCTAAAGATTTTCGGGCATTGAAAAACCCCTTTATTATCTATGCTTCCTAACATTGCCTCTCCAGACAAGTGAGTCATTTGCATTTTGTCAAGGAGAGCTATGAAATCGACCATTTGGTTGAGTGGAATATCAGGGATAATGCAAAAATTATTTTTCCCTACTTGCAACGCAGGTTTTAAGGGCGTTAGTGTAGTAATCATTCCATATGCTTGTTCTTCCACAGATATTCTTGCAGAGCCTCGTCCGATAATATCATTTTCGCCAAAAGTCAGGTATTCTCCTGCAATTGGGATATTAGACTTACTCACTTTACCGTTCTTTTTGTCTATTCTAAGTAAGTGTTCCCGTTCATTGTCCTTCCCTAAATAATCTATTTCAAGAAATTCAGACGTTTTCGCCCAAACATTTGAGGCTTGTTGTTCATCTTTTGTTATAATATGTGGAGATAGAAATACTCCCTTCTTTTTGTTTTCATCTTTTCTTTTGACAAAAGAGAAACGGATCTTTGATTCTGAAAAGTTAGATTGTTGAGGTTCAACCCTAAAAGCAGAAAGCCCTTTTTGAATACTGAATCTCAATTTTTTTGGAGTTATCTTTTCCCTCTCCGACAATTCATTGTCATACAGGGTTATTGCGCATCCGTATCGGATATAAAAATGCTTTGTATTCATGAGTTTTCTACAAGGTAAAGTGTAACCCAACCTTCGCTGTTGCCCAAATACCCTATGTTTTGTGAAGAGAGGGTTTTTGACAACAAATCAACCAGTTGAGGATCCATTTTAATCACACATTCATAGCTTCCTTCAAAAAAAAGATATTCCCTATTTGTAGGAGTGGTATAGAAGAAAGATATTCTATCTATATTGTCTTTCAGAAATTTTTCTTTTTCTTGCGGAGACCTCTCTTTTTCACACATAAACCTATATTTTTCTACGACTAGCGTATAGTCAATGTTTTGAGTGCCTCCGGAATGAACTTTCCCCGAATCTTGCCTCCTAAAAGCACGTTTCCATAAATCGTTATAAAAAAACGGGCTATCGGTGGAAACAATACGAACACTATCTAACTCGAAGAAATCGGATAATAATGGTATGAAGGTCGAGCGAATAGTGGGGGAGATGCATTCTTTTTTTCTTATACTCATTATCTCTTTTGTTATTACTTCTCGATCTTTACGACTAAGATGCCATCCCAAAATATTCTCGAACAAACCGCAAAGAATATGCTTGTCAGGGTACAAAAGTGCTTTGTAGTATGATCCGGGAAGTTCACTTACCATAGAAATTGGAGAGTGAGGCTCAATGTGGAGTGCTATCAATGCAGATAAATCCGGGTCTTTCCCCAGTATGGATAGATCTATATTTTTCATATTATATTTCATTTTATGGCACCGAAGCCGATGCCGGTCGAGTTGCCGATGCCTGCATTCCATGCGAACAGCTTGGTCTCGGCATTCCCTATTATGCGGATGGGACACCAACTGGCTTTGTTTTTCACTCCCCGGTAATCGATAAGCATCACCTTGGCTTTCCCCTGATCCGGGACAAAGGATGCCGTGGCAGTAGGGTCATCGACTCCTACCGCCTGAAGTTTTTTGCGAAGATTTTCTGTCAGTAGGGCATTGGCTGCTTCGTCCGTATAGACTATATGGTCGAACCCATTGTCCTTGCGCCAACGCTTCAGCAGGATAGGGCTGGCAGGAAAGAAAATTTCGCGATCGGTCATGTCGGGATCTTCGATAACGGTCACTTCCCGGACGCAGAGGCTTTTGAACATTGCGGGATCTCGACGGATCCCTGTCAGCATGCGTCTGATAAGCTCCGGATCATGAGCACTGACAAACATATTGGCCCAATCGGTAAAGAGAATACTGTTGAGTTCTGACACGAGTTTGCCCCCATTGAGACGGGAAAATGAGTAGGAGATGCTTTTGCCGTGCATATCGTTTTCTCCGAGCCATTTTTGAAGAGTGCCGACGAGCAAATGTTGGTGAGAAAAAGAGACTAAAGAATCGTCTGCCTGGATAGTTAGTTCTATTCGCATGGGTTATAGGTTATAATACATTTAATGGCCTAAAGTTACTATAAAAGCTGTAATCAACACATATTTTTTATGCTTATTTGCGAGGAAATCGGATATATAGGATCCATAGCTACGGGCAATTTTGAGAAAACCACACTGAAAAAGAGAGAGGGGGCGAGGGCAGGGGTATAGAATACGAACCGAAAACGCTCCGATTGTGGCGCGTGTTTTCCGGAAAAGCGGCGCGAGATTTTTTTCGCTGTGGCGCGGGAAGTGAAAAAATCTCGCGCCACAGCGAAAATTTTCTCGAACCACATTTTTTTGGGCGTAAACACGAAAAAAATGAGTTCGTGAATGAACCGGATATAACGAGGTGTGTCCTATCGTTTTGTACGAACCTTTAGCGGGAGATCAAGACAGCCGTTGCAAGTCTGTCTTTCAGGTATTTCATCTTGAGAATAGAGAGGGGATAATATCCTCTTTCGGAGTGTTCGATAAGAGGGCGATTCGAGCCGGTTGGATCACAAGCTGCTATGATTGGAGTTGCTTCGGTCTTGAGATCATGTCAGCAGAGCCCCGAATAGAGCCGATCATGTATAAGAGGCTTATCCCAAGCCGGATACCCTGAGGTGAAACTCGTATCTGATTACGATGGAAAGGGATGGTTATTAACGCGATAGCATATCCTTCATCACCGATTGCAGCATCACTTTGGCCGCTATGGTGCGTTGCTCGGCAAGAGGGGCTTCGTGTCCATAGACAATCTTGTCGCCGGCAAAATCGTAGATAGTAGTTCCTTGGGAAGTGGCCAAGCCGACTAAACCGGGGAAAGAGAAATAAGCGAAATGGGGACTACTGCTCCGAAAAACATCTTTGGAGAATACGAATTCATCATGAGCAAGCCCTAATTGGGCCAGCAGCGTAGCAGGCAGATCGGACTGCGATACTACTTCTTCGAAGCGTATCGGTCGCAAGATGGCTCCTCCTGTCCACAACATCACGATCCCATATCGGCCGGGCTGGTCGGGCATAGCTTGGTCGGCAGGATAGGGGTAGCCATGATCGGAAACGGCTATGATGAGTGTATTTTTCCATTCAGGAGACTGCTGCATGCTGCGGACATAGTCGCCAAAACAGCTGTCCGTATAGAAGACGCTATTGAGATACGGATCCGGATGATGCAGAGAAGGGACATCGAACGGCTCATGGCTGGAAAGTGTGAGGAAGCTGTAGAAGTAAGGTTTTTTTTCTTTCTCCAATCGCCGACAATCATCCAATAGGCGTGGAAAGCTGATATGATCCGGCGTACCCCATTTGCTCAACCTCGTTTTGATCGGGAAGCTGCTGACGTCGGTTACCTCGTCATATCCTGTGGCATATAGGTAGCTACGGACATTTGTAAAGTCAGCATCTCCTCCGTACAGATGGTGGGTGCTATAGCCGGCGGCACGCAATGAAGCAGCTATGCCCGGCAGGTTGCGCACCTTATTGGGGTATTTGATGATGGACGAATTCGGCTGCGAAGGGTAGCCGCTGAGTGTGGCCACTGTGCCTCTGTCCGTTCGAAAGCTGCTTGCGAAGGTTCGGCTAAAGAGGATCCCATTCTGTGCCAGCGAATCGATGCAGGGTGTATGCCCCGGGCTACCACCGAGGCATCCCACGGCATTAGCCGAGAAGCTTTCCAGCAGGATCAGTACGATGTTCGGCCTGTCTGTACTCAGTATCCTCTCTGTGCTGTCAGAGGCCGATTCTCTTACTTCGCTTCCGTCCGAACAGCCGTATAGACGAAGTTGCTCGAGGGCTTTGTTACAGTCTTCTTCTGACAAGAATTGATAGTTCGAATAGTCTTCTTCGCTATGCATGCAGGCATATAGAAAACTGAAAACAGGATTGACGGCAGCCTGATTGTGTAGCTGCTTGGGACTGTGGAAGACGGATCCGACATTGAGCGTAGCCACTCCCACTCCTCCTCTGATCAGGAGGAATAGGAAACCTCCACCCAGAATCGGTTTCCATATGCCGGCGATATGCAGTTGTGCAGGTACTTTTGTCGGAAAGTACCTGCGATGAAATCGATGTAGAACGAAAGCCGGTATGCAAACGAATACAACCGTGACCAAGAGACCGATCAAGAGTTGTGGTGCTGTGGCACTGGCCATGGCTTCCTGTGGCTGGCGGAGGTAGAAAAGGGGAGTGGCATCAAGTCGGAAACCCCAATACCCGAAAAGTACCAGATCCACGGTATAGATCAGTCCGACAAAAAAGCTTATGAGTGTGTAATAATGCTTAAGGATTTGTCTCAGTATTCGCCCGATTTTCTTTTCTCCCCGGCCGGCAATGGTATTAATGCCGGCGAACAATAGGGGGAGTACTGTCAGGTAAGCTGCTACGGCTGTATCATGCCTAAGCCCGTGTAGGAAAATGGCCGCAATATCTCCGCCGGAAGTGCCTATTCCGGCAAGCTGACCGGAGTAGACGAGCAGAAATACGACTTTCTGAAAGAGGAAATAGAGCAGAAATAGGACAAATACTCCTATTACGTAGCAGAAACCTCTTCTTTTCGGAAATAAAAGCTCTCCTCGATCGAGCAACGTCTTCATATGTCAGGCTGTCGGACGCTTTCCGCGCAAGAAGAAGGGGCGTGCCATCGCACACACAATCCCCAGCAGGAGCAGTGCCAAGGCTGTCTTGGCTATAGCTTCTGTGATGTGCAGGCTCTTCGGGTCGAAACGAAATTCTATTTTATGACGACCGGCAGGCACCTCCAGAGCACGTAGTACGTAGTTGGCACGAATGATCGGAGCAGCTTGGCCATCGATAGTCGCTGTCCAGCCATGAGGATAGTATATTTCGGAAAATACGCCCAGCATGGGTTGTGTGCTCACAGCTTCGTACACCTGTCTGTTCGGGGCGTACTCTTTCAGACTTATAGAGGCAGTGCTGTCGGTCAGAGTCGGTAGCCTTTTGAGTGATTCGGAAGAGAATCGCTCGTCCACCACAGCCACGTCACGCGTCAGTCGATTGCTGTCCAAAGCCATCATCTCCTCATTGGCATTTCCTACCCAGCGGATACTGCCGGCCGGCCATGCCGGACCGTAAGCGTCCGGATTCAACATGGGAGTAGGCCGGTTGTTTTCTCCGGGGGCGATGATATACTTGGTGTTGAGCATATTGATTACTTCTTGATTGCCTTTGCTCAGCTGGTGTTCGATCAAATCCTGATAGCGCTGGAGTTTGGCAGCGTGGTACCCACCTATGCTCCGGTGCCAGCGGCTCGTGGTGGCATCACTGTAGGTGTCCACGGTAAGATTCAGAACGCGGTGCCCGAGCGACTTGTCTGCAAGGATTTGCTTGTCTGCCTCTGTCAGAGGTGCAGCACGTTGGCTGACGAGTTCGGGATCGATAAAATGCTCGTCGTTCAGGTAGCGTTTGTCCACCGTCCATAGATCGACAAGCGTGATCACGGCAAAAGATACCAGTAGTGCAGTTGCCTTGAGTTTCTTTTGGAAGAAGAGCCACAGCAGGATACCGCATACAGCCAATATGCCGAAGCTACGCCATGCATCGGCCGATAATATGCCGGAGCGAATATCCACGAGGGCAGTCTTGATAGCTGCTGCTTCAGGATGACCTGCAGCCTCTCGGAACATAGCTTCCTCCTGTCCGCTCAGCAAACCGAGCAGGGAGGGCACAAGGGCAAAAAGAAGAGATGTCCCAAGGGTCAGAAGTGTAGCTGCAATCCAAGCAGTACGCTCGCGCTTAAGGAGAGGCTTTCCCTCTTTGATTATCTCCACCAAAGCCATAACGGCCAAAGCCGGAATCGTAAATTCGGCAATGACAAGGATGGACGATACCGTGCGAAACTTATCGTACAGAGGAAAATGGTCGATGAAGAAGCTCGTCAGCCACATCATATTGTGCCCCCAAGAGAGTAGAATAGACAGGATGGTGGCAGCCAGCAAAGCCCACTTGACAGGCCCTTTGACGATAAAACAACCCAGGACAAAGAGAAAGAGAACGAAAGCTCCTACGTATACAGGCCCTGCCGTGAAAGGCTGGTCACCCCAATAGCGATTCATCCGTCCTATCGACTGAGCATAGGCCGGATTCACAGTGTTCATGGCCTTCTCGTCATAACCCAAATAGCCTGAGGCTCCCCCCTTGACATCAGGAATGAGAAGCGACCATGTCTCGCCTATACCGTAGCTCCACTGCGTGATATAGGCCTTGTCCAGCCCGCTTTTATTCTCATGCGTCGCTTGATCCGTAGGTGCTCCACTCTGCTTGAGTGTCAGTTCGCTACCTCCACGCATGGTCTCTTTGCCGTATTGGTAGGTGTGGAAAAGGTTGGTGCTATTCACAGCTACACCCACCAATCCTGCAATGACGACCACTGCCGAGGAAAGGAGGAAGTGTCGGATTCGTTTTGTTCGAATTGCTTCTGCCAGAAATGCCAACACCAAGAAAAACATGACGAACAGGAAGTAATAGCTCATCTGCACATGATTGGCCAGGACTTGCAGGGCTGTGAAAAAAGCCATCACGCTACCCCCTGCCAACCACTTCCTATTGTAAATCCAGATCATACCGGCAAGTGTGGGAGGGATGAAACACAGGGCTGTCAGCTTCCATATATGTCCGGCCATAATCAGAATCAGGAAATAGGAAGAAAAGGCCCATGCGATGGAGCCTATGAGTGCCGGCAATATCCTGATACGGAGCGATCTAAGAAAAAGGAAGAATCCTCCCATCATGGCAAAAAGCATCCAGGCATAGGTGCCCAATAGATAGAAAGGCTTGCGCAGGGTCAGAACATCCTGTATGGTTTGGAGCGTATGGGTAGAGGGATAGCTTGGCGAAATCTGATACATGGGCATCCCTCCGAAGAGACTGTTGGTCCAATAGGAGCGTTCTCCTGTCTGCGTCTCCCAATCGCGCACATCCTGAGCCGTACCACTGGCTCCGGCCACGTCGCCCTGGAACAGTACACGCCCGTCGAATGTGGCCGGATAGAAATAGGCCAAAGCGAGGGCTATGAAAAGGAGTATGACCGCAGCATAAGGCAGGATTTTGCGCCAATCAGGCTTTCTCCCCTTTGTCGTGGATGCAGTCCCGGCTGTCTCAGCACCGGCTGTAGGCTTTTCGTTTTGTTTCATGATGTCGTTTGTTTTTCGGTTACAAAGTTAAAAAACCATATGATTGGCTCAGCCTACAATCAATTACAGCTCTGAGTATTGCGCAGAGAAGTATCCTCTTGCACATCGACATTGTGTGCAAGAGGTGAAAAATATGAAGAAACCAACCCTTCGAGCCGGGCTCGTCTTTCTATTCTATATACATATCTGAGGACAAGGCGAAGCCATTGAGGAAAGAGGCTGCATCCATTTGCTTTTTGCCGGGCATTTGGAGAGAGAGTATGCGTACCACCCCTTTGCGCGTCATCACATCGAGGTTTTTCTTATCCCATATGATGGTGCCGAATCGGCCTCTGTGGCGAGGTTCGCGTTCGATAACTCGGGTGCGGTAGATTTTCAGAACGATGGATTCCATCCCCGGCCTGTGGAGCTTGGTCCAAGCCGTAGGAACAGGCGATATGCTACGGATGAAATTGTGTACCTCCTCAGCCGGTTTATTCCAGTCGATACGACAGTCGTCCTTGAAAATCTTCGGAGCCGGTCGAGCATCGGCATAGCCCGGAAGCTGTTCTTGCGGCGTAGAGATGGGTTCCCCATCAAGGAACAAACTCACTGTGCGTACCAATACGGAGGCTCCGAGAGTAGCCATGCGCTCGTATAATTCGCCGAAAGTTTCTTCATCTCCAATCGAGAGTTTCTCTTGTAGAAGCACTTCACCCGTATCAATTTCGTGCCGGAGCCGAAAAGTGGTCACCCCCGTTTCGGTCTCTCCGTGGCGTATAGCATAATTAATGGGAGCCGCTCCGCGATATTGGGGAAGGAGGGAGCCGTGCAGATTGATTGTTCCCATGGATGGCATTTGCCATACGGAGCGAGGAAGCATACGGAAAGCCACTACGATTTGCAAGTGCGGCTGATAAGTCCGTAGTTCATCGAGAAAAGTCTCTTCGTTCAGATTGACCGGCTGGAGAATAGGCAAACCTAATTCCTGTGCACAGATTTTGACCGCACTGGGACTCACCTTGTGCCCTCGGCCCATAGGCTTGTCCGGCATAGTAACCACAGCTTTGACTTGGTATCCATTCTCGACCAATGCTCGCAGCGGCGGAACAGCAAAATCGGCCGTTCCCATAAAAATCAATCGTAATTCTTCTTTCTTCATCTGATCGGCCGGGCTACTTTAATGTACCGCCCTTCTTGCAATAGTACTAATTTAATCCCTATGCCCCAAGCAAATCGTACAAAGCCAAACTCTTCATCCTCTCTCATTTTGAAAAAGTCTCATAATACGGGTAATCAAATAGACATAACAACCTTTCTTATTTCCTGAGAAATTACGGTTCGAAGATCAGCCGCGAAAATCAATTAGGCAGAAAGGTTCGCACAATCTCCGTCATATCGCGATGAAACCGAATGAGAGCATCACGAAACGGGATTAGTATGCTACAGTAGCATAAAAGGCAAAAAGGCTACCCGAAATATGATTTTCGAGACAGCCTCTTTGTTTTAGCTGTTGGGAAAAGCGTTTGCTTTATCTCACTTGTATTTTGGATAGGTGGGGTTTATTACCCACATCGAAGCGTACGGCATAGAAGCCTGTTTGGGCGGTATATTCCAATCGGTCGGACGCCACTGCTACAGTACGCCCGCTGATATCATACAGCGTAATCACACCATTTGTCTCAGCTATGATCTTCTTGCCTTCTACTCGCAACGTGTAAGGCACTTGACCTTCTACATTGTTCAACGAGCTATTGGTCACGGTCACGGTTACAGCTACCTTCGGAGATACGCCATCGGGATACTTTACTTCTACTTCGTAAATGTATGTGCCGTTAGCCACGCCGGTCTCTACATAATGAGTCTCGACTGTATTGCCGATCAAAGTTCCATTCTTATAGACATTGTAGCTGACTGCTTTTTCTTTCGCCGGCTCTTCTGCTTTTTCTTCCACACCGTCCCAATCCAAAGAAACTTCGTCATTGGAAGCGGTTCCGGTCAGATTGGTAACCGGTTTGAAGTCCTTCACTTCTACGTCCACGCATACTTTGTCTGATACGCCTTCCTGATACTGTACCTCTACGCAGTAAGTATGTTCGCCGGCAGGAACATCTTCGTCAATAAATGTAGGCTCAGTAAGTCCGGAAGCGATCTTCACACCATCGCGATAGACCGTGTAGGTATAAGAACGGACAGCCTGATCTACAATCTCTTCAGCACTGGCGGCTTCCAACGGAGCCTCTACCTCTGACTCTCCAATTTCAACATCCTCAGCCGGCACAACGAAAGCCAATGACTCCGCTTCTTCGCTTGGAATAGCATCTTGAGCTGCCGACTGTAATGGAAGGATGAGCATCGGCACAACCAAACAAAGCAGTGAGCAGACTCTCTTGAAGTAGTTCTGTTTCATAGTAATTCTCTTTTGTGTGTAAGTTTATTTTCTTGCTAACCTCCCACTCTTAACAGGGTGACATACAAAGATAAAAATATATTTCTTCTAAAAAGAATTCTTCAGCCCAAGACTTTGAGTGGACATGCAGAAATGAATGTCCACTCAAAGGATCTCTGTTTTACTTGCCTTTGTAATACTTCATTGCCTCGGGCATATATTGACGAATGGCGGCAATACGATTGGCATCGCTCGGGTGCGTGCTCAGAAACTCTACCTGTCCGCTCCCCTGGGCTGCCATCTTCTGCCAAAAAGTAATGGCAGCATTCGGGTTATAACCGGCCATCGCCATGAAGACAAGCCCCATTTTGTCGGCTTCATATTCTTGCTTCCGATTATACGGTAGAGCAACCAGCACCTGCGACCCAACGCCATAAGCCTGACCGATAATTGTCTGCAAAGCGGCCGACTTATTGGAGGCAGCAGCACCCAACAGATTGCCCCCCATCTGACGCAAGTATTCCTGGCTGATACGTTCGTTGGAATGCCTTGCCACAGCATGGCTGACTTCATGGCTAATCACTGTGGCCAACTCGGCATCCGAGCCAACCAACTTGAGCAGTCCGGTATAGACCACAATCTTTCCACCCGGCATACAGAAAGCATTCACAGCCTTGTCTTCCACGACATTGAATTCCCATTTCATCTGTGAGGCCATGTCTCCCAATCCGTTTTGCTTCAGATAGTGCATCGTGGCAGCTGCCACCTTTTGTCCCACTCGTCGCACCTGTGCCGTGGATGTCGCATTCTTGGAGATTTTCACCTTGCTGAGAAACTGCTTGTACTGCAAGGCACTGGAGGACAGGATCTCCGAGTCCTGTACCAGCATGATCTGAGTGCGTCCCGTGATCGGCACGGTGCTGCATCCGGCCAATAGGAGGCCTAAGACACAGGCTAAAATCACATTCATTATTTTCATAAGATCTTCTTTTTTTGTTCGTTACTATTACTATTTCATTAGTTACGAGCCAAAGATACAAGGAGTTGTGAACAAACAGCAATACTCCGGCAAACAGGTCAAATAAGTGAAAGCTCCATGATCTTCCATTTCTTCTTCCAATCGGCTCTTTCGGTTGTAGCATATTCAAGTATTTTACAATGAGTCTGCTGTGGTGCCAAAAATCCATTTGCCTACAAGAAATACGTATATTTGCGTGGTATGAAACAGTATTTGGATCTGCTTCGCCGCATCCTCGACGAGGGAGTACGGAAAGAAGACCGCACGGGTACGGGTACGATCAGCGTATTCGGCCATCAGATGTGCTTTGACCTTGAAGAGGGATTTCCCCTGCTTACGACCAAGCGATTGCACTTGAAGTCCATTATATACGAACTGCTTTGGTTCCTCCGAGGTGACACGAATGTGCACTACTTGCAGGAGCATGGCGTACGTATTTGGAACGAATGGGCTGACGAGAACGGCGATTTGGGGCCTATATATGGCTACCAGTGGCGCAGTTGGCCGGACTATCGGGGAGGGCATATAGACCAAATGCAGGAGGTACTGCGCCAGCTGCGCGAGGAACCGGACAGCCGACGCATTATCGTATGCTCGTGGAATGTAGGCCAGCTTGCCGATATGCATCTGCCTCCATGCCACTGTTTCATGCAGTTCTATGTCGCTGACGGCCGGCTGAGCCTGCAACTCTATCAGCGCAGTGCCGATTCTTTTCTGGGCATACCGTTCAACATAGCTTCGTATGCCCTGCTGCTACAGATGATCACTCATGTCACAGGGCTGAAACCCGGACGATTCGTACATACATTGGGCGATGCCCATATCTATCTCAACCACCTCGAACAGGTACAGCTACAACTGAGTCGTGAGCCGAGAGCATTGCCCCGAATGATTCTCAATCCGGATGTATCCGATCTCTTCGACTTCCGGTACGAAGACTTCCGACTCGAAGGGTATGATCCGCATCCGCACATTGCGGGCGTTGTAGCAGTCTGACGGAATGTTTTCCACCGATATTCAGTTTTCCCTCACCTATCCAATATGATTTCAATCGTCGTTGCCATAGCCGAGAATGGGGCTATCGGATACAAAAATGACCTCCTCTGGCATCTGCCGGCCGATCTGAAGCGATTCAAGGAAACGACCACAGGACACAGCATTATCATGGGCAGCCACACATTCCGCTCCCTGCCCAAAGGAGCTTTGCCCAACAGACGCAATATCGTCCTAAGCAGGACGCAGCAGGATTTTCCCGGAGCCGAATGGGCAGCCTCGCCCGAAGCGGCACTGGAGCTGGTGGGCAATGAGGAAGAGGCCTTTGTCATCGGCGGAGCACAAGTATATGAGCAGATGCTACCCTACACGGACAAAATCTATCTGACACGCGTGCATGCCGACTTTCCCGAAGCTGACACTTTTTTCCCGGAATTAGACATGAGCGAATGGGTGGAGCTGAGCCGCACGGAATATCCGGCCGACGAGAAAAACCGATATGCCACCACCCTGCTGGAGCTTATCCGCGATTATTGATATGGAGACTCCCCTCCCTCTGTTTTTGTAACCGATCATTCACCAACTAATACATACGTAATGCAAAAGCCTTCTATACCCAAAGGGATGCGCGATTTCAGTCCGGTCGAAATGAGCCGGCGCAACTACATATTCGACACCATACGCGAAGTGTATGAACTCTTCGGATTCAGCCAAATAGAAACCCCAACGATGGAGATGCTCTCCACGCTGATGGGCAAGTACGGAGAGGAGGGAGACCGCCTGCTCTTCAAGGTACTCAACTCCGGCGATGTCTTGGCAGACTTCTGTGCGGAGGAACTGGCGGAGAAAAATTCTCTCCGATTTGCAGCCAAAGCCTGCGAGAAAGGGCTTCGCTACGACCTGACCGTCCCCTTTGCTCGCTACGTGGTGATGCACCGCAATGAGATCAATTTCCCCTTCAAACGGTATCAGATCCAACCCGTATGGCGTGCCGACAGGCCGCAGAAGGGTCGTTATCGTGAGTTTTACCAGTGCGATGGAGACGTCATCGGCTCGGATTCGCTCATGAATGAGGTAGAACTGATCCAGATCATCAGCGAAGTCTTCCGCAGATTGGGCATCAGGACTCGTATCCTGCTGAACAACCGCAAGATCCTCTCCGGCATCGCCGAAGTGGTAGGCGAAGCCGACAGACTGACGGACATCACCGTGGCGATAGACAAACTCGACAAGATCGGCCTCGACAAGGTGAACGACGAGCTGCGCTCCAAAGGCTTCGGCGAAGAGGCTATCGAACGCCTGCGCCCTTTTATCGAGATGAAAGGGGACAATCGGGAGAAGCTCGACCGGCTCAAATCGGCTCTTGCCTCCTCCGAAACGGGGCTGAAGGGAATAGAAGAGCTGACCTATATCTTGGACAAAGTGGAGCGCGTGCAGCTCCATTCCGAGCTGATGGTGGATATTTCTCTGGCTCGTGGTCTTTCCTACTATACCGGAGCCATTCTCGAAGTGAAAGCACTCGACGCCGAGATGGGCAGCATTACCGGCGGTGGTCGCTACGACAACCTCACCGGCATATTCGGTCTGGAAGGCATGTCCGGTGTGGGCATTTCTTTCGGTGCAGACCGTATCTATGATGTGATGATGCAGCTGGATCTCTTCCCTGCCGAGAAGCTGACCGGTACACAGCTGCTCTTTGTCAATTTCAGCGAAGAGGATGCCGACAGCCTGCTCCCACTGATCCAAAAGCTCAGGGAGCAAGGTCTCCGCACAGAGCTGTATCCCGAGCCTGCCAAGATCAAGAAACAGATGAGCTATGCCAATGCAGCCAACATTCCATACGTGGCACTCGTCGGGGAAAACGAACGCGCGACCGGCCAAGTGAATCTGAAAAACATGCTGACGGGAGAGCAGCAAATGCTATCGGCCGATGCAGCAGCCATTGTAGCGGCTATCGTCTGATACTTCACCGGCGCGCACAGATCCGGAGAGCAAGACTACTATCGAATACTATCATAAGGGTGAGAGGGGCTGAGATCCGCAGAGAATTTCAGCCCCTCTCTTATCGGCTCTGTGCAGAGTGTCCGATCTTTCGCCCCCTGCTCACAGGAGTTTTTTCGGCGCACTGCACCTTTCTCGTCATTCGGGAGTTTACAGCCCAAAATTTTCTTATTCCACACTCGTAAAAACGTGGCGCGAAAATTTTTTCGTTTGGGTTCGGGAAGTAAAAAATTGACGCGCCACAGCGAAAAAAATCTCGCGCCACTTTTTCAGAAAAAACGCGCCACAATCCGCCGACTTTTGGTTCGTGTTTCTGTTTTTACGCTCTCTCTCGTTTCCTTTTCTTACGTCCCTGCTATCCGGAGATCAAGCTCGGGAAGCACCGATACCCACTCCTTGCATGTACACGTATCCTCTTCATCGCACCAATCCCATCGAGAGAGAGAAATGGGAGGGTTTAGCATGGGATGTATTACCTTTGTATAGAGAGGAGTACATCCGAGGATCGGTCTGATCGTCGCCGAATCCCCGACGGATGAGAAAGAAGAAGATGAAGCTCCTTCTTGTGGTTACATTATAATATAGAGTGGTGAAGTGAAGCAACAGACAGAGACCGGAAAGAGAGCTGTGCTTTTGGGCATGACGCTCGAAGAGCTGACCGCAGTGGCTCTCCGGATGGGTATGCCGCGGTTTGCAGGCAAGCAGTTGGCCGAATGGATCTATGTGCGGCGTGCTACCGATTTTGCCGAGATGACGAATATATCGCAGGCCAATCGGCAGAAGTTGGCAGAGGCCTACGACCTCGGACGCTACCCGTGGTCGGATGTCCAATGTTCGGTGGACGGGACCAAGAAGTATCTCTTCCCCGTAGGAGAAGGGCGTTTCGTGGAATCTGTGTTTATCCCCGATGGCGACAGATCCACGCTTTGTATCTCCTCGCAGGTCGGCTGTAAGATGGACTGCCTCTTCTGTATGACCGGCAAACAGGGATGGAACGGTAATCTCTCCGCAGCCGAGATCCTGAACCAAATCTTCTCCGTGGAAGAGGCGGCCGAGCTGACCAATCTCGTCTATATGGGCATGGGCGAACCCCTCGATAATACGGACGAAGTGCTTCGCAGTCTCAATGCCCTGACCGAGCCGTGGGGTATGGGCTGGAGTCCGAAGCGCATCACAGTGTCTACGATCGGAGCCAAAGGTTTGGAGCGCTTCCTCGCAGAGAGCCGGTGCCATCTGGCAGTCAGCCTGCACAGCCCTTTCCCCGAAGAGAGGAGGACGCTGATGCCCGGAGAAAAGGCTTTCCCCATTTTGCAGACGCTCGACCGGATCAAGGCTTACGACTTCAGCGGACAAAGACGAGTGTCGTTCGAATACATCGTCTTCGATGGTCTGAACGACGATATGCGCCATGCCGACGAACTGGCCGCCATCCTCCGCGGCATCCCCTGCAGGATCAATCTGATCCGCTTCCACAAAATCCCTGCCGTATCGCTCCGCTCTTCGGATACCGCTCGCATGGAGGCTTTCCGCAAACGTATGGAATCGCATGGCTATACCTGTACCACCCGTGCATCGCGAGGGGAAGATATATTCGCGGCCTGCGGTATGCTATCCACGAGCAAAGCGGAGTCCTCCCGGCCCAAAAGCCCATAAAGGCGAAGTGCAAGCTCCATAGCGACAACTATTATTACTACCTTTGGACTTGTATTCAGGATGAAAAACTCAAAAAAGCGAATAGGCTCAATGAAACCCAATATCCGTTTATTGTTCGGTCTGCCGACTTTCTTCGCCGCTTTTGCTATGTTCTTTGCCTGCAATGGAGGCGGAACGGCCGGCAAGTCGTTCACCAATTCCACGGGCTCTCCGGGAGAAATGATGCTGGTGATGGACGACCAACATCTGAGTTCGCCCGTCGGCGAAGCCATCTACGAGGTCATGACCGAGGTAGCTCCGGCACTCAACCAGAACGAGCCGATCATGGCCGTTTCCCGTGTGTCGGAAAAGGATTTTACGGGATTCCTTCGCTACATCCGCAATGTACTGCAGATCGACATCAACCCTGATATATTCACCAAGACTTCGCTCAAATACGGCTATGACCAGTGGGCTAACGGGCAGTTGGTCGTACTGATCAACAGTCCTGCGGCAGACTCTCTGGCAGCCTACATCGAATCCAACAAATCGGCCATACAGAATCTCTTTATCCGTCACGAACTATTCCTCTTCGGTCAGCTATGGCAGAAGGACTGCAGTGCGGATGCCGACCAACGCGTGCAGCGTATGTTCGGACACCATATCAATGTGCCCGCCGACATCCTCAGTCACAAGGAGGGCAAGGACTTCCTGTGGATGTCCAACAATCAGATGCGCCGCCGGAAAGACCTCTTGGTCTACACCTATCCCTATCGCGGAGCATCGGATCTGGGGCTGGACCGTATGGTAGAGGTGCGCGACTCCGTGCTCAAAGCCAATATAGAAGGTTCGGATGCAGGGTCTTATCCCGTCACGGAGCGGATGCTGCTGAAGCATCGCTACGTCTACCCGGGCGATCAAAAGCGAGGCGAAGTGCACGGCATCTGGCGTATGGAGGGAGGGCAGATGATGTCCGGTCCTTTCGTGGCACAAGCCTTTGTGGATGGAGACAGGGTAGTAGTGGTAGAGGGTTTCGTATATCACCCCAACGAGAAAAAACGCGATCTGATGCGGCAGATGGAGGCAGCTCTGTATAGTATGCGCCCCAAAGCCCAGAAAGAGTTCGATCCGGCTATCATCAGAAAGGCACGCTGGACTGCACTCAAATAAATATCCGAAACGACTGCCGAACTTACACGAAGACTCAACGTAATGGAGAATAAGAAGCTGAAAGTGGCCATTTCTCATGGCGACATCAATGGCATTGGATATGAAATCCTACTAAAGACCTTTACCGAAGCCTCGATACTGGACCTCTTCACACCTGTCATATACGGATCAGCTAAGGTCGCAGCCTATTACAGGAAGACCTTGGAACTCGAACTGGAGAGCTGGCACCAGGTATCCTCTGCTGCCGAAGCCGTAGAGGGACGGGTGAATCTGGTGAACTGCTTGCCGGAAGATGCCAAAGTGGAAATGGGCGTCTGCTCGCCACAGGCCGGAGCCTATGCGGCAATGGCACTCAGCATGGCAGTCCAAGCCGTGAAGCAGGGCGATGCGGACGTGCTCGTGACTATGCCGATCAACAAAGCTGCCATGCCACAGGACATCTTCCCCTACAAAGGCCATACGGAATATCTGCAAGCCGAAGCCGGCATAGAGGGCGAAGATGCGCTGATGATCCTGGCACAGGACAAGCTCCGCACGGCTTTGGTGACGATGCACGAGCCGATAGCACGCGTGCCATCGCTTATCACTCGGGAGCAAATACTGGACAAGCTGAAGGCTTTCGATCGCAGTCTGCGCATGGATTTCGGTATAGTACGTCCGCGGATAGCCGTCATGGCTCTGAATCCGCATGCCGGCGACAGCGGACTGATCGGCACCGAGGAAAGCGATACGATCCGGCCGGCAGTACAGGAGGCCGAAGAGCAGGGATTGTTAGTGTTCGGCCCTTATGCCGCGGACGGCTTTTGGGGATCGGATATGGCTATGCATTTCGATGGCATTCTGTCCATGTATCATGATCAGGGGCTGATCCCATTCAAGACTCTCTGCATGGATAGAGGGGTCAATGTGACGGCAGGGCTTTCCATCGTACGCACTTCGCCGGATCATGGTACAGGCTTCGACATCGTGGGCAAAGGCGAGGCTTCGCCCGATTCTTTCCGCGCAGCCGTCTATCAGGCTATCGACATCTATCGCGCCCGTGCATCGTGGCGTTTGGCTACGCGCAATCCGCTCCGAAAGAGCTATTTCGAGCGAGGCAATGACAATGAAAAGTTGCCGCAAACAGATGATGAGCATTAATTTTAATACCCTATAGACTCTATGTTTAAGGATAAGACTATTGTTTACACTTCCGGGACATTCGACATGTTCCACTACAATCACTTGCGCATGATCAACTATGCGCGTAGTTTGGCAGACATCCTTATCGTTGGCGTCAGCACGGACGAACTGGTCGCTTCATACAAGGCACCGCCCATTATTCCTTTCATCGAGCGTTTGCAAATCCTGGAAGCCCTGAAGACACCGGACATCGTGATTCCGCAGCATACGTTGGATCACACGGAGATCGTCAAAAAGCTGAATATAGACGCTTTCGTAGTGGGGGATGACTGGAATGGCAAATACGACTATCTGAAAGATCTCGGCGTTCAGGTCTTTTATTTCCCCTACGGGACGGGCGTTTCCTCTACCAAAATCAAGGAGACCATACACGATAGCTATGCCAAGACGCTGAACGAAGAGCGTCAGCATAAGCCCAAGTCTGTCCAAAACATGTAGGAACTATGGCGGTCGGATACGCATTGATTACGGGAGGAACCAAGGGGATCGGTCTGGCAGTAGCCCGCCTCTTGGCAAGCAAAGGGTACTCCCTCATCCTCACATACGGACACGATCAGGACAGGGCGCGCACAGTGGTAGCCGAATTGGCAGAGACAGCTCCCTCGGTTGAGCTGCTGCAAGCCGATGCTACCGATGCGAAAGGTATCGACCTGATAGCGGAAGCCCTTGAGCAGAGCGATATTACCCTGCAAGCTCTTATCATGAATGCCGGTATCACATGCCGTACGCCTTTCGAGGAGATGACCATCGACGAATGGCAGGGCGTATTCTTCGCCAATGTCCATTTCCCCACATTCCTGATCCAACGCCTCCTGCCGCGTATCGAGCGCAACAAGGGATGTATCATCTTTACCGGATCGCTTATGGGAATCCAGCCACATGGCATGGCTCTGCCGTATGGGGTGAGCAAGTCTGCTGTACACGCCCTGACTCGCAATCTGGTGAAGCACTTAGAACCCTATGGCATCCGTGTGAATGCCGTGGCACCGGGATTCGTCGATACGGAGTGGCAGAAGAACAAACCGGCCGAAATACGCCGAAATATCGAGAATAAGGTTGCTTTGCATCGCTTTGCGACACCGGACGAAGTAGCCGAAGCTTTTTTATTTTTGCTTGCCAACGCTTATTGCAATGGTGAGGTCTTGACTCTTGATGGAGGCTACAGCTTCCGCTGAACAGCTCAGACATGAACGAAAACGATAAGGAGTACCAAGCCTCTCTCAAATCACTGGAGACGGAAAATATAATTGACCGGAAATTCTACCGTCCGATAGGTTTTTACTTTGCCAAGCTTCTCAGTCGTACAAGGGTAACGCCCAATATGGTTACGATCCTGTCCATCTTTGTCGGATTGGGCGGTGGGCTGTGCTTCGTACATACTCCTTACGATCTCCGTTGGACTGTCGCCGGTATTCTATGTATGATAGTGGCCAATATCATGGACTGCATCGACGGACAGCTGGCTCGTCTGACCGGAATCAAGAGTGAGATCGGGCGCATTCTCGATGGCATTGCCGGAGACATTTGGTTCGCGTGCATCTATATCTGCTTCATCATTCGCTTGACGGCAGAGTATCCCGATGCCTTAGGTCCGATGACCACCGGTATCCTGATTGCCGTGGGTCTACTCTCGGGAATCAGCCATTTGGTTCAAGCAGCCGTTACGGACTACTACAAAACGCTCCATCTCTTTTTCATCAGTCCTGAGAAGGGAAAAGAGTTCGAACGATCCTCATCCATACGCCGCCGTGTAAAGGTGATGCCACGAGGAGCGAATCGTTTTTTCAGCTCACTGTACTATTATTATACATTGATACAGGAGCGTGCGACACCCCGACTGCAAAGACTTCTCGACCAATTGGAAGCGGATTATCCGCAGAATACCATCCCCGAAACGCTCCGTCAGGACTTGCGCAGGGATAGTCGCCGAATCATGAATATCGTGGACTTCCTTACGTTCAACGGGCGCACCATTCCTCTTTTTCTTATCGTCTTGAGCGGTCACGTTTGGCTCTATTTCGTATTCGAGATACTGATCCTGAATATTGTGCTCATCCTCGGTATCAGACGCCACGAAGCCATGTGCAGACAGCATCTGAAGGAGAGGCGGTAATCATATGTTCAGGCAACTCGAATATCCTTAATTCCCGATCGCTCATGTCAGACTCACGTCCGGAAGTCCTTACCGAAGAAGATGTACTTCGTCTTTTTCCCGTACTGGGAGGGGAGCGACGACTTACACGCAGGTTGCTGAAAGCCCTCAAGATAACGGACATCAATGCCGTTCATGCCCGTCATATCAATCTGCGTGGAGCAGAGTTTGCCCATGCTGCACTGACTGACCCTGCCATCAATGTCAGCTACAGGCTGCACGGGGCGGAGCATTTGGAAGAGATGCGCAAGGGCGGTGCTTTCACAACGGTATCCAATCACCCGTTCGGCTCTCTGGATGGCATTATGTTGATCGATATTATCGGATCGGTGCGTCCCGATTATAGCGTATTGGTCAATGGTTTTCTGTCCATGATCAGCTGCCTGCGCGACAGCTTCATACCGGTGGCTCCACTCAAAGGAATGGCCGGAGGACTTGACAGCAAGCACAATGTATCCGGAGTGAAGGAGGTACTGAACCGTCTTCAAAAAGGTCAGCCCGTCGGCTTCTTCCCGGCCGGAGGAATATCCGTCTATAAAGGCAATCGCAATCGAGTGATGGACAGCGAATGGCAAGCCAGTTGTGCCAAGATGATCCTCGTCAGTCAGGTGCCCGTTTATCCGATTTTCTTCAGCGGCCGCAATTCCTGGTACTTCCACTTCCTCGGATGGCTGAGCTGGGCTATTCGGACTCCACGCATCCCGGCTGAACTGTTCAACAAGCGAGGGCATATTTTCGATGTCTATATCGGCGATCCGATCCCACTGGAGACCATTGCTCGCTTCGAGAAGAATCCGCGCGAGCTGGCTCTCTTCCTCTACGACCGGACTTATCGCCTTGCCCCCGGACACAAGAAAAACAAATGAAACGCTCCAAGCAACTTCGCATTTACACAGCTTCGGCAGGTTCCGGCAAGACTCATACACTTACCGGCGAATACCTTCGTTTAGCCCTGCGTACGCGCGGGGCTTTCCGTTATATACAGGCTGTCACGTTCACGAACAAAGCCACCGCCGAAATGAAGGAGCGTATTCTCGAGGAGCTATACGGTCTGGCAGTGGATGGATCATCCCCTTTCGCCGAGGAGCTGATGCAGGAGTTGGCTCTGACTACCGAGCAGCTACAAGTCAGAGCACAGGAAGTCCTGACCGAAATACTAAACGACTACTCTTCTTTGCGAGTCAAGACCATCGACTCCTTCTTTCAGGAAGTGATGCGTGCTTTCTCGCATGAATTGGGACTGCCGGGAGGTTTCCGCATCGAGATGGAGCAGAAGGCCGTACTCGAACAGGCTGTCGTCCGCCTGCTGCACAGCTTGGGAGAAAAAGATACTTCCGACGTCGAGAATTGGATCAGGCGTCTGGCTGAAGACCTGATCGAAGAGGGGCGTGGACATAACATCCGCAGGGAGATCGTCAGCTTGGGCGACGAGCTTTTCAAAGAGCAGCTACTCCTGCTATCCGAGGAGGGCAAACTACCGACTAAAGCTGCCATTCATCGCTACCAAACCGAGATGAACAAGCTGATGGAAGGCTTCGAACAGCGACGTCTGTCTATTGCACGCCGAGCGGAAGAGATCGTCACCGCAGCCGGAATCAGCTTCTACGATTTCAAAGGAGGTACCAAAGGTGGTATCTTGGAGTTTGCCAAAGTGCTCAAAGGCGGAGAAGTCAAGCCTCCCACAAAGACCTTTATGGCGATGGCCAAAGGTGATCCGGAAACTACCCTCTACGCCAAATCCACTCCTGCCACTACCCAAGCAGCCATTCTCTCGACCTACCAATCCGGCCTCAAAGAGTCTCTGAACGAAATGGCAGGACTCTATCTCGGCAGGGAATGGCAAGAGTATTCCACGGCCAAGCAGTCACTTCCCTTTCTCAACCGGCTTGGTATCATCTCCGATCTCTGGCGACAAATCGAAGGGATCAGACAAGAAGAGAACAAAATGCTGATTTCCGATGCTCCGTCTCTATTGCACAGGATCATCGACGGGAGCGAGACCCCCTTTGTCTATGACAAGATCGGGGTACGAATCGAGCACGAAATGATCGATGAATTTCAAGATACCAGCCGCTTACAGTACGAAAACTTCAAGCCTCTGCTGGCTGAGAGTCTGGCTCACGGCAAGTACAACCTCCTCGTCGGCGATGCCAAACAGAGCATATACCGCTTCCGCAATGCCGATCGGCGACTGCTCACAGAGGTCGTCAGTCGGGATTTTGCCGAAACATCGGAGAGGGTCAATCTACCATATAATTGGCGAAGCACTCCCGAAATAATCGAGTTCAACAACTCCCTCTACAAGCACCTGCCACAAATCCTCTGTGAGGCTATGACTCGCGAAACCGAGGCGATGGCAATGCCCGATCCGAAGTTGCCGGAGGAGATCAACCGCACATTCATGCAGACCTACGCCGATGTGGAGCAGCTTGTACCACCGGCCAAAGCTGACCGGCATGGAAACGTCTGCATTTATCTTCCACCGCCGGCATCATCAGATGAAGCGGAAGCCGAGCTTTCGTGGGAGGAGCGCATCTTGCAGGATCTTCCCCGTTTTATCATCGGTCTGCAAAAAAGAGGATATGCTCCCTCAGACATTGCGATTCTGGCACGCAAAACCTATCAGGCACGAGAGATAGCTCGTACCATGCTCTCTTATCAGCCCGAACAGGATGAAGTGGACTATCCCCTTATCCCGATGTCGGACGAATCTTTGTCGCTGAGTGGAGCAGCATCAATTCGTTTTCTATCGAACCTACTCAAGTTTATATCCCGCCCCCAATCCGATGCTTTACGACAGATCGCCTACCTGTCGTACGAAGAACTCCGCAAGGAGAAAGGCTTAGCTCCTACAGAGGAGGGCAACTTCAGTGCCGCAGAGCTTGCAGAATTTGCCAACCTTCGTCGTCGCTCCTTATACGAATTGGCAGAAGGATTGGTCTCTCTTTTCCATTCATACCTGCCCGAAAGTGAGATGCCCTATCTAATTGCTTGGCTGGATTTGATCAACGATTTCGGTCATGAACGATCTGCCGATCTGCACTCTTTCCTGCAATGGTGGGACGAAACGGGCTATGCCAAAAGCCGTATTTCCTCTGCTCCCAACAGTCAGGCCGTCACACTAATGACCATTCACAAGGCCAAAGGCCTGGGCTTCCGCGTTGTTCTTATTCCTTTCTTGGACTGGAATCTGGACGACCAAGCTGCACATCGGCACATCCTCTGGTGCAAGATCGATCCAGCCCGCAGTCCTTTCAATATCCTGCCCGTAGTGCCGATCAGATATAAGAAGGAGATGGCACAAACAATATTTGCCACAGATTACTTCCGCGAAAGGGCTGATATTCTACTCGACAACCTCAATCTTCTTTATGTGGCTACGACACGAGCCAAGGACGAGATGCATCTGTGGTTACCTCCTTCCCCAAAGCCCGAATCGCTCTCTACCGTGGGAGATCTTATGCATTTGGCTCTCGCCTCCTTGGACGAGAATAAGACGGAGTCCGGTATGTACTGCTGGGGAAGTCCGGGCATATCCACGAGACAAAAAACGACAGATCACCCCTCTTCGGGCTTACCTTTTACCCTGCCCAAAGGAAGCTTCTCGGCTGTAGCCGACCGGTTGGCTATCCGGCCTGAAGGCAGTGAATTTTATCACAGGCACAAACCGCTTTACCACGGCCATGTGATGCACAGAATCCTTGCCGACATCGTTCTCGCCAAGGACATCGAGCCTGCTCTTGAGCGTTATGTGTCGGAAGGAATCGTCACGAGAGATGAGGCGATCGAATTGGCCGATCGTCTATCTGTTATCTCTTCGGACAGTCGGTTGTCTCGTTGGTTCGATGGGAGCGGACGAGTTCTCAATGAACAGGATATTCTCCTTCCACAAGGGGGGCAGCGTCGTCCCGATCGGATCATTCTCTACGACGATCACACAGACATCGTAGACTATAAGTTCGGAGCAGTGCGCAAAATTCATCATGCACAGATGGAGAATTATATCCGGCTGCTCGTCTCGATGGGCTATCCATCCGTCCGCGGCTACCTGTGGTACCTGCCGAACAACGAGGTGCTTTCGGTGGATGGAGCATAGCGGACCGGAACCTCATAGCTCCATATTCCTCCGTCTCTTCCTTCTTACTCATTATTCCTTCCGGTATCGCCGCATTGCACTTTTGAAAAATAAGCCTAAAAGATCGGCGAAACGATGTCAGCTAAGAAAAAACACCCCTCTGGACTGTGAATCAATTTAGGAGCCACAAGTACGATTTTCTTGGGACATGGCGTTATTATTTTGAGTAGCTTTGTGTAAGAACTTAAAAAAAGAATAATGACTATGGCTGTGAAAGACAATTATTGCGTCATTATGGGAGGGGGAATAGGAAGTCGGTTTTGGCCCTTTAGCCGCGAATCCCATCCCAAACAGTTCCTCGATTTCTTCGGTACAGGACGTTCGCTCCTGCAGATGACATACGATCGTTTCACACGATTCATCCCCCGGGAAAATATTCTGGTCGTCACCAATGAACTTTATGCCGGCAAGGTACGCGAACAGCTCCCCGAGATCGGAGCAGATCAGATCCTATGCGAGCCTACCCGCCGCAATACAGCTCCCTGCATCGCATACGCCAGCTATCATATCTATGCGCGCAATCCCAAAGCCAATATAATCGTAGCACCCTCCGACCACCTGATCCTGCGCGAGGACGAATTCGTGCGCGCAGCATCGGAAGCATTGGAGTTCGTAGCCGATCATGCCAATCTCATCACACTCGGCATCCGCCCTTCCCGTCCGGAGACAGGCTATGGATATATCCAAATGGCAGAGGAAAAGAAAGGAAACTTCATCCGGGTAAAAACCTTTACGGAGAAGCCTAATGCCGAGATGGCAAGCATCTTCCTCGCCAGCGGTGAGTTCCTCTGGAACAGCGGAATGTTCGTCTGGAATGTGGAGAGCATCCTCGCCGCTTTCCGCAAGCATCTGCCGGAAGTAACCTCTGCCCTCGAAAACGGATTGGCACACTTCAATACACCCGACGAACGGCGCTTCATCGATCAGGCTTTCCCCTATTGTCCCAGCATCTCTATCGACTTCGGCGTGATGGAGAAAGCGGATAATGTGCTGGTCATGCCCGTGGATTTCGGTTGGGCAGATCTCGGCACGTGGGGCTCTCTGTACGAGCTGGCAGAGAAAGACGATGCGGGAAACGCATCGCTCAAGACGCGGACCATTTTCTACGAAGCCGAACGCAACATTGTCACCACGGACAACCCGCAGAAGCTTGTCGTCGTACAGGGTATTAGCGACTGTATCGTGGCCGAAAGCGGGAATGTCTTGCTCATTTGTCGGGCCGAGGAGGAACAGCGCATCAAGCACTTCGTGGCCGATGCCGCTCTGAAATACGACAAAGAGTACAACTGATATAACTGTATAGAGGGGCTTCGACAAGGTTGTGGAGCATTTCTTACAATACGTATGGCTGCACCGCCTCTATAGCTCGTTGAGCTATGGGGCGGACGCTTTCTTTTTGGAGCCTGAGGTCATCGATCCGGGGATGCTCAATCGGGATAGCGGCCCCGATTTCTTCAATGCCAAAGTGAAAGTGGGCGATCTCCTCTGGGCCGGCAATGTAGAGATTCATCGCAAGGCCTCGGACTGGATTCGCCACGGGCATCATCTCGATCCCGCTTATGACAATGTAGTACTCCATGTGGTGGAGACGGATGACCTCCCGATACGGCACCGAATCAGTGGTGAACCTGTCCCCGTCTGCGTTATGTATGTAGACGAAGGGCTTAGGGCAAACGCCGACTTTATGCTCCGAACATCCCTTTTGCCGGGCTGTAAGGACAGACTCCATGAACTCGATAGCCTCGAAGTCCACGACTGGCTGGATACGCTCGTCGTAGAACGATTGGAGCGCAAGGCTGCCGAGGTGGATCGGCTCTACCTGTCCACCTCCATGGATTGGAATGCAACGGCCTACATACTGCTGTCCCGTCACTTCGGATTCGGGCTGAACAACGATGCCCTCGAACGGCTTGCTCGCAGCCTGCCCTTTGCCGCCATTGCCAAGCACCGCAGCAGTCTCTTGCAAGTGGACGCTCTCCTGCTGGGACAAGCCGGCCTTCTGGCCGATCCTACGGACGAGTACGCAGAGAAGCTGGCTGCTGAATACGCATTTTTGCAACATAAATTCGCTTTGCAGCCTCTCGACTCCTCGGTCTTTCGTCTGCTTCGCACCCGTCCGTCCTCTTTTGTCCATCGCCGACTGGGACAGTTGGCCGCCATCCTGCACCGTTGCGAGTTTCTGTTTTCTTCATTTGTGGAGACTGCGTCGGCCAAGGAACTGGTGCACAAACTTAGTGTGGAGGTATCGCCTTATTGGGCTTCGCACTATCGCTTCGGCAAGCCTGCCTCTACTGCCTCCGCCAATTCACTCGCTGCAATGTCTGCGGACTCGCTGCTCATCAATGTAGCAGCTCCACTCCGTTACGCTTGGTTGAGACGGCAGAACGTAGCGGACTACCGCGAGCTGACAATAGACTTCTTGCGAGGCATCAAACCCGAAAACAACAGGTTGGTTCGCGCTTTCTCTCAAGCCTGCCGACCCACCGATGCTGCCGAAAGTCAAGGCCTCATCCAGCTCTATCGCGAATACTGTGAGCGACGCAAATGCTTCTTTTGCCGCTGGGGCTATCGTTTCCTGAGCCACTGCAAAGGCTAAAAGGAAGTTGGTACCGCGAAGCAGGCCAAGACGCAGCTGTTCATCATTCACAGGCGATCCGGGAAGCGAGATTCGCTCACGGGAAAATGCGAATCATCTTACTTTTTCATGAGAGGTCTCTTGTGAGTTTTATCGCTTTGCCATAGCGCGTTACATCCTGCTGCATATACGTTTTCATAGACACTGTCTATCGGTGCATAGATGAAAAAGTGGATTGTTTTTGTAATTTTGAAACGTTTTCAAAGCATAGTAACAAACGACGATTTATTACAACAGAAGAATTATGTCACAGCAAGATGAAATTATCTGCCACTGCAACGAAATTACACGTGGGGAGATTGAAAATGCAATTAGAGAAAAAGGATTGAAGACCGTGGACGAAGTAGGCGAAGCTACAGAAGCAGGAACTGTATGTGGCTCATGCCAGGACGATATCCAAGCTATCTTGGACGAGATCAACGGTTAATGCAGGGGCGGCGAAGCCCTGTCCTTTCTGATCCGATCTACGCCCGTCAGCTATAGGCTTTTCAGCCTAAGCCGACGGGCGTTCCGTATTCATAGAAAAGTCGTGTACAGATTGCCGGCACATATATTTTCGGCAAGGGAACGATGATTAGCGTTCTCGCCCATCTCCCCTCTACCTGCTTCTTTTTACACTTCTCGGAACATGATCTTTTTTTTCGTGCGTGTTTCGATAGATCTATGGTTCGTGTTTCTGTGAGAAATGGAGCGAGATTTTTTTCGTTTTGGCGCGTAAAAATTTTAATTCCCGCGCCAAAAGAAAAACTTTCCCGCACCACGTTTTCGAGACGTGAAACAAAGAAAAAAACGAGCATAAACCGGCTACGAAAGAAAGACCCGTCTATGCTCGTTTTTTCTATGACTATGGTATATGCTTCTTCTCGGGGAAAAGCGTCAGTGTGCCTCCAGCCAGTTGGTACCTTCGCCGATCTCGGCTATCAGAGGAACGCGCAAAGAGGGCATCACGCCCTCCATACACGAGCGAACCAGCTCGCGGACTTCTGCAGCTTCGGGACGGAGCACGTTGAAGTTCAGTTCGTCATGCACTTGCAGGATCATCCGGCTCTGTAGCTTGCGTGCAATGATTTCTTCGTGTATTCTGATCATCGCCAGCTTGATCAGGTCGGCAGCAGAGCCTTGTATGGGAGCATTGATCGCATTTCGCTCTGCATAACCGCGGACTACGGCATTGGCACTGTTTATGTCCCGAAGGAATCGCTTGCGACCGAACAGTGTGGTGACGTAGCCCTGTCGCTTGGCTTCGGCAATACTCCGATCCATATACGCTTTAACCCCCGGGTAAGAGGCAAAGTAACCTTCGATCAAAGCCTTGGCTTCGGTTCGGGAGATATTGAGCCGCTCGCTAAGCCCGAAAGCAGAGATACCGTAGATGATCCCGAAGTTGGCCGTCTTGGCATGGCGACGCATGTCGTCCGTAACTTCTGCAAGTGGCAGGCCGTATATTTTGGCTGCCGAGGCTCGGTGGATGTCTTCCCCATGGAGGAAAGCCTGTATCAAGCTCTCATCTTCACTCAGATGCGCCATCAGTCGCAGCTCGATCTGAGAGTAGTCCGCACTCATGAAAATACATTCGTCATTGTCCGGCACGAAAGCAGCCCTCAGCCCCCTCCCGACTTCGGTACGGATCGGAATGTTTTGCAGATTGGGATTGCTGCTGGAGAGACGTCCCGTGGTGGCGACGGTCTGATTGAACGAGGTATGCAGCTTGCCATCGGGGTAGCGCATCTCCGGCAGGGCTTCCACATAGGTACTGAGCAATTTCTTGATTCCTCTATAGTCGAGGATAAGTCGCACGATGGGATGCTTTTCCTGTAGCTTGACCAGAATTTCTTCGTTGGTAGAGTAGCTGCCGGACTTCGTTTTCTTAGGTTTTTCTGTGATTTGCAGTTCCTCGAAGAGCACGGTTCCGACTTGTGAAGGGCTGTTGATGTTGAATGAGTGTCCGGCCAAACGGTAGATTTCGTCTTCTATCCGCTGCATCTCCTCGCCAAGACCCGATGCCGTGCGCCGGAGGACTTCCGTGTCCAGCTTTACTCCGGAGCATTCCATATCGGCAAGTACCGGTACGAGCGGCATCTCTATGCTTTCAAACAAGGAGGTCATCCCTTCCTCGGAGAGCATCGTATTGAGGCGTTCGTATAGCTGCCATGTGACGTCGGCATCCTCCATGGCATAGTCCGCCAGATTCTGCAATGGCACCTGACGGATGTGCATCTCTTGCTTGTCGCTGCCGACCAGATCCGAATAGCGAATGGTGCGATAGCCCAAAAGCGTCTCTGCCATCTCGTCCATATTGTGCCGGAGATCGGGCAAGAGGAGATAGTGGGCTATCATCGTATCGAACAGCTGTCCGCGCACTTCGACACCGTAGCGGGAGAGCACTTGGATGTCGTACTTCATATTCTGGCCGACTTTGCCGATAGCAGCATCGGCAAAAAGCGGACGCAAGAGGTCTAACCTGCGCCTTCCGGCTTCTTCGCCTTCCGGTAGGGGTATGAAGAAAGCCCGTCCCGATTCGGCACATAGCGTGACGGCAACGATATTGGCCCGAAGTGCATCTTTCGAGTCGGTCTCTGTGTCGAATGAGAAACGAGGCGTGGCAGAGAATATTCGGATGCAATCCGCTATCTCTTCCTCGGTTTCGAGAATCGTATATTCGTGTGGTACATCAAGCAACGTTTTCAGTGGATGCCCGGTATCGTCAGTACCATCTCCGAACAAATCCGTGGGCGGCTCTTGATCCTGTACTACGCCGGCAAACAGATCTGTAGCAGGAGCATCGGCTCGTGCTCCTTCCAACCGTTTTAGCAAGGTGCGAAATTCCAGTGCGGCGAAGCACTCGCGAACGGCTGCCATATCCGGCGAAGTACGTCGATAGGCTTCGGCATCGAAGGCGATGGGAGCATCCGTGCGGATGGTGGCCAAGTATCGCGAGAAGCGCGTTTGCTCTTCTCCCTCCTGAATTTTCTTGGCCACAGCTCCTTTCAATTCATCTTGGTGGGCGTATATGCCGTCTATGCTTCCATACTCGGCCAGTAGCTTCTCGGCCGTTTTCGCTCCGATGCCTTTACATCCGGGTATATTGTCCGAGCTGTCCCCTACGAGGCCGAGGTAATCTATCATTTGCTCGGGGGCGGAGAGTCCGAACTTTTCGCAGACTTCTGCCGGCCCCCACGTTTCATAGCCTCCTCCCGTCTTAGGCCGATAGATCTTGATGCGCTCGGACACCAGCTGGCCGAAGTCTTTATCGGGTGTTACCATCCTGACGGCAAGCCCTTGCTCTTCGGCTTGTTTGGCCAAAGTACCTATCGTATCGTCCGCTTCGAAGTCCGGCACTTCAACAACAGGAATACGGAAAGCTGCCAACATCTCTTTAATTAAAGGGATGGCGATACGAATACCTTCCGGCGTTTCCTCTCGTTGAGCCTTGTACTCTGCATACTCGCGATGACGGAAACTGCCTCCCGGAGGATCGAATACCACGGCGATATGCTCCGGCGACTCCTTCTCCAGTATATCCAATAAGGTCAGGGCAAAGCCGAACACGGCTCCGGTGTCACGACCTGTAGAATCGATCCGCGGGCTACGGATGAAAGCATAATAGGCACGAAAGATGAGGGCATAAGCATCAAGAAGAAAAAGTCGCTCGGTCATATCGAATCTTAGTTAGAGGGAGGGATTTGAAAAAAGGAGAGGGCAAGCTGTCAGTCGGCAAGCTTCAGAACGAGAGCAGAGCGAGCCGGCAGATAGAGGTTCAGATGCTGTCCATGAGTAAGCCGATCTTTACTCCCATCCGGAAGGGTAAAGTGCTCCACCCATTCGTCCACACGGCCGAAACCTTCGTACTTCCGTGCATCGGTGCTCATCGCTACCGAATACTTACCGGCCGGAAGAGGGATGGGATAATCCGAATAAGAACGTTCGGGGTGAAAATTGAAAACGAAGAAGAAATCGCCTCGACCGAAACAGATCACCTGCTCTTCACTCTTGAGCCAGTATTCGCGCAAAGGGAGCTTGTGAAAGCTCTCTACCGATTGTATCATGGCTATCATATCCTGATCAAACAAGTGCAGACCTGCATAGCGCAAGAAAGGGCTATCGGCCAGACTCCACTGCCTGCGGGCGTACTTATAAGACCAGCCATTCCCTTCGCGAGGGAAGTCGATCCATTCGGGATGCCCGAATTCGTTGCCCATGAAATTGAGATAACCACCATTCATCGTCGTGGCGGTGAAGAGACGGATCATCTTCAGCAGTGCGATGCCTCTGTCCACGCTATGTACAGAACTCTGCTTGTTCATATACCAATACATATCGGCATCGATCAGGCGAAATATGATTGTCTTGTCCCCGACCAAAGCCTGGTCGTGACTCTCGGCATAGCTGATCGTCTTTTCCTCCTGACGGCGATTGGTCAATTGATACCAGATGTCGCCGGGATTCCAGTCTTCGTCACGATGCTCTTTGATGAGTTTGATCCAGAAATCAGGGATATTCATGGCCAAACGGTAGTCAAAGCCATATCCGCCATCTGCCAAGGGAAGAGCTAATCCGGGCATGCCGCTTACCTCTTCGGCTATCGTGATTGCATCGGGGCGAAGTTCGTGAATAAGTTTATTGGCCAGGATCAGATAAGCAATGGCATCGTCGTCCTGATGGCCGTTGTAATAGCTGTCGTAATTGTCGAACGTATCGCCGAGTCCATGGCTATAGTAGAGCATCGAGGTCACACCATCGAAACGGAAGCCATCGAATCCAAATTCTGTCAGCCAGTATTTGCAGTTGGAGAGGAGGAAGTGCAGTACGTTGTCCTTACCGTAGTCGAAACAATACGAATCCCATGCCGGATGAAGTCCGCGGCCTTCATGGAAGAAAAGGGTATGCGTGCCGTCATACAAACCCAAGCCTTCGACCTCGTTCTTGACCGCATGCGAATGTATCAGATCCATGATCACGTACAAACCGAGGCCATGGGCGTCATCGATCAGACGCTTGAGATCTTCGGGCGTCCCGAAACGACTGCTCGGAGCGAAAAAGCTCGACACATGATAGCCGAACGATGCGTAATAAGGATGTTCCTGTACTGCCATGAGCTGTATGGCGTTGTAGCCGTCCTTGCAGATACGGGGGAGGACATCGCGCCGAAACTCTTCGTATGTGCTGACCTTCTCCTCCTCGGACGACATCCCGATATGGCATTCATAAATCAGCAGCGGCTCGTCTTTACGGTTGGGACGAGGGTGTTTCATTTCGTAGGGAAGACCCGGCATCCACACTTGGGCGTAGAAGAGATAAGTTTCAGGATCCTGTACTACACGGTTGCACCAAGCCGGTATCCTCTCTCCTTCACCGCCGGGCCATTCGAAGAAGAGCCTGTAACGAGAGCCGTGAGGAAGCAATCGGCTTGGAATCCGTAATTCCCATGAACCCACTTCGTCCACAGGAGCAAACCGAAACTGCGGCAATCTACGCCAGCGCGAAAGTTCGCCGATCAGATATACGGCGGTGGCTTCGGGAGCGAACTCACGAATCACCCACGAATCCCCCTCCTGATGAAGTCCGTAATAAAGATGTCCATTGGCGAAGTCGCTCAATCCACCGGATCTTCCTCCGGTCAAATCCGTCTCTCGTTTGCGAGCGTATTTCAGTCTGCTTTCTATTACTGATTCGTACGGGCGCAGCCAAGGATCTTGTTCGATTATTCTCATGCCATTGCAGCTTTCAATGTCGAAGAGGGGTTATTTCGATGATGGATAATAATAGTGGAGGGCAAGTGCTCGATCACGCTCGGACACTCATCGGCAAAGCGCAACCAATAGCGGTAGCTGACGAGCATAAAGTGGTAGCTACTGATATTGATTGTCGATGGCAATCCGGCTTTCAGTCTGTTTTCTCCCGTGGATAGAGCCGGAAGCAAACCGTCGGTCTCGGGCAGCACATCGAGCACACTGCCATTGTTGCGAGCCAGTGAACGGGCATAGACGAGGAGTTCCTCGTCACCTTCGTTCTCCATCAGGAGCAAGACCTTACCCGCATGCTTGAATCCACGATGAATAAAAATACCCACACTGCATTGCGTCTGCTCGATGAAGTAATGCATTTTATCCCTCAGCATCTCATGCGCATTCAACAGGGCTTCGGGAGGAGCAATGGAGATAGGGCCTATTTTCTTCTGCAACTTTCTGCGGAAATACAACAACTCCTTGTCGCTCTTTCGGTCGGACAAATTGATACCCGCACCGACCAGCAGGAAGCTGTAGCCACCGTCATTGACCGTACGAACCACTTCTGCTTCAGGATGCTCGAAAATATGGTGGTGCAGAGTTCTGATCGGGAGCTTCCTCCGATCGCTTTCTTCAAGAATAGGGGCAAAAGCTCTTTCCTCATACACTTCCGAAGAGGTCAGATTCGTGTCGCTTCCGACCGTGATATGAAGAGCCGTAACAGAGGGTTTCTCATCATTCCGATGCATCAAAAGATCTGTAGCATGGAGCAGATGGGCACCGCTCGAAGCTCGTCCGAACGAAAGCAATACCGCTCCGCTGTTTTCTTTCTGGAGTGCTGCATTCTCAAGCTGGGTCTCACGCTTGAAGAAAAGATCTATAAGTCGGAGCAAAGGAGTGGTCATGAAAGTGGTGATCAGCGTCATCATCACCAGAATAGTGAAGATAACCGGAGGGAGGATACCCAACTCGCGTCCGATAGCCAGCACGACAAGCTCCATCAAGCCACGCGTATTCATAAACGCTCCTAAGTAAAGCGATGCTTTCTTCCTCTCTCCACAGATCCTCGCTGCCACATAGGTACCGCCGAACTTACCGATGATCGCCACCAAGGTGAACGCGCCGGTGAGCAGCCAGAGGGAAGCACTATCGAGCAATCCCAATTTCGTCTGCAAACCGGAACTAACGAAAAATAAGGGGAGGAACAGGGTAAGGGAGACATCTTCAACCTTCTCTGTCAGAATCTTCCGGAATTTGAGGTTTTCCGGCATCACCAAGCCGAGCATAAAAGCACCGAACAGGGCATGCATACTCAATAGTTCGGTGGCATAGGCACTAGCCAACAGCAAAACGAAAATAAAGCCGATCATCGTTTTGCTCACGACCTCCTGGTTGTCATAGAGCCGTCCGATTACTTTGAAGAAAGGCCGTATGAGTCCGAATATAACCAAGAGGTAGAGTATGAGGAAGAGGAAGTTGTATATGGCACTGAGAAAGCTACCGCTTTGGGTAATAGCCATTACTCCGGCGAGCATCAACCAAGCCGAAATGTCTCCTGCCGCAGCTGTGCTGATAGAAAGCATCCCGAGGTGACTCTTCCCCAATTGGCGCTCCTGTATGATTCTGGCCAATACGGGAAAAGCCGTGATACTCATCGAGATACCGATAAAGAGGCCGTAAGGGAGGAAGGTTGTGGTGTCGGCAGCATAATCCTTGTATGTCATGTAGCTGATCAGCAAACCTAAGAGAAAGGGGATAAAGATACCCGCATGGCTGATGATCATCGACTGGCTGAAGCGAGGCTTGATATCATTTATATTGAGCTCCATACCGATGACAAACATAAACAAGATGAGGCCGAACTGACTGAGCAGTTCCAGATTGGCCAAACTGGACAAAGGGAAAAGAGCTTCATAAGCTTGAGGCCAAACGGCTCCCAAAAGAGATGGGCCAAGCAATATACCGGCCACGATTTCTCCGATTACAGTAGGCTGGCCGACTTTTCCGAAGAACCAAGCTACGAGCCTCGCCACCGTAAGAATAACGATGATCTGCAATAACAGGATACCGATAGTACCGGTGAAATGATGGTGTACGGACTCGCTGAAAGAATCGAATGCACCCGACAATCCGCCTCGCCCATGGACAGACACAACCTGATCAGCCATATTGGGTTCAAGCTCTTTCCCGATAGTGGCGAAAAGCCAAAGTCCGATCAAAAAGAAAAGAAGCATACCGACATAGAATATCGTTAGCTTGCGTGCAGTCGTCCCCGATTGTTTCATGTAGCAGATCTGAATATTATCACAGCCTAAAGGTACTAAAAAGCTAAGATTCTCGGACGTAATTTTTATTTTGGCATCTACTCTCCTAACGAAGTCAATCCAAGCAAAAACATCAAAGGCTGCGACCATCCTTTGCAGGCAGTCGCAGCCTTCGCTGTCAGAAATTGAGATTCTTTATTTAGAAAGTGTACGCAACACCCACGCCTACAACTTCCTTGAACTGGATTTTCGGACCATCGTTGATCTTCACGTCATCGTCGTAGATAAGGTTGGTGGCTACCGTAGCTGTGAGGAACTTGTTGATCTTCATTGCCAGCATAGCCTCCCAGTTGATGTCGATGTTGCCGAAGTCATGTGTATAAGCCGTGAAGAACGAAGCCTTGGTTATCAGGCTGACATTCTCCATTAGATTGATGTTGGCCGAACCAACTACCAAGGCACCAAGCTCGAACAGGGTCTTTTCACCGGCTTTCACACCGAAAGCACCCAAGCCGGACAGGTAGTCGTCAGCCACTACCGTCAGCTTACCTGTTGCAGGAGAGAGGTAGAGAGAAAACTTCTCATTGGGTTTGTAGTCCGCACCGGCACCAAGAGTGAAATAAGCTGGAGCAAAGAAATTAGAGATATGCTTTACTCCTGTCAGGTGATCAGAGGGCTTCTCATATCCTTTAGCATACTGTGAAAGGAAAGTGAAAAGAGCACTACCGTACCAATTGCGGCCGATCTCATAGCCACCCTTCGTGAAGAGTTCGATCTTGTCTACACTCTTGTTCCATTTATTGGCCGTCGTATAGGTCAGACCGAAATCTGTGCGAAGACCGTTGTCCCAACTCCATTTGCCTTTCAGGTAGTTGGCATCTATATTCAAATAGAGGTTCCCCGCCACCGTGTTTTCTCCACCGGCTGCCCAATTCGTCAAAGAGGTTTGGGAGGCATTGAGTCCGGTCACACCTTTTATAGTCCAGTCCTTTTGGGGAGCGTCTGATGCAGTGTTTGCTACTTGTGCTTTCGCAAGGGTGAACAGCGAGCCACCCATTGCCAGAAAAATAATCAGTCGTTTCATCTGTTTTTTTCTTCTTTTTTAGTTAAAACAAAAAAGCCACACAAGAATCATCGATGCTTGCACGGCTTTAAAAAAAAGGTGGGCCCAATAGGATTCGAACCTATGACCCTCTGCTTGTAAGGCAGATGCTCTAAACCAGCTGAGCTATAGGCCCCTTTATCATCTTTCTCGGTCATCGTTGCTTTGTTTGCCATCGAGTGGGCCCAATAGGATTCGAACCTATGACCCTCTGCTTGTAAGGCAGATGCTCTAAACCAGCTGAGCTATAGGCCCTCTTGGCAATGTCTCTGCAAAGAAAAATCCATTGACTTCCTGAAAGACAGCGCAAAGATAAAGGATATTTTTAACTGTACAACAAATTCTCGTTTTTACCTCATCTTTTTTCGTCTCAAGCCCCCGCTTACCCGATTAAAGCAGGACTATATTAGGAATAGATGCAGGCGTACCCTGATACCGAACGGACGCCGGACGAAGCTCGATGGGGATCCCCGACTTTCCGGCTTTCACCAATGGAAACCCTTCAATGGGCAATATATAGCGAGTGTATGACTTAGGCCAGCTGATGCCTCGTATCAATTCTTCTCCGAATCTGTTCATAAACTTCACGGCCAACCGATTTTTCCCTTTTTGCAATGGCAGGCAGACAGTTAGCTCATGAGGCACACCGGTCTCCCGAATCAGTTCGGCAGTGATTTGCTTGCCATTGAGCGTCACATATACGCCATTGCCGAAAGTGAGGTGGCAGGGCACAGTCTGCTCCTTATCGGACACAATATCCTGCACCAGCAGGCAGGAGCTGATCTCTCCCCAAGGCTTTTTCTCCACTTGTCCTATAGGCATTTCTTCCCACCCTTTGGGTAAGGGTAGAGGGATGGAATCGCCTCGGAGGATATTGTCAGGAATCATTCCGAATACCCCACCCACTCGCCGAACATAGGGCTTGCCCCATGACAGGCTGTCGTGCGAAGCCGTTACAACCTCGGACTTTCCACCAGCCAACGTGATCTCTCGGTCTTGAGATCCTACCGAGAGGCGTAGTGTCTTGCCGGCTTCCTTGTCCGTATATATAATCATATGGGGAGCAGAAACCGCCTGCCACTTCATACCCGTTACACTCTTGAATCCCGTATAGTAGTCCCAGCAGCTATGCCCGTATATTCGAGAGCTATTGGCCGTATGCAAGGGATAGCTCTGCGGGCGGTCTGCCAGTACAAAATCGTTTCTATTGAATGCCAGAGCCAGCACAAGGAAAGACTTTGGCATGCTTGCAGGCATCCGGATACGAACACCGGTCTTGCGAATGTTCATATCGAGCGGTGAAGCGTTGGTCAAATTGCTCACCTCTTCCAGATACTCTCCATTTACCGGAATGAATATCTCCTTGCCGGCCATGTCCGGACGGACAAACAGATAGAGCATGGAATCGCGAACCGAAACCTCGCCAAAGGGCAAAAGTTCGGGAAAAGGAGAGCGTTCCGTGCCGTAAATACCTTCTCCATACATATCGAGATATTCGCCCATGGCCAGCAACACCTCCGATTCGTATGGCAAGACGGATCCGTCACCTTCAGGGCCTATATTCAGCAGATAATTGCCCCCACGGCACACCACTCGCACCAGATCTTCGAACTTCTCACGCGCTTTGTCCCGAATAGTGCCTCTCTCCTGCCATGAACGATAGCCCCATGTCTCGGGGAACATGGATGCCGCCGTCTGCCAAGGAATGGCAATCGGCTCGGTAGGAAGTTCATTGTCTCCCATGACGGCAAAGTCTGCTCGGTCATTGCCTAAGCGTCCGCTGACCATACAGTCGGGCTGCAGCTCATGCACCAGACGATACAGCTCTTCACTCTGCTCGGGCGTAAGCGATCCCATATCGAACCACAATTCGCTGACGGGGCCGTAACCTGTGAGGATCTCTCTCACCTGACGCATATTGTATTGGTGATGTGCCGGGGTAATCCGGTCTGCGTTGTGATCGCTGATCGGATTGGCTTCCGGAAAATGCCAATCGATAAGAGAAAAGTAAACGCCGAACTTCATACCCGAACGCTGACAAGCATCGCTCAATTCTTTCATTACATCGCGACGCGAAGGTGTGGCTTCCACGATATTGAATGGAGTCTCAGCCGAGCCATACATGCAGAAGCCATCGTGATGCTTGGAAGTAAACACGATACTCCTCATCCCTGCTTTCCGAGCCAAAGCCACTATGGCATCGGCATCCCATCTGCCGGGGCGGAACCGCTTGGCCACCGGCTCGTATTGCTTCATATCGCGTATTCCGAAAGAGTAGATCTGTTCGCTATATCCGTTCTTCACAGGTTTGCCTTGCCAAACTCCTCCAAGTTCACTGTAGAGGCCGTAATGGATGAAAAGGCTGAATTTGTCGTGATGCCAACGCTCGAAGGCCGCCGAATGTCGTTGTGCCACGAGCGATAGAGACAAGGAGCAGATAGCTGTCAGCGACAGCAAGGCACGAAGGAAGAATGTCTTGTTCATCATTTATTTTGCAGCAGGTGTGGCGTCTTCTTTTTCTTTGAGATAGCGATAGATGGCCGCCTGTGCGCGAACCGGTTTCTCATCGCTATTGTGTTTGTAAATGTTGTTGAGTGAAGAATCGATCCGACAAGCCTTGATATTGTCGCGAAGCTGAATCTCCAATATATCGATAATCTCTCTTCGTAGAGCAGAATCCAACACCGGGCATGCGGTCTCGATGCGGTTGTAAAGATTGCGCTTCATCCAGTCGGCCGAAGAGATGAATACCTCTTCTTTCCCTCCGTTGTGGAAGCACCAGATACGGCTGTGCTCCAAATACATATCCACCAATCGGGTGACACGTATATTGCGACTCTGTGGCATATCAGGCACCAAACAGCAGATGCCTCGCACGATCAGATCGATCTCCACACCGGCCTCGGAAGCCCGATAAAGCTGTGTGATGACGTTTTTGTCCTGTAGGCCGTTCATCTTCAGAAGCATATAGCCACGCTTGCCACGTTTCACGTTTTCTATCTCGCGTTCGATCAGATTGGTAATGGCCTCGCTCATGTTGTAGCGAGCCACAAGCAGGCGACTGAATCGTGCCGGCTCGGGATCCCCATCCAAAATACGGAAGAGACGGTACACATCGTGCACGATGTCCGTATTGGCAGTCATCAGCGTAGTGTCGGAGTAAATACGAGCAGTGGTCTCATTAAAATTCCCCGTAGAGAGTAAAGCGATGCCTTGCGGACGTTCGCCCGCAGGCGTATGATAAAGGATGAGAGCCGTCTTGGCATGAACTTTCAGCCCGGGCATACTATAAACGATCCGAATCCCGGAACGGCGCATACGCTCTGACAAACGCAGATTGTTTTCCTCATCGAATCGGGCTTTCAGCTCCACGAAGACAGATACCTTCTTTCCACTCTGTGCAGCCGCTTCCAACGCACTGATAATGGACGAATTTTCCGCTACGCGATACTGCGTAAGGCGTATTTCCGACACATCCGGTGAGATGGCCGCTTCCATCAGCAGACGCACGACATAGTCGTACGTATAGTAAGGAACATGAATCAGGTAGTCCTTCCTGCGAATGCCTTCCATCAGAGAAGGAGCCTGCTCCAAATGCTTCGAGAGGAGAGGCTCCGGCGTGAGTGTCTCCAGTCTGGGGGCAAACGGATTGGGCAGCATAGCCAGATCTTGCAGATTGACATAGTTTCCACTCCGAATAGCCTCCTCCGGGTCGATGTCGCACGAACTGCAGATGTATCGCAGCACCTCGTCGGGCATGCGCCCATCATACATGAATCGCGTAGGAGCACCGAGCTTGCGGGTCTTCACCTTCTTGCGAATCTCTCCGGGCAAATCTTCAGGACGCTGTGCATCCAACAGCAAATCGGCATCGCGGGATACTTTGATCGAATAGCTGTCCATCACCTCATACCCGGGGAAGACTACATCCAGATGCTCTTTGATAATATCTTCCAGAAAAGAGTAGTAATAAAACGTGTCGGTCTGGAGCCGCGGCAACTCTACGAAGCGAGGAAGGCCATCGGTAGGCACATTGAGCAGTGCATAGCTGTAGGCCTCGTCCGTCTCTTTTTCTTTGAGCCGAACAGCCAGATACACCCTACCCGAACGGATAAACGTACGTACCTTGCTCGGCAGCAACAGCATCGGATAGAGCAGAGGGAAAATCTCCTCGTGGAAGAAACGACGCAGGTAGGCTTTATGATCCGGATGAGTGGGGGCATGCGTACGCAATCGGATACCGTGTTCCTCCAAGGTGGGCAGGATCTGATCGTAGAAAACACGATAATACAGCTCGTCCTGTCTGATTACAGTCTCTCGAATAGCTTGCAGGATATGAGCATCCGCATCGGAATCCTCTTCGGCCTCACTCCTGTCGCGCCGTTTCTGTAGTACGGCCTGATGATAGGCCACCCGTACGGTATAGAACTCCTCCAGATTTGAAGAGAAGATGGATAGGAACTTTATCCTGTCATAAACAGGCAGTGTCCGGTCGGCCGCCTCCATCAACACGCGTTCGTTGAAGGAGAGCCAACTCATATCGCGACGAAAAAAAGGATATGCAGATACGTCCACAGTGCAACTGATCGTTTATTGTTATTAATGATCGAAAAGGTTGATACGCAGAGCCGCAAAATTTTCACGGTCTTAAAACCAACAATTTATCAAAGGTAGAGAATTTTGCAAGCCGATGGAGAGGTATCGGCTTATTCCATCTCCTCGGAATAGTCCTGAAACAGGAAGTCATTGTAGGGGAAGCGCGTAATGTGGATCGCCTTGGCTCTTTCATAGAGCAGTGCTTTCAGAGCATCCATCCCGGTGCCTTTCTTCGCTGAGACGAACAGGCAGTCATTCCCAAGCTTGGCCATCCAGGTCTGCTGCAGCTCCTCGGCACTTATGTTCTCTTTCGTTCGGGGAGTAAGATCGTCTTCGTCTTTGGGAGTGAAAGAGAATGCATCGATCTTGTTGAAGAGAAGAAGCATCGGCTTTTCCTCTCCGGCCGTTATCTCCGCCAGAGTTTGGTTCACCACTTCTATTTGTTCCTCGAATGCCGGATGGGACATATCCACTACGTGCACCAACAAGTCTGCCTCGCGCACCTCATCAAGCGTACTTTTGAAGGATTCGACCAGCTGTGTGGGCAGTTTGCGGATAAACCCGACTGTATCGCTCAGCAGGAAGGGCAAATTGTCTATGATCACCTTGCGCACCGTCGTATCCAACGTGGCAAACAGCTTGTTTTCGGCGAAGACCTCACTTTTGGAGAGGACATTCATCAGCGTACTCTTCCCGACGTTCGTATAGCCTACCAAAGCAACGCGTACCATCTTGCCACGGTTCTTGCGCTGCACGGATTTCTGTTTGTCGATGTCCCTGAGTTCTTCTTTGAGCCGAGCTATTTTGTCCAAGACGATACGGCGGTCGGTTTCCAACTGCTTTTCACCCGGGCCCCTCATACCGACACCGCCACGCTGTCTTTCGAGGTGAGTCCACAGCCCCGTCAGTCGAGGCAGCATGTACTGGTACTGAGCCAGCTCTACCTGCGTTTTGGCATGAGCCGTCTGTGCCCGACGGGCGAATATATCGAGGATAAGACCTGTACGATCGAGGATCTTGGTCTGAAGCTCTTTTTCGATGTTGCGCAGTTGCTTGGGCGAGAGTTCGTCGTCGAACACCACCATACCGATCTCGTTCTCCTGCACATAGGTACGTATCTCATCCAATTTGCCCTTGCCTACAAAGGTTACGGAATTGGGCTGATCCAGTTTCTGGGTGAAGCGGGCTATCGGCTGCGCTCCGGCTGTTTCGCACAAGAAAGCCAACTCATCGAGATACTCTCGCACTTGAGTTTCCGATTGCTGGGGGGTAATCAGTCCGACAAGGACAGTAGGCTCGGTTCGTGCCTCCGATATGATAAATTCTTTCATGGACACAAACTTACGGAAAAGGCCGCAAAGGATAATCTGTATATTTGTCGCTCAGAACCAAGGAAATGACATTTTTCCGATGCTGATTGACACCGATTTTTTCTTATCCAACCGCTCCGACTCTCTCGTTTTGGATGTCCGCTCTCCGGAAGAATACCGCCGCGGACATATTCCGGGCGCAGAGAGTTTCCCCCTGTTTGCGGATGCGGAACGAGCCGAGGTAGGCACACTCTATGTCAGACATAGTCGCCAGGCGGCCATAGAGCGAGGATTGGAGTTCGTTGGGCCGCGTATGGCCGAGATGGTGCGTGAAGCTCGCTCCCTTGCTGCCGGCAGAGACATCATCCTCTACTGCTGGAGAGGAGGTATGCGAAGCGAGAGTGTCGCTTGGCTGCTATCCGTAGCCGGACTTCGCATCCGTCGTCTCCGTGGCGGATACAAAGCATACCGCCGGCATTTCCCCGATATTCTGAAGCTTTGCCCTTGGCGTTTCATCGTCTTAGGCGGTTATACGGGATCAGGAAAAACGCCCATCCTGAACGAACTCTCCCAAATGGGGGAACAGGTGATTGATCTGGAAGGATTGGCCCACCACAAAGGGTCTGCCTTCGGAGCCTTGGGGCAAGAGCAGCAGCCGACCACCGAACATTTCATGAATCTCTTGCACGATGCTCTCTCCGCTTGTGATCCGAATCGTCCGATATGGATGGAAAGCGAGAGCAAGACTATCGGACGTGTATTTCTTCCGGACGATTTCTACAAAGTCATGCGTCAAGCTCCTTTGATCGAGCTGTCGGTTCCTCGTCCCGTACGCATCGCCCATATTGCCAAAGAGTACGGCGTGTACGATGCAGAGGCTCTGACAAGCTCTTTCGAGCATATCGCTCGCCGGATGGGAGGAGCCGCTACGACACAAGCCATAACAGCCCTCAAGGAAGGACGACTGGAAGAGGCCGTATCCTTGGCTCTGGACTACTACGACAAGGCTTACGCACACTCGCTGGCAGAATTCAGGGAAAGCCCCGCTGCCCAACTGGCAGTAGAAACGGATACACCTCACGAAACAGCCATCAAACTACTGGAACTATCTCATCTAAAAGGTTTACAATCATGAAAGTGGTAGATACTCGGGGGAAACTCTGCCCCCTCCCTCTGATTTTACTCAAGAAAGCCGTCGACGGCACTCCCGTCGGAGAGGAAATCTCCGTAATGACTGACAATGAAACAGCGAAATGCAACCTGCGCGACTATATCGGTGAATTGGGAGCCGTCGCCGTCGAATCCGAAGAGGGCGACTATACAACGCTCACCTTTCGGGTATCGACCCATATCGAAGAACCGGCCCCGACTTCCTGCCCGGCCGAGCATCCACACGCGGTGGCACAAGGGGACTACCTCATCGTGGCCAAAAGCAATCGGATGGGCACTGGAAATGACGAATTGGGGAGCATCCTGATGCGCGCTTTCGTCAATGCTATCGGCGAGCTGGATCGGCTTCCTTCGCATATCATCCTCTACAATACAGGGGTGCTGCTGGCCGTCGAGGGCACGGACACGGCCGAAACACTGGCCGAACTGAACAAGAAGTACGGCATCCCCATCATCGTATGCGGCACCTGCGCCGACTACTATGAGGTGAAAGACAAACTACGCATCGGTACCATCTCCAATATGTACCGCATCATGCAGCTTCAAGTAGCCACACGCCACATTATCTATCCTTGAGAAACTGCTCATCGAACAATTGGTATATCTTTGTTCGCGGATATTCTCCATCCATGCGAACCCAATACCCTATGAATCGGAAGGAGAATGTCACATGAAGAAAAGGACAAGAACACTCACAAAAAACGAATAACAGCTTATGTTACGAATTGGAAAAACGATCTTCGGACTCATAGCACTGACCATTCTCTTGGGATCCTGCCGATCCAAGAAAAACGACTTAGGTCATGACACCCCGACTCAATTGGTTTGTCGCTTTACGGAAGGGGTTCTTACTGAACCGGGAGCCGGCAGTATCAACGTCAATCCATCAGCATTCGTTGCTCATTCCTCAGATCCTTTTATTCAGCACTTAAATACGGACTTCTATGGGAGCTTTTTCCCCTTGCCGGACAATGCCCCTCTAAAATTCAAAAAAGGAGTATGGTATAAGATGGAGATATTCCTGTTCGATGGAAAAAACAACCCGATCAACCAACAATTCCTGAAACCGGACCAAATCGAAAAACATCAGTTTTTCTTCAACCTATTGAGCGATGAAAGCGTAATCAACAAAGGGATCAGCTATTATTATTCGGATTTTATCGATGGACATCTTTTGGATTCCCCGGTCGGATTCACGGGTTATATTCGGGTTAACCAAGAAGTGAATGACGCTCAATTGCGATTGCTGCTTGTACACTTGCAGAAAGGGGATAAGTATGAAGCCGACGGCAAGCCCAACCCCTTCGACAAACCGAGTCCATGTGTTCTCGAATTCGGTGATCTAACGGCCTTTATGCCTTTTAAAATTGAGAAATAAAGCCCATTCTCAAATCAACCAAAGTCTCCAAGCTTTTCCGATAAAGCATAAATAAGGAGCAACCCTCTTTCGCTCCTATCCTATACGACGCCCGCCAGGTTCTGTCACGAACTTGACGGGTGTCTTCTTTTTATCATGCCCCGAAAAGGCCTTTTGGAGGCTGGGTTTTATATATAAACCGTTTACGATCTATATATTTATTGAAAACGATTTATATATAAATTGGAAACGATCTATATATAAATCGAAAATGGTTTATATACAGATCGTCAGACAGAATCCTGGAAAGCAAATATCGATCTGCAAAAGTCCGTTTTCTCCTCTTTTTCACCTCGCGTCCTCCTCTCTTTCAGCTGCTTATTTAGAATGATTCTAAGCTTGTCTTCATTCTTGAAAACTTTTTTGGGCTGTCTTTTTCCCTAAAAACTCATTCTTTCCACACCCATCACAGGATGACATTCAGGCCGTTATCACAGAGCGACATAAAAAGCTTACAAGAAAAATGCCAAGAATAAAAGGATCCCAAAACACACAAAATCAAGACGATCTCGCTTATAATAATGAAAAATATATTTCCTTTGCAGCAAAATATCATTAATAATTGGCTATGAAACATTTATTGCTCACGCTTTTTCTTTCTCTTCTGGGGTGCTTGGGAGCGAAAGCTCAGCAGACACTCTCTTTTGTTTATGATGCATCCGGCAATCGGGTTGCAAGAGTTATCATTATAAATTCCATAATTGCGACAGGTGAAGAGCCGAGCGAAGAAGAAAGAGACGAACCTAAAGAGTTCAATGAGATTTTGGGAGACACACAGATAAGACTGTATCCGAACCCGGTAGAATCTGTTTTGACCATATCCATCAGCTCTCTTGAGGATAAAGGGAAGTACGCTATCTTCAATATGCATGGCTCCTTAGTCCTACAGGGATCGTTCAATCATCGAGATACGAAAGTTGATATGAGTCGACTTCCTGCCGGCAACTACGCGATGCGCCTTTTTATCGGTAAAGAGCAGTCCACATGGAAAATCATTAAGAAATAAAACTTTTTTTACTTTAAAACATTTAGGATAGACGTATGAAAAAACTTTACGCCTCGCTTCTCTCCCTTTCTTCATTTTTTCTCTGCTCTCCGCTTACATCCAAAGCCGACATCCTCTCGCTGGAAGTTCTTGACTCCTTATCGCAGAGACAAAAAGCGACCTCGATCCGTGAACTGCGAGAGGCTCAAGCAGCAGCGGATGCCGCAGCAGCAACCATATCTGGGTTAGACAACCTCCCCATCTATATGGATGTGGATCCGGGCGAGATTTCTTATCAATCCGGAGTGAGCCCTTCGGGAGCCAAGACTTATTCTGTACCGATCTTCACTGCTCCATCGGTCGGAGCGAAGCCAACAATAGCTCTTTCGTATAACAGCCAATCGATTGCAGGAGGGATTGCAGGTGTCGGATGGAATCTCGTGGGAGCATCTGCGATTACACTGGTGAATCGAACGCTTTATTTTGACGGGTATAGCTGTGCCGCTGATTTTTCCGCACCAAGTACATACGCTTTCTCATTAGATGGAGATAGAGTCATAACCGGAACAACTTTAAAAGGAAAAGTGCGAATAAAGCCTAAGTATAATGATGATATTTTGGTTTCTTTTGATGTCCTTATGCCGGACGGAGGGAGAGCGACATTTGGTCTGCCTGATGATAATGCAACGACTCGTGCCTCATATCCTATATCGTCTTATGTAGATGCTCGCGGCTACCGGATAGATTATTCTTATCGGTTGTCCGGAAACGTATATTTTCTGACCAGAGTCGCTTACGGAGGACGGACAGCCGATAGTCACTTCAACCGTATTGATTTGGAATATGAAGACAGACCAGACTTTGCAGTTCTTTATATCTCAGGACAATCGTATGAAAGCAATTTACGTCTCAAGCATATTCGCTCTTATGGGCAAGGAAGCTTGTTGCGTACTTACATCTTGGATTATAAAGAATCTCACAAGAAATCTCAATTACACAAAATTTCTTGCATAACAGACAATCGATCATTAAATCCTCTCTCTTTTGTATATGGATTCGACTCCTCTCAAGAGGATAAAATATATAAAACCACTGAGGTTTTCGACCTCATCAGTTTCAACAATAGCAGTACTGAACGCATAAGAGGCCGCTTTTTTAAAGGTAGCAACAAGGAAGGTTTTGTGGCTTTCCCCAAAAAAATTTATACCACTTGGCAGACTTATCATGATGTCCAAATGGCAGTTGTTCCAAGTGAGGAATTTGCCAATTCTCCTATAATGTTGAGTGTCGATCCGTATACAAAAAGCATACAAGTAGCAGATGTTAATGGAGACGGAGTAGATGAGATTATTTGCATGAGTCACCCTCAGAATTCAATACCCTTCCTTTGCGACAAAAAAGATCTCAAATGCAATATATATTATTTTCGAAATGGTGTATTCGAAAAAGAAGAAAAGCAATATCGGATATCTCATGAATCTTACGAGGGAAGTATAACCGTTATGTATGGAGATGCAGATGGAGATGGAGCCGTTGAGGCTCTCATATGCATACCGGAAGAGTCGACAATCGATGATTTGGTGCAGTTTAAGATTTCTTTTTTAGATATGAAAAACGGGAAATGTTATATTTCTAAACATATTTATGGGTGTCACAAGTTTCGCGGTTGTTTTTTTATGGATATTTCTGGAGAAGGGAAAGCTGTTTTGTTATCTTCCACCCTATCCTCATCTTCTCTGTACAATACATTCAAATGGTCGGATAATATCAAAGATTTTGTTGTAGACAAAACTAATCTCAACTTTTTCGATCCAGTCAGTAGCAGACATGTCGCAGATATAAATGGAGATGGCAAGCTTGACCAACTTATTGAGCCTTACAGATCTTACCATACTACAGTCATCGTTCCCGAACCATATCCCAATGACGTCAGTGCTGCGGACACAGCTGAAATAAATAAGCCGACTCGAGCCTCCGAATACACCTTTATAGACAATGGGAAAAAATGGAAGATTAAATCTTTCGATGGAGAAAAGGTTGTAGTTAGAGAGATTGATTTAGTCCACCAAATGGAACATAGCAACTTTTATTTGATGGATATCAATCGAGACGGTCTTCCGGATATTGTGGAGACTGCTCGACATAAAGATTTAGACCCGTATAATGAAGAGATCCAAAACCCAAGCTATGGAATAAGAATCTTTTTGAATCGTAATGGAGAGTTTCACCCAGATGACTATATCTTATCAGAAGATTTTTTACATGGCAATATTACCGAACCATTAGAGCTGGTTCAAATGAACAACTTGTGTCCGATTCGGAGTTGTTCGATCATCTCAATTGATAAAAATAACACTGGTTCTTTTTTTGAAGTTTCCTGTGACGAACAAACCCGCCACCTTATTACCGGGGTACAAAGCAGTACCGGATTGATCGAGACCAACGAATATGCTAGTCCTAAATCCGGCTATACTTTCCCGCCTCTTCCGGATGGATATAATTACCTTTCTTTTCCGCTAAAGACTGTATCCAAGGTTTCCAAGGGTATAAAGGGGGAGCCGCATCGGGAATTGACAGAATACACCTTCTCGGATGGTGTGATCAATCGTCACGGTCTGGGTTTTTGCGGTTTCAAGGAGACGAAAACCTATGCCTCATGGGATTATGCTTTTGGAGATGGAGTGGAAACCGTTACGCTATATGATCCATTGCAGCAAGGAGTCCCTCTTAGCTCCACAACAAGAATTGGCTTCAATAGCTCGGCCAAAATCAAAACATCGACTTTCGTCTACCAAAGCAATGGACAGACAGGGCCGAAGGAAAAACCCCTGCTCATCTCCTCCCAAGAATCGGATCTGCTCAACAACACCACGCTGTCCAGGACTTACACCTATGATTCTGAAGATTTCCCTGTGAAGACGACGGAAGACAATGGCGAAGGGGTACAGACTATTATTGAGCAAACCTACCGTCACATCAAGCAAAGCAATTCTTATCGCCTTGGACTGCCGTTGACCAAAACTACGACTCATAAAAGAAATGGCAACCGATGGATGCAGAAAGAAACGATTGCATACAACGATACCTTTCTTCCTATCAGTATCACCTCATTTACCGGTGAAAACGGAACCCTCAAAACGGGAGAAATAAGGCGAGAATACGATGATGCAGGCAATATGACGGCGGAGAAGAGTGCTCCATACGATGCCACCGATTTCCGGGGCAAGGCCTATACCTATGACAACAAAGGCAGACTTGCAAGCGAAACCGATATATTCGGGCAGAAGACTATTTACGGGGAGTATGATGCGTATGGGCACCCATGCCTTATTCGTGACGACCGAGGCAATGAGGTACGTACAGTCTATGACCTCTGGGGTAATATCGCCTCCATAAGGAAAGCCGACGGATCCAAGGAAGAATATAGCCGCCAATTACTGACAAACGGATATCCCCGTAACTTTCAGGTCATAACATCAACGAACGATGGAGGAAAGACTCTGGCAGAATATGACGCATACGGTCGTGAGGTGAAGACTGGGGTGCTGCGTTTCGACGGCAGTTGGCTGTACTCGGCCAAAGAGTATACCGCAGCCGGCCTGCTCAAGCGGGAGTCCTTGCCTTTCAAAGGAAATACGCCTTTACATTGGAATACCTGTGAGTATGACCGCTATAAACGTCCTGTGAAGCAGACCATGGCATCAGGAGCAGTGCAGACATGGGCATATACACCAAGACGTGTGTCCGAAACCAAGGAAGCAATCACGACTACACGCGTATCGGATGCAAGTGGACTGTTGGAATCGGTATCCGATCTCGGTGGCGAAATCACATACCATTACAGACCTGACGGACAACCGTCGGAGATAAAAGCCCCCGGCAATGTCAAGACCCTATTCGAATATGATCAATACGGACGTCAGAGAGCTATCATCGACCCCAGTGCGGGCAGAATAGAGACGACTGAAACGTGGACCGGCCGCCGCCGTACAACCATCCGCAAAGATGCCCGTAAAAAGGTTATTACATCTATGTATGATGAATTCGGGAGACTCCAAAAAACCGTGACCCCCGAATTCACCACCAATTATACCTATGACAAGGATTTGGTCAAATCAGCCATAACGACCAGCGGTTATTCGCGCACATATGATTATGACCATTTGGATCGTCTCATTCGCACAGAGGAGACAGTCGAAGGAAAAAATCTCATCGAACAACTCTCGTACAATACCCTCGGACAGCTTCAGGGCAAGACAGCGACTTTGCCGACGGGAGCGACTGTGACAGAAACTTATCAGTATACGCGTGGTACACTGACTCGCAAAACGCTGCAGGACGGTAGCTTGATCTGGCAGCTTTTGAAGGAAAATGCGATGGGACTGCCTACTAAAGTAAGGACCGGCAACCGCACTCGCGAATACAAGTATTCGACCGTGGGATTACCTACCGAGCGATTTACGACCGGCGTGGGTGGATTCAATTACGATTTCGATCCTCAAACGGGAAATCTCCTGATGCGAAGCGATAAGAATTCCGGTAGATGTGAAAACTTTTCTTACGACGGACTTAATCGATTGACCAGAGCAGCGGAACACAGACCGAACGGCGACCTCGGCATAGCGACACTAACGTCTTTCTCCTATACTCCTAATGGAAATGTCACGGAAATTAGCAACATTGGGAAATTCATATATTCTACTCAAAGCCCATATCGAATAGTGAATATGGGGTTGAAAATGGGAGCGGAAGCATTTGCTGATACTACGGGACAAAACATCTCGTACGCCTCCTTCGACCGGCCGCTTACGATCTCAGGGAACGGCTATACAGCAACGCTGACCTATGCCGATGACTATAGTCGTACGACTATGACGGTAAGATCCCCCAAACTCAAACAACCTTTCTTCAAAAGAACTTACATCGGCAACTATGAAGCTGATTCATACGGTACGCAAAGGAAGAATATCGAGCGTTACTATATCGGCGGAGATGCCTATTCGGCTCCGGCCGTCTATGTGCGGGTCAATTCCGGACAGTGGAAGTTGCATTATATCTATCGTGATTATCAAGGCAGCGTGACGGATATTACCGATGCCTCCGGCACGGTGGTACACCGCATGCGATACAGCCCATGGGGAAAATTGCTGCATACCGACGGTACATCTTATACCCGAAGCGAAGAGTTGTCCACCGACTATGACCGACTGCTCCTGCTCGGACGGGGCTATACAGGGCACGAGTATCTTCCCTGGTTTGGATTGGTCAATATGAATGCCCGACTGTACGACCCTGCTATCGGACGCTTCCTCTCGCCGGATCCCTATGT